>DASWTQ010000622.1:0-18505 GCA_036402055.1 Herpetosiphonaceae bacterium
CCCCCACTCACGCTTAATACCTTGCACCTGTGCTGGTCAAATGGCCCGCACGCTCACAACAGATCTATATTTACGCAAACTCATTGGCTGTAGCCTTATGTGCACATGCGTGATGCATACGGTTGCTTGCCGTACGCAGCCTGGTGAGTCTGCGTCTTGCTACTGGCCTATGTGTTGGCTTGAGGCCAGGTCGATCGCTGTACGCATGGACGATTGCACATCATTGTCGTTACACTTTTCACAAGAGGATGCATCCATGTTCCCTGCAAGCCCATCTCGTCCGACTCAGCGCGTCCTGCCGGCAGTCCTCTCGATCCTGCTTCTGCTCGCTGTTATACTCAGCCCACATCCCGCCGCCCTCGCCGCAGAGGGTGATCTCGACACCAGTTTCGGCGGCGCTTCGCTCAGCAACATCAATGGTCCTGTGAATGCACTAGCCCTTCAGGCCGACGGCAAGACCGTTATCGCCGGCGATTTTAGCGCTGTTAACGGTATTACCCGTACGCGGCTGGCGCGGCTGCATAGCGATGGCACCCTGGACTCGTCGTTCATTCCCGGCGGCGGCCCCAACCTCCATATTAACGATCTAGTGATCCAACCGGACGGCCAGATCCTGATCGGCGGGGGCTTTACTGCGGTGAACGGCGCTACAAGAAATTACATCGCGCGCCTGAACACCAACGGCAGTCTAGATTCGTCGTTCCTGTCTGGCAATGGCCCAAACTCGCATGTGTATGCGATCGCCGTGCAGCCCAATGGCAAGGTGTTGATCGGTGGCGCATTCACCACGGTTGACGGTGCGACCCGCCGCCGAATCGCCCGGCTCAACAGCGACGGCAGCGTGGATAATAGCTTCGCGCTTGCCAACGTTGCGGACGGCGAGGTCCATGCGATCGCCGTGCAGCCCGACGGCAAGATCTTGATCGGCGGTCCGTTCACCTCGGTCAATGGCTCGAATCGCTTCAGGATCGCGCGGCTCAACAGCGACGGCAGCCTCGACACCAATTTTTTCGCGGGGGCGGGAAACAGTGTCGAAGCGATTACGCTTCAGCCCGACGGCAAGATCCTGATCGGCGGTCCGTTCACAGCGATCAATAACCTGGCGCGTAACTATATTGCCCGGCTGGATGCAAACGGTATTCTGGATGACGATTTCGCCGTCGATGGTGGCGCGAACGGCTCCGTTCACAAAATCTTGGTGCAGCCGGACGGCAAGATCGTTGTCGGCGGCGCGTTTACCGCTATTGATGAGATGCCCCGCAACCGGATTGCACGGCTGAACGCGGATGGAGATGTCGATCCTGCGTTTGATATTGGCACTGGTGTGAATAACAGCGTTACTGGCCTTGGCCTGCAAGCGGACGGCAAGATCGTTGTCGGCGGCACATTTACGGCCGCTCGCAGCCTCAGCCGCTCCCGCATTGTGCGCTTCAACCCGACCGGCAGCATTGACATCACCTATGCGACCAATCGCGGGCCAAACGTATCTGTCCAGCCGATCGTTCCACAAGGCGACGGTAAAATCCTCGTCGGTGGTGGCTTCGGATTGTTCGACGATGTCGGACACAGCGGGATTACTCGCCTTCAGCCAGACGGGACGATTGACCCGTCGTTTAATCCTGGTCTAGGAGCAAATAGTAGTATTCGCGCGATTGCGCTTCAGCCCGACGGCAAGATCCTGATCGGCGGCGAGTTCAACGCTGTAAACGGCATTGCACGCGGCGGTATTGCCCGGCTTCACGCGAATGGAGCATTGGACGAGAGTTTTGCGGTCGGTGGTGGGACCAACGGCAGGGTGTTTGGGCTTGCGCTCCAGCCGGACGGCAAGATCGTGATCGGAGGATCATTCTCAGCTGTCAACAACGTGGAACGTATCAGTATCGCACGGCTCAACAGCGACGGCAGCCTCGACACGACCTTCGCATCGGGCACCAGCGTAGGCAACCAGGTAAACAGTGTTGCGCTTGACGCCACCGGCAATGTCGTGATCGGCGGTCTGTTCACGTCGGTCAATGGTCAACCACGCAGCCGCCTGGCGCGACTCTCACCTACGGGTAGTCTGGATACAACCTTTACTGCCGGCACGAATGATACGGTCTATATCGTTGCCGTCCAGTCAGACGGTAAAATTATTGTGGGCGGCGAGTTTTCCCAGCTTACCGGCGTGGTGCGCAACAAGATTGGACGTCTGAACAGCAACGGCAGCCTGGACACGACCTTTGCTCCCGGTGGCGGCGCAACAAACACAAACGGATTCTTTATCCATAGTGTGAAGCAGCAAGCCGACGGCAAGATCATGGTGGGCGGTAATTTCACCAGCTTCAACGGCGTGGGACGCAACAATATCGCGCGGCTCAACCCGAACGGCAGTCTGGATTTCTCGTTCGCGCCGAGCGGTACCAACGGGCCGGTGTATGGCATGGAGTTTCAGGCCGACGGCCAGCTCTTGATCGGCGGCACGTTCAGCACGATCAACGGTATTGCACGCAACAACCTGGCACGCTTGCGCATGAATGGTCTCACGCCGCCCACCTCTCCTGAGCCCAGCCCATCGCCGGTGCCGGAGGGTCCGCGCGTCTTCTTGAGCCATCCGCAGCTAACAGTCGGCGTTGGCCAGAGCTTCCAGGTCGATCTGCGCATGGACACCTACAATCACGAGGTCGACACGCTGGATGCCTACCTGGATTTCGATCCGGCGGCGCTGGAAGTGATCGACGCGGCCGGCAATCCTGCGACAAGCGTAACCATGCAGAGCGGCGTCTTCGACAGCGCGACGATCAACCGGGCCAACAACACAACCGGCCAGATCAACCTGTCAACCTCCAAATACGAGGCGCCGTTCCCGGTTGGCACACACACCATCGCGACGATGCGCTTCCGCGCCAAAGCGCCGTTCGACACCACCAGCATTCGCTTTGTGCAGACAGGAGCGCGCCAGAGCGATCTGATGCGCGCCGGCGCAAGTCTGCTGCCCAGCTTCGGCAACACGATCGTTCGCATTCTGGAAGCGCCGGTGCTCAACGGACGGATCGCGCTAGAGCAGCGTGGGCCGATCAATACGACGCGCTGGATCACGCAGCTCTTCCGCACCGAGGGCGTGACGACTACCGGCGGCATCTCGCTATACCAGCCAGGCACCGATACGCTCGTCGGGCAGTTCGCGGCGACGACCGACCAGCTAGGACGTTTCAGCGTGACGCTGGCGAATGTGCCAGTCGGGACCTACGATATTCAGGTCAAAGGCTCGAACACGCTGAGCAACAAGCGCACCAATATCGATCTGAGCGACCCGACAATCGAGCACGACTTTGGCACGCTGCGCGTCGGCGATAGCACCGGCAACAACACCGTCAACGGCGCTGATGTTTCGTACATGATTCCATCGTTCCTGCTCACCAGCAGCGACACCGGCTTCTTGCCCTACGCCGATACCAACAACAACGGCGCGATCAACGGCGGCGATGTGTCGGCGCTGGTGCCCAACTTCCTGCGCGCCGGCCCGCTCACCAACGCTCAGGCGCTCACGCAGCCGGTGCAGCGAATGCGAACACGAAGCAGCACACTGCCGACCATCGGCATGAGCCCAGCGCTGAGCAAGATCGCCGTTGGCGAGATCGTGCCGGTCCAGGTACGGCTGGGCCTAGGCGAGGCCGAGGCGGATACCCTGGATCTGTACCTCAACTTCGATCCGCAGCTTCTGGAAGTAGTGGACGCGAACGGTCAGCCGATCTCGTCGCTCATGCCCAGCAATGCTGCATTCTCCCAAACCAACTACAGCAGGGTCAACAATGTCACCGGTCAGATCAACCTGTCGGCGTCGCGCTTTGATGCGCCAGCCACGGGCAATCTAGCCGTAGCGACATTCTACGTCCGCGCCAGGCAGCTCTTCAGCAGCACCGCGATCACCGTGGCGACCACTGGTGCCCGGCAGTCGAATCTCTTCCTGGCCGGCGAGACGCTCAACCCTGAGATCAGCGGCGGCATGCTCTCGATGAGTGACATCCACCGTGTGTACGTTCCCAGCGCGCTGCGCTAGCTAACCATTTTTTCAAGATCGACCGAAAGCCTGCTCAATCGAGCGGGCTTTTGGCTTTGCGGCAGACACGGCTAATACTGTAGACGAGTCGGGGTGTCTGTGTACAGGAGCTGATGTCGTTCGCTGGCTTCGGCCCAGGAGCGTGGCATCGTATATCCGCCCAAAAGAATATCGTCGATGGCGGCCCGCACTTGATGGGCGCAGGTGTTAACCCCGATCTTGCCGACACCGGTGCCCAAGCCCGGCAGCGCGATTGTTCGAACGTGATCGGCGATAGGCTCGCCCTGGTGCGCTCCACTCGTGAAGTGCCCTTGAGTCACGAGCAGGAAGACCGCACGCGCGGCAAGATAGGCGTTGACCGAGTCGCGTAAGACCATCGGCACGCGCATTGTTGGGGCGGCGATGAGATAGGGGATGTCGGCGTCCAGCGTTTCGACAATATCGGCCGTGCCGACCAGAAGCTCGCCCGCATGATGATCGCTGATTTGCCGGCGCACTCGCCGTTGAATCTCCGGGCCAAACCGGTCTAGATACAGTGCATCGATGCCGCCATCCATAAACCCAAAACTATTGGCAGGACTAACGACCGCGTCACAGGACAGATCCAGAATCGAGCCATGATGAACAGTCACAAAGTCGAGATCGCTGCAAAACGTTTTCCATGCCTTGACGAGCGGGCTTTCAGTAGCACATAAGACGAGCTGTAACGTCATGGTGAACTCCATCGATCGGGCAAGCTGAACATATTTTCTGCGTGATGTTCCCAAGCATAGCATGCTCGTGGTAAGCACTATTCTACACACGCAGACGGGTTAGACCAAAGCAGGCTCTGCAACCAGCGTGGTTTATGCTAGACTAGAGTCGCCACGAACCACTACTACATATGGAGATCACCCGCGTGCCACGTTCTTCTTCCCGCCGCGATCGGAGCGGCTGTATAGCGGGTCTTGGGGCGCTGCTCGGCATGCTCGCGGCCGTGCTCGCGCTGCTAGGAATCGGCGTCGCCAATCTATACATCAGCGGACAGACTGAGACCCAGATCGCGCAATTTCCGACGCTGGGAGCATCCACGCTGCTCAGCCAGAGCACAGGTAGCACGGTCGCCGTTGAAGGCCGCATCGAGGGAGCGCCGCGCTTTCAGTCGCTGGTCGCTTACGATTATCAGGAAGGCGAGTTCCCCTCCAGTAACACTAACGAGTCGAGGCGCTGGAGCACAGTTGAGCAAATCCGGCCGCCGCTGCGGGTCGAGCTGAGCGACGGCAGCGTGCCGATCACGGGCACCTACACGCTCAGCGGCCCGACAATCACACATTACCAGGGTGATGAGCAGCGCTATGTTGGGCTGGAAAATCGCCAGATGGTGTTCGCGTGGGGCACGCTGCGGCAGGAAGATGCGGGGCCGGTGCTGGTTGCCGAGACGATCTATGCCGGCACACGCGCCGATTACCTGGGCGACCTATGGATGCTCCGGGTGGTAGGCTGGATCTTTATCGGCCTGAGCATTGGGCTGGCCGCGCTCTTTACCTGGATCTTCACGCGCTTTATCTTGCCGATCGCCGTCGACGGTACAAACAAGCGCCAGCATCGATCGACTCGACGCCGGCGCGAACGTTAGCGTAAAAGCGCTTACTTGCCGAATGATGCCTGCCAGGTCAGCGGCCCGACGATGCCGTCCTGCACCAGGCCGTACTGCGCTTGCAGGCTCTTGACTGCCGCCTCAGTGCCGGAGCCGAAGACGCCGTCGACGGTGATTCCCAGCAAGACCTGCTCGCCGCGCACCGCCTCGTTGTTATCGCCGTTGCGCACCGTGGCGATCAGCTTCGAGAAGGTGTTCGGCCCGATGACGCCGTCGACAGTCAGGCCGTTGGCGCTCTGGAACGAGCGCACGGCGGACTCGGTGCCGGAGCCGAAGATGCCATCTGCCGCGATGTTATAGCCACGATGGCGCAGCAGATGCTGAGCGGCCTTCACGTCGTTGCCGGTGCTACCGTTGCGCAGCGTCGGCCAGCTGGGCATGGGCAGCGTGCCGCCACCGCCGATCGTGCCGACGACCACGTTATCGTAGTAGAAGGTCATCATGTACTGCCAGGTACGGCCATTGTCGGCGTACCACTTCGAGCCCCACTGGCTGAGGTACGTGCCGACCGTCCAGCCGTGATTCTGGCTGCACTGGCCGGTCGTGCGGCTGCTGTTGTAGCTGCCCGCGCAGTAGTGCGCCTGGAAGATCTGGCCGTTGCGCGTGATCTTGTAGTCCCAGGTCGCATCGACGGCCGCGTTGGTGCTGGCGTACGAGACATTGGGGTTGTAGACTTGATCCGAGGTGTTATCCTTGACATCATAGCCGGAGCCGGGATACTTCGCATAGATCGTCCAGTACCAGCCGTAGATCTTGACCGGCAGCGCACCGGCCTTCAGCGATTCACTGTGCCAGCTCGGAATCCACTCGCTGGGTAGCACGTGCTTAACGTAGGTCTTGAAATCGACGGTATCGGTCCGGCCCAGGCTTACGCGCCGCACGCGGATCGTCGAGGGCGGCGTGGTATGCGTGGCCATCGTGCCGACATCCGGCATCACGCTGTCGGGGCCGAGCGTCTGGGCAGCGCCGCTCTCCAGGCGGTGCGGCTGCACGTCGATCACCTCGGGCGTGTCCTGGGTGGCGCTGGTATCCGAGAGCGGCGCATCGATCTCCAGGGTGTCGTTGGGATAGAGCGTGGCGTTGCGCAGCGTCCAGGTGCGATAGCCCTTGGCTTTGATCGTAACGTTGAGCTTCACTTTCTCAGGAGCTGATAGATTGTCGAGCAGCAGCGTGCCGCTGCGATCGGTGGTGCCCGCGAGATTCAACGGCTTGATCGAGACCGAAGCGTTGGCGATCGGAGCGCCGTCTGCGGTGTGAACCGAGAGCTTGAGGCCGGTTGGGACCGTCGGGCGGTTGGGCGCGGCGAGCGCAGCCGTCGAGTCGAGAACCAGCGGCGCGATCAGCGCGACGATTGCGGCGATCAGCGTCAGCGTGCGGATGAACAGGCGATGCATAGTTTAGAGTTCCCCAGATACGCGTAGAAACAGGTCACGAGCGTGGACGAAGCGAGACGCTGGGGGAAACGTCGCTGTGAACAAGGTTTGGCGATTCTCACTCCCGGCGGCGGTGTTCCTTTCGTAAGCTAGGTCATGATGACTCACGATGGCGGGCAGTCGCTGCTGCGCCGCTCACGCCGCGATCATCCTGATCGCTACTATAGGCGCTCGGTCTCAAAATCAGTTGAATATGCGCCCCCTAAATCTTAAAAAATTCTTTAAATTTAGTCAAATTGATCGCAAGAACCTAGAGTCCAGAACCTAGAACCTAGAATAGAGAACACTGGCATACGCTCATATCTCGACAAAGATCAATCCTTTGTTCTTTGTTCCGTTGTTCTTCCGGTGGCACTCGTAGGAGCAGTGAGCTATGGCAAAGCAATGGTCAATCGCGGATCGGATTGGCACGTTCGGTAGCTGGCTGATGACCCTGCTGGTGTTTGTGATGATGGCGCTCGCGGAGAAGCTTGGCCTGAGCCGGCAAACGCTGCGCATCATAACCAGCCAGCTGCAATCGCCGCAGATCAAGCAGCAGGCATTTAAAGGCTACCGGCCCACCAGGCACGACGTTCTGGTCTGCACCTATGCCAAGAGCGGCACCTACTGGACGATTCAGATCGCCCATCAGATCGCGCACCGTGGCAGGGGCGAGTTCCGGCATATTCATGATGTGGTGCCGTTTCCCGAAGCCCCCATGTCAAATACTATCATCAAGCTCAGCGACGAAGCGCCGTACCGCGCGGCGCAGACAGGTCTGCGAGTGATCAAGACGCATCTGGAGAGCAGCTATGTGCCGTACAGCCCAGAGGCAAAATATATCGTCGTGCTGCGCGATCCCAAAGATGTGTTTGTGTCGAGCTACTTCTTCACGCAAGGAATGATCTCAGGGTCGATGTTGCCGGTCGAGGAGTGGCTGCGCCTGTTTCTTGCCGGGAAATTTATGTACGGCTCGTGGGTCGAGCATCTGGTGGGCTACTGGCCGTGGCGCAATCGAGCCAACGTGCTGTTCCTGACGTTTGAGGAGATGAAAGACGATCTTGAGGAAGCAGTCAGGCGGATCGCGGCGCTGATGGATGTGGAGCTGACTGATGAAGAGTTTGCGCAGGTGGTCGAGAAAAGCCAGTTCCAGAACATGAAGCGCATCAACCAGAAGTTCACGCCTGAGCGACCGTGGCCGTTCAACAAGGGCGTGAAGGGCTTTGCGGTCATGCGCAGAGGAGCACGCGGCGGCTCGTCAGAGCTGCTATCGCCCGAGCAGCAGTACCAGATCGACCAACACATGAAGGCGGAGCTACAACGCCACGGCTGCGATTTTCCGTATGAGCAGATGTTTGAGACGGTGAGTCAGGATGCGTCCGCTGCCGCTGCGTAGGCTACGGCAAACAAAGGAACAAGGGAACAACCGAACAAACGACAATCGATGGAGATCAACAGGCTCAATGATCTGTTCTTTGTTCCGCTGTTCTTCCGTTATGTACGATCGCGTCGTGTGGTGGCACTCGTAGGAGCGGTGAGCTATGGCAAAGCAATGGTCAATCGCGGATCGGATCGGAAAGTTTTTCACCTGGGTCATGATGATGGTGGTGTTTATCATGATGGCGCTGGCGGGCAAGCTTGGCCTGAGCCGGCAAACACTGCGCGTCATGACCGACCAGATGCAGTCGCCGAAGATCAAGCAGCGCGCGTTCAAGGGCTACCGGCCGACCAGCCACGACGTTCTAGTCTGCACCTACGCCAAGAGCGGCACTTACTGGACGCTTCAGATCGCCCATCAGATCGCGCATCGCGGCCAGGGCGAGTTCGGGCATATTCATGATGTGGTGCCGTGGCCCGAGGCGCCGATGCCCAACGTGATCAAGCTGGCCAACGAGCTGCCCTTGCGCACTTCGCCGACCGGCCTGCGGGTGATCAAGACGCATCTGGAGAGCAACTATGTGCCGTATAGCCCGGAGGCGAAATATATCGTCGTGCTGCGCGATCCCAAAGATGTGTGTGTGTCGAGCTATTTCTTCAGCAAGGGTATGATCTCGGGGCCGATGGTCTCCGTCGAGGAGTGGCTGAATCTGTTTTTGTTCGGCAAGTTCCAGTACGGCTCGTGGGCCCAGCACCTGGCGGGCTACTGGCCGTGGCGCAATCGCGACAATGTGCTGTTCCTGACGTTCGAGGATCTGAAGGCGGATCATGCGGGCATGGTGCGGCGCATCGCGGCGTTCATGGGCGTTGAGCTGACCGATGAAGAGTTTGCGCAGGTGGTCCAGAAGAGCCAATTCCAGTATATGAAAAACATCGATGAGAAGATCACGCCTCAGCGGCCGTGGCCCTTCAACAAGCGGCTAGAGGGTTTCGCGGTGCTGCGCAAAGGAGCGCGCGGCGGCTCGTCGGAGCTGCTGTCGCCCGAGCAGCAGGCGGCGATCGATCGGCGGATGAAGGAGGAGCTAGCGCGCTACGGCTGCGATTTTCCGTATGAGCAGATGTTTGAGACGGTGAGTAAGGAGGCATCCGCTGCCGCTGCGTAGGTGGAATAGGCCCTCATCCCCTGGCACTCTCGTGCCTTCCCCTTCTCCCGTTGACACAGGAGAAGGGGAGAGAATCTGGCACTAAAGATTAACAAAATCATCGATGTATGAATGATGATGTTAGGCTCAGGGCGTGATAAATCACGCCCCTACGGCATTATTCGCCGATCTATGTTGTAAACCGTTTACCTCCGATTCTTCCCTGATTGTTCTCTGCTCTTTGTTCTTTGTTCTGCGCCGGGCGCCCCCTGGGCATGGCACCCGGGTTCTAGGTTCTGGGTTCTAGGTTCTCCTGACGTCGCGCGCTCGATCCACGAATCCGCAGCTCACCCTGTAAGATTACCTTACGCGCTGGGCGCTGGGGATCGCCGATCCGGCGCAGCAGCAGCTCGGTCGCGGTTTTGCCGATCTCGTGTGTCGGCTGCTCGATCAGCGTGATCGCGGGCTGCACCAGCGCGGCCCAGGTCGTCTCGTCGAAGCCGACCAGCGCTACGTCGTCGGGGATGGTCAGGCCACGATCGCGGATGGCCTGAAGCGCGCCAGCGGTCAGCAGACTATTGCTGGTAAAGATCGCGTCGGGTGGCTGAGGCAGCGCGAGCAACTCCAGAGTCGCGGCGCGGCCCGTCTCGATCCTGGGCTGCACATAGCGAATCAGCTCAGGCACAGACACTACGCCGCGCTCACGCAGCGCCGACTCGTAACCAAGCTGGCGCTCACGGCCGGTGGTGCTGACCTCGCCCAGCAGCGCCGCGATCCGCTCGTAGCCCTGATCGAGCAGATGGGCTGTCAGATCGTGGGCGGCGGCGACGTTATCCAGCAGCACCGCGTCGACTTCGCCGTTGCGGGGCGAGCGATCGATCAGCACGGTCGGAAATTCGATATTGAGCGTGTTGAAGCGGCTGATGGTGTGACGCGTTGGCGAGAAGATGACGCCGGCCACCTGAGCGTCGCGCATCAGATCCAGATACAGCTGCTCCTTCTCGGGATTTTCGTCGCTGTTGCAGAGCAAAACGCTGTAGCCGCGCTCGTAGGCGGTATCTTCGACTGCCCGGCTGATGGCGGTGAAAAAAGGATTGCGAATATCGGAGACGATCAGACCGATCGTGTTGGACTGCTGCGACCGCAGGCTACGCGCGACCAGATTCGGCCGGTACTCCAATTTCGCCACCGCCGCCATCACGCGCTCACGTACCTCTGGCCGGACATGCGGATGATTCGAGAGCACCCGCGAGACCGTCGCCGTCGATACGCCGGCGGCCTCGGCGACATCTTTTATGCTTGCCATATGGTCTCCTGAGCCAAATCGAATGTAAACGATTGCAAAAAGTATAGCAAATAATGCTAGGTTTTTGCAATCCCCTAAAAGCCTCGTCTACAGATGGCCCGAAAATTGCTCGATCTGCCCTGAAGAGGAAAGCAATTTTGAGATCTCTTGAAATTGCCGCTTGACAACACGTATGTAATCGATTACAATCGCCGCAACAACCTCCTCTTCATCGTACTCACCAAATCTCATGACTGCTTCGGAGTTGAACATGATTGAGCTTGATCAACGGCAGATCCAACTGCGTGCGCATCCCAGCAGCAAAGCAGAGGCCATCCGGCAAGCAGGCCAGATTCTCGTCGCCAGCGGACACATCGAGCCCGGCTATATCGAAAGCATGCTGGGCCGCGAAAAAGTCGCCAACACCTATCTTGGCAACGGAATCGCCATTCCACACGGTCTGCCTCAGGACCGTGAGCTGATCAAGCGGACCGGCATCGCGGTGATGCAAGTTCCCGAGGGCGTGCCCTGGAACGACGGCGAGACCGTGCATATCGTGGTCGGGATCGCGGCCAAGTCCGACGAGCATATCGAGGTGCTGCGGCGGCTGACCCGCGTGCTGGGCGATCAGGAGCAGGTCAACAAGCTGATCCGCACCAACGATCCCGGCGACATCATCGCCGCGCTGACCGGCGATCGGCCACCGGCGCTGGCACGTGAGGTCGGCAACGACTACGCCAGCGGCTTCGAAGCGGTGATCCATAACAAAACCGGCCTGCATGCGCGACCGGCCACCTTTTTCGTCAATCTTGCCAAAAAGTACCAATCCGACGTCAAAGTTCGGCGCGGCAACGACATCGCGAACGGCAAAAGCCTGATCTCGCTGCTCAAGCTGGGCGTCGAGCACGGCACCACGATTCGCGTCTCCGCCGAAGGAGCCGACGCTCCGGCAGCGTTGAAAGCGCTACAGCAGGCGATCGCCGAAGGGCTGGGCGACGAAGACGAAGAAGCGCCGTCCGCCGCGCAGCTTGTCGGCACGCTGGCCTGGACGCCTCGCAGCGTGGCCGCGACGGTCAGCGGCATCAGCGCGGCTCCCGGCCTGGCGATCGGCGTGACACGCCAGTACATGCAGCGCAAGCTGGTGGTCGAAGATCGCCCCAGCGATGCGATGGAAGAGGGCGATCGCTTCCAGGAGGCGCTGAACGCAGCCAACGCCGAGCTTGACCAGCTGTACGACGAGGTTAAAACCCGCTTCGGCTCGGGCAAGGCCGCGATCTTCCGCGCCCACAGCGAGTTCTTGAACGATACCGGGCTGATCCAGCAGACTGTTGGCCTGATCTTCGAGGGCCACAGCGCGGCCTGGTCCTGGCAGCAGATGATCAACGAGCGCGTGGCGCAGATGCAGAAGCTTGACGATCCGATCCTGGCCGGCCGCGCCGTCGATATGAGCGACGTCGGCGATCGCGTGCTGCGCCACCTGGTCGGATCGGACGCGCCAGCACCGGCCACACCCGATGCGCCGGTGATTCTGCTGGCCGACGACCTCACGCCCTCCGACACCGCCGCGCTCGATCCCGACACGATCCTGGGCTTTTGCACCGTGAAGGGCGGCCCGACCTCGCACACCGCGATCATCGCGCGCTCGCTGGGCATTCCGGCGATCGTCGGGGCGGGTCAGGACGTGCTCAAGATCGCCGATCAAACGACGTGCATTGTGGATGGCTTCAACGGCAAGCTCTACCTCAAGCCGCACGACGACGATATTCAGGCCGCGCGCGCGCTCCAGCAGGAGTTGCAGCGCAAGCAAGACGCCGCCAACGCCGTGCGCTTCGAGCCGGCCGTGACCAGCGACGGCCACCAGGTCGAGGTCGCGGTCAACATCAACCGCGCCGCCGATGCCGCAGCCGCCGTCGAGGCTGGAGCCGAGGCCGTTGGCCTGATGCGCACCGAGTTTTTGTTCCTTGAGCGCAACAGCATTCCGTCTGAAGACGAGCAGTTCGCGGCCTATCGCGACATGGTGCAGGCGATGCAGGGCCGTTCGGTGATCATTCGCACGCTCGACATCGGCGGCGACAAAGAAGTGCCGTATCTCAACCTGCCCAAAGAAGACAACTCGTTCCTGGGCATTCGCGGCGTGCGGCTCTGCTTACTGCGGCCGGATCTGTTCATCCCACAGCTGCGCGCGATCTACCGCGCCGCCGCCTACGGGCCGATCAAAATCATGTTTCCGATGATCTCGACGCTGGAAGACTGGAGCCAGGCCAGCGCGCTGGCGGAGCAGATTCGCCAGGAGATCAACGCGCCCAAGGTGCCACTGGGCATCATGATCGAGGTGCCGTCCGCCGCTGTGCTGGCCGATCAGTTCGCCCAGGAAGTCGATTTCTTCTCGATCGGCACCAACGACCTGACGCAGTATGTGCTGGCGATGGACCGTCTGCATCCACAGCTGGCTAAACAGGCCGACGGGCTGCATCCGGCCGTGCTGCGCATGATCGACCTGACCGTCAAGGCAGCCAGCCGGGCCGGCAAGTGGGTTGGCGTGTGCGGCGGCGTGGCGGGCGATCCGCAGGGCGCGGTGCTCCTGACCGGCCTGGGCGTCTCAGAGCTGAGCGTGAGCACGCCCAGCATCGCCGAGGTCAAAGCGCAGATTCGCAGCCGCTCGTTCGCCGAGATGCAGAGTCTGGCCCAGCGCGCGCTGCTGTGCAAAAACGGGGCGGAGGTGCGCAGCTTATGAAGATCGCAACTGTTACGCTCAACCCGGCGATCGATCAGACTGTCATGGTCGACAACTTCACGCCGAACGCGGTCAATCGGGCGCAATCGCTTCAGCTCGACGCGGGCGGTAAAGGCGTCAACGTGGCCTCGTTTCTGGCCGACTACGGGCTGAGCGTCGCCGTGACCGGCTTCCTGGGCAAGGACAATCCGCAGGTCTTCGAGCAGCAC
Organism: Herpetosiphonaceae bacterium; assembly: GCA_036402055.1. GTDB lineage: Bacteria > Chloroflexota > Chloroflexia > Chloroflexales > Kallotenuaceae > LB3-1. The sequence continues at coordinate 13,832 of DASWTQ010000622.1, forward strand.
TTTGCCCGCAAGCGTATCGACGATCGCTTTGTGCGCATTCCGGGACTGACGCGCACCGGCATCAAGGTGGTCGATCAGACGCGCCGGCAGACGACAGACATTAATCTGCCTGGATTGACGCCCAGCGAGACCGAGCTGGATCGGCTGCACGAGACGATCAACGAGCTGGCGATCGATCACGATTGTTTTGTGCTGGCCGGCAAGCTGCCGCCTGGCGTTCCCGACACGATCTACGCCGATCTGATCCGCCGCCTCAAGACGCAGGGCAAGCGCGTTGTGCTCGACACCAGCCAGGCGGCGCTGCGCGAAGGCGCTCAGGCCGGCCCGACGATCGTCAAGCCCAACATCGACGAGTTGCAGCAGCTGGTGGATCGGCCGCTGAACGATCTGGCGGAGATCGAAGCGGCGGCCAAGCAGCTGTTGAAGAGCGGTATTCGGCTGGTGGTCGTGTCGATGGGCGAGCGCGGCGCGCTGTTTGTCGATCGCCAGAACGCGCTGGTCGCGATACCGCCACAGGTTGAAGTCCAGAGCACGGTCGGCGCGGGCGACGCGATGGTCGCCGGGCTGATCGCGGGGCAGACCGCAGCTTTGAGCCTGGCCGAGTGCGCCAGGCTGGCGACGGCCTTTTCAGTCGGAACCATCACCCGCATCGGCGCGCATCTTCCGCCGCTCGATGTCCTCGAAAGCTACCGCCAACAAGTCACCACGCAGCCGCTCGTCGACGGCGCGCTGCCAAGCAAGGACGCGAATCAGCCATCGCTGACGGGCATGAATGTCAGCTAAAGATCGCCTGAGCGATCAGGCAGGGTTGCCAGGGAACATGGTCAAAGGAGCAAAGTCATGGCTAAGATCGTCGCTGTTACATCATGTCCAACCGGGATCGCGCATACATTCATGGCGGCGGAAGGCGTCCAGCGCGGCGCTGAGGCGCTCGGCCACACCGCCAAAGTCGAGACCCAGGGCTCGGTCGGCGCCCAGAACGTGCTCACCGACGCCGACATTCGCGACGCCGATGTCGTGATTATCGCCGCCGACACCAACGTCGATACCTCCCGCTTCGCCGGCAAGCCCGTCTACTCGACTTCTACCAAAGCCGCGATCAAAGACGGTCCCGGCGTGGTGCAGGCGGCGCTGGCCCAGGCCGAATCGCAGCAGGTGCGCGCGGTCGGCGAGCCGTTGCGTGAGGCCGCGCCGCCCGTAACAGGCGCAACAGTTCCGCTGGATCGTCCGGCGCGGATTGTGGCCGTCACGTCGTGTCCAACCGGGATCGCGCATACATTCATGGCGGCGGAAGGCGTCCAGCGCGGCGCTGAGGCACTCGGCCACACCGCCAAAGTCGAAACCCAGGGCTCGGTCGGCGCCCAGAACGTGCTCACCGACGCCGACATTCGCGACGCCGATGTCGTGATTATCGCCGCCGACACCAACGTCGACACCTCCCGCTTCGCCGGCAAGCCTGTCTACTCTACCTCCACCAAGGCCGCGATCAACGATGGCTCGGCGGTGGTGCGCACAGCGCTGGAGCAGGCGATGGCGGCTCCGGCAGCCGCCGCAGGAGCAGCGCCAGCTGCGGCCAAAGTCGATTATGTCACCTCGGTACAGGAGGCCAAAGCAGCCAAGTCCAGCAGCCGCAGCGGCTTCTACAAACATCTCATGACCGGCGTGTCGTATATGCTGCCGTTCGTGATCGCCGGTGGCCTGCTGATCGCGCTGGCCTTCGCGGTGGGCGGCATCAACGTGACGGAGGCGGAAAACACCTTTGGCGCGGCGCTCTTCACGATCGGCGCGCGTGCCGGCTTCACGCTGATCGTGCCGATCCTGGCGGGCTTTATCGCCTACTCGATCGCCGACCGGCCGGGCCTGGCGCCGGGCATGATCGGCGGCGTGCTGGCGGCAAGCCTGGGCGCGGGCTTCCTGGGCGGCATCATCGCCGGATTTATCGCGGGCTATGTGACCAGCTGGCTGAACAAGGTGATCAATCTGCCGCGTAATCTGGCCGGTCTCAAGCCGATCCTGATTCTGCCGCTGCTGGGCACGCTGATCGTCGGCCTGCTGATGGTGTATGTAGTCGGCACGCCGGTGAGCGCGGCCGTGGCTGCTCTGACCACCTGGCTGAGCGGCATGCAGACCGGCAGCGCGGTGATCCTGGGGCTGATTCTGGGCGGTATGATGGCAGTGGATATGGGCGGTCCGGTCAACAAATCGGCCTATACCTTTGCGGTCGGCCTGATCAGCGCGACTGGAGCGGATGCGTCAGCCTATATGCCGATGGCCGCGGTGATGGCCGCCGGCATGACGCCGCCGCTTGGCCTGGCGCTGGCATCGATGCTCTTCAAGAATCGTTTCACCGCCGACGAGCGCGAGGCCGGCAAAGCCGCCGCCGTGCTGGGGATTGCGTTCATCACCGAAGGCGCGATTCCATTCGCGGCGCGCGATCCATTCCGCGTCATCCCCTCGGTCGTGCTCGGCTCGGCCGTGACCGGCGCGCTGTCGATGTTCTTCGGCATCCAGCTGCGCGTTCCTCACGGCGGCATCTTCGTGCTGGCGATCCCGCAGGCCGTGACCAACCTGGCTATGTATGTTGTCGCGATCCTGGCCGGCACGCTGGTGACGGCGGCCGCGCTCTATCTGCTCAAGCGGCCCGTCGAGCCAACGCCTGTGACAGATGCGGCTCCGGCGGTTCCGACGACACGGACGGTGAGTGCGTAGACGAGAACCAAGAACCAAGAACCAAGAACCTAACGAATAACAAAGAAGTACCGAAAATCCCCTCTCCTGTCACAACCGGGGCGGAAGCCCGCCGAGGTTCGGTGCAGGGGACGTCGCGTTAGCGACAGGGGTGAGGGCCAAGAACAACGAACCGGGTTTCACTTCCAAAGTGAGCCCGGTTTGTCTATTCTTTTTATCCCTTTGTTCTTTGTTTGCCTGTTCTTTGTTCTTCCTTCGTCCCGTGGTATACTTTGCGAGACACAGGAAGATCGCATGGACGAGCAGATCACACCTCCGCAAACCACGACCACACCGAGCACGGTAACCAAGAATCCACTCATCCGCTGGCTCTGGCTGATCGCCGGATTTATCTTCGTCGGCCTGGGTGGGATCGGAATACTGCTGCCGGTCATGCCGAGCACCGTTTTTTTCATCTGCGCCGCCGCCTGCTTTGCGCACTCCAGCCCGCGCTTCGAGCGCTGGGTGCTGAATCTGCCGCACATCGGGCCGATGGTCCGCGACTACCGCAGCGGGCTAGGCATGCCGCGCCGCGCCAAAATCATCGCGATCAGCACGATCGCCGTGGTGATCACGCTCAGCAGCCTGGCGATTCCCTCGTGGACCGGGCGGCTGGCCGCGTATGGTGTTGCGCTGATCGGCATCGCCTACATTGGGCTGCGCGTGCCAACTCGTGAGCGGGTGCTGGCCCAGCGCGCTCAGCTCTACGATCGACAGTAGCCGCGCCACAGCCCAAGACTTTACTTACTTCTCACGTTATGTCGTGCTCGTCGGTGCGACCTGAGGCACTTTGCGCCTGCGCCACCAGACGGCCAGCGCGACGAGCAGCGCCAGGAGCAGCCCACCGATCGCGGCAGCCGCCACGAGGATCGCTCGGCTCGGCGTGGGCGCGGCCACCAGCTCGGCTTTGGACTCGGCAGCTGGTTGCTCCGCAGCTTCCTGGCTGGGGCGCGTGTCGCTGCTGGTGATCTGCTCCTTATGCACGATCGCCAGGTTGCCGCTGAGACGGCTGCGCAGCCTGGGCGTTGTTACAGCCGCTCCGGCCCAATCCAGCCCCTGCTCGGTACTGCCCAGCACCGCCAGCACGGCCCGCTGCTCGTCCCAGGGCGCGGCCAGCAGCTGCACATAGCCGACGCTCTCGCCCGCCGCGCGCCGGAACTGCACGGGAGCGCCCGGCTCGGCAGCCAGATCGCTGCCTGGCTCGAACGGCGCGGGCAACGCCTGCTTGATCTCGCTCAGGATCGGCAGCTTGCTCGGCCGGCCAACGATCACCAGATCGCGCGACGATCGTATCTGCTCGGGCACGCTATCGCCGTAGACTACCAGCGGCTCGGCCAGCGCTGCGTGTGTCTGCCGCCCGAGATCGAGCGCGATCCCGGCGGCAACAGCCCAGCTCTGCGGATCGTCAGCGGCCAGCACGAAGGCCAGGCGCTGCAAGCCGGGGCTGATCGTCAAGGGCTGCGGGTAGCGCTTCAGATCCAGCGTCTGAGCCGGAGCCTCGGGCGCGGAGCCAAGCGGCAGATGCAGGCTGGACTCGGGGCGGATCGCCAGCCACAGGCCGTTGCCGCGCGGATCGGTGCACACGGCGCGCGGCAGCAGATCGCCGCGCACGACCAGCGTGTTGCTGCCGGCGCGCAAAGCCGAGGAAGGCAGCGCAATGCGCGTGCTGCTCAGCCGCGTCGACGTATCGTCAAGGCGCACACTGGCGATCGGCTCGTCGTTGAGCGTGATGGTCATGCCCGACTGATCGTAGTCCAGCAGCGCGGTGTGCACAAACGCCAGATCCAGATACGCCTCGTCGGTGATCACCTGGGCGGCCGGCAGCTCGAACTGGTAGGCGGCGTACTGCGCGCCCTGGCCATACATCTGCTGCACACTGTAGCCGAGATCCGCGAACGTTCGATCCACGCTTGACGCTGCGGCGCTTTCCTCAGGCTGGATCGCGGC
>DASWTQ010000623.1:0-15524 GCA_036402055.1 Herpetosiphonaceae bacterium
GCTGATGGAGGAGACGTGCCGCCAGAGATTATACATTACAAATGCTGTCAAGTGCGTAGACGATGGCTCGAACCTACCGACTGCCGCGCGTGTGACGGCCGGCTGGCCGCTGCTGGCATCCGAGATCGCTCTGGTACAGCCGCGCTACATCGTAGCGTTTGGTCTGATCCCGTTTCGAGCGCTGACCGGCTGTAACATTCGCCTTGCGGATCAGCTGTGGGAGGCCCAGCACGGCCGCTGTGAATTTTTTTCCTCGCATACGATCGACGGACAAACATACCCGGTCTTTCCGTGTTATTTCCCCACCGGTCGCGGCAATCCCGTAGCGGCGACCAAGATGTTGAGCGCGCTGCATCAACATCTTGGTTTGGAGCAGACACGCGCTGCTACAGCATAAGCCTCTATCCTCAGCAGGATCAAGCCTTCAACTTCGCTCAGTTAAACAGCACCGGGGATGCAGCCGTAGCCGCATCCCCGGTCTGGATCTGGTGTTCGCGTCGAGCTATGGCTTGGTTACCGTGATCGTCGTGCCGTTGCTGTCGGTCTCGGGATCGTGGTTGCTCGACGACTGGTAGGTGTACGACGACTGTGTGACATTGGTCACGGTGAACGTCGTGCTGGCCTTATTGGTCTGCATGGTGGCGCTGAGCACGCTGCACTGGCCCGCGCTGTTGGTGGTGCAGGTGCCGGTGCCGGTGGAGCCGCCGCTCCAGGTGCCGGTGACGGTTGCGCCCGCGACTGCGCCGTGAGTAGCATTATGCACGGTCGCGGTAACGGTCGCCTGCCAGCGGTTGCCGACCATCGCCTTGGTGCCGTCGAGGTCGCCGATGTGCATCGCCGGTGGCGGTGGCGGCACTGTGAGCGCGCCGCCGTCGACGACCAGCGCGAATGGCTGCGGGCCGTTGGGCACGTTGAACGCGCTGACCGTGATCGTCCAGGTGCCGGTCGCCGCCGACTGAACATAGATGTTCTCGACGTTGTTGGTGCGATCCGCCGTGCCGCCGGTCGTCGACCAGCCACCGCTAAACACGTTGCCGCGATAAACCGTGCCCGTGGGCGAGGTCAGCGTGACGTCAAGATCGTTGACCAGGTTCTTGGTCGCGGTCTCGGTCGAGGCATAGTCGCTCCAGACCAGGCTGAGCTTGAGCGGCCCGCTGGTGGTCACGTTTGCCTGGTAGGTCGCCGTGGCGTTGGTGCTCAGGCCGGTCGTGCGATCCACGAACTGGAGGCTGCCGCTGGTCGCTTTGATCAGGTTGATGCGGCCCCAGCCCTCGTGGACGTTCGGGATCGGGAAATCGTTGTCGTTCGCGCCGTCGTTGTTCTCGTCCTGAAGATCGACGGCCGAGTTGATCAGCGTGGCCTTGGTCAGGGCCGAGCTGGCGTTGACGCCGTGGGCCTTCTGGTAGTAGTCGCGCACAACTGCCGCGCCGCCGGCTGCCAGCGGATTCGACATCGACGTACCGCCGAAGTACTTGTACTGGCTGCTGGCCGGCATGCCCCAGCCATCGGACTGGAACGCGCCGTTCTGCGGATTGGTCGCGGTGCCGTAGCCTTCCTGGAACTTGCCCGAGTAGCTCGAAAGAATCCAGGTGCCGGGCGCCACGACGTCGGGCTTGATGCGCCCGTCATCGGTGGGGCCGCGCGACGAGAAGGCCGCCATCTGCTCCTGGTTGCCGCCGCTCAGGTCGCTGGCGATCGGGTTGGCCGGGTAATCGGCGCCCCAGCGCTGGCCGTAGGTGCCCAGCAGGTTCTGGCCGCCCATGCTGGCGCAGGTCTGGCCCGACTGGTAGGTCGTGTCGCGCGAGGTGTAGGTCAGGCTCGTGTCGCACTCGAAGTGACCCTGGCGATCGTTCTCGCTCGCGCCGATCGTGATCACGTTCTTGGCCGTCGCAGGAGAGCCGGTCGAGTCGTTGTCGATCACGCCGTTGGCGTTAGCATCGATGCCCTCGTTGCCCGCCGAGAAGGTGATCGTCAGGTCGCGATTGTTCCAGATGAAGTCGTCGGCGTTGGCGCTGTTGGCGGTGTAGTCGCCGGCCGCCGCGCTGCCCCACGAGTTCGCATGGATGCGCGCGCCCGCGCTGTACGCCTGCTGGAAGAGCTGGCGCAGATCGAGCGGCAGGCCCGTCAGGTAGTAATCGTCGAGATAGCCGTAGAAGTTCTTGCAGAGCGACGAGGTGCGTACCCAGTTTTCGGTCGCCTGGAAGACCAGCTTGGCCGCCGGAGCCGTGCCCTTGTTGTTGCCGCTGGCATCGCCGTCGCTCAGCACCGAGCCCGCAACGTGCGTGCCATGGCCGCTATCGACGTCCTGCGCGCCGTCGTCGACGATCGTCTGGAAGCACGAGTCGGTCGTGCCGGGCCAGTTGTAGACCGCCGTGACCCGCGCCGACGGAATATCGGGATGCGCTGTCGCCGCTGTGCCGCCGCCGATGCCGGTATCAGCCACCGCGACGGTCTGCGTCGAGCCGTCGTAGCCCAGCGCGTTGGCGGTATTCGAGCCCATGATCGCGCCTGCGCCGTACTGGTTGTGCTTCTCGGGCAGCAGGAAATTCTCGACCCAGGCCACATCCACAACTTGCGCCAGCGCGTCAAGCTGCGCCGAGTCCGCGCCGACGAGCAGGTAGTTACCCTGCCGTCCCATCACCTGCGCGTTGGTCCGTGCGATCGCTGCGGCAGCCAGTCCGGCATCCGCGCCACGCTCAACACGAACCGCGTACAGGTTCGGGCTGTTGCGCTTCAGATCCGGGCTGAGCTTGTAGGCCGGCTGGAAGACGCCAACCCAGGCCACGTTGCTCAGCTGCTCGACGCGCCGCGCCTGCGCCGGGTTCATCCGCACCTTGAAGGCGAAGTCGGGAACGTAATCCAGCAGCTCGCCACCGGCCGCGCTGACCTGATCTTTCCAGGCTTGCTCGACGGGAGCGCTAAACTGCACGATGTAGTAGCCGCGCTCGCCCTCGGCGTATCCGGCACGTGCCAGGCCGGGAGGGATCGCGGGCGCTTCGCCACGAGCGGGGCGGAATGTAGCGGCTTTGAGACGGATCGCAGCGTCGGGAGCTTGCTGCGCCGGGCTGGCTTGACCGATAGCGGTCGTGAATAGGGCGGACGTGAGCAGGGCTGCGGTGACCAACAGATAACGGGGGGAGCGCATCCAATTGTCTCCTTGGTGAGCGTCTTTACCGACGCTACGCAAACCGAACGAACAGGTTTAGGATCTGGACACAGGATTTTGGGTACAGCACGACACAGATGCTGTTAAGCTTGAGCAGCTATGCCTACAGCAATGCACGGATGCCATAGACTTCAGCAGCTATTCCAACAGAACGTTAGAGTTGAGGTGAAGCTCGACTTCGGAGGAAAGGTGAACATAATCGAAATCGAGTGGCGCGAATTATAGCAGTTTTCGCGCAAAGAGCAAGCGATTCGATGAATCGATCTGCTATACAACGTGTGTAGCGCTGCACAGCAGATTCGGCTTAAAAAAAGAGCGGCGTAAGCGCCTGAAACGCCTACGCCACAAACAACGATCCGCGACGTCGCTAGAGCATTTCGACCGCCAGCGCAACTGCCTCGCCGCCACCCAGGCACAGCGTCGCGATGCCGCGCTGCCCGCCGCGATCCCCAAGCGCATGCAGCAGCGTCACCAGCACGCGCGCGCCCGAAGCGCCGATCGGATGGCCCAGCGCGATCGCGCCGCCGTTGACGTTGAGCCGCTCCTGATCCAGGTTCAGCGCTTTGACGTTCGCCAGCGCCTGCGCCGCGAACGCCTCGTTGACCTCGAAGAGATCGTAGTCGTCGATCTGCGTGTTGGTCTTTTCGAGCAGACGCTGGACCGCGTAGGGCGGCGCGGTGAATAGCTCCAGCGGCTTGACGGCGGCCTGCGCGTAGCCCATCACTTTGGCCAGCGGCGTCAGGCCCAGCTCACGGGCTTTGGCCGCGCTCATCACCACCAGCGCTGCCGCGCCGTCGGTGATGCCGGGCGCGTTGCCGGCCGTGACCGTGCCGCCGTCCTGCTTGAATGCCAGTCGCAGCCCTGCCAGCTGCTTGGCATCGGTGTCGCGGCGAACCGGCTCGTCGGTATCGATGCGCGTAACCTGGCCTTTCTTGCCCGGAATCTCGATCGCGACGATCTCACGGTCGAACTTGCCGCTCTCCTGAGCCGCCGCCGCCCGCTGATGTGATCGTAGCGCAAACGCGTCCTGCTGCTCGCGGCTCACGCCAAACTCCTGCGCCACCCACTCGGCGCTCAGGCCCATGTGATGGCACTCGACGGCGCACCACAGGCCGTCATGCACCGTCGAGTCGATGATCTCGCCGTTGCCAAGCCGGTAGCCGAAGCGCGCCTGTGGCAGCAGATAGGGCGCGTTGCTCATGTTCTCCATACCGCCCGCAACCACAACCTCGGCATCGCCCGCGCGGATCATCGCCGACGCCAGCATCACCGCCTTCAGGCCGGAGCCGCAGACTTTATTGATCGTCAGCGCGCCCGCGCTGTTGGGCAGGCCACCCTTGAGCGCCGCCTGCCGGGCCGGAGCCTGGCCTTCGCCCGCCTGAAGCACATTGCCCATGATCACTTCGTCGACCAGCGACGGATCGACGCCCGCGCGCTCGATCGCCGCCTTGATTGCATAGCCGCCAAGCTCGGGAGCGGGAATCGCCGCCAGACCGCCGCCGAAGCGTCCGATCGGCGTGCGCGCGCTCGCAACGATCACCGTATCACGATCATTCAGAGTAGCCACTGTTGCCTCCAGAACATAAAACGCCCAGACTCCGACCGGAAGCTGGGGCGTGAATGCCTCAGCACGTCGCTGTGCTGCTGCGATAGTATCTTTGATTACCAGTGTAACATGGCTCGAAATATCGCGCTAGAAGCAGCGATCGGCGCGACTCGATCCTGAACGTGCGCCGGCTTACATGGCGAAGATACCACAGAGCAGAGGCATTGTCATGAAGCTCAGCATCCAGAGAATATACAGGTGACGATAATTGTTCCGCAGGCGATTATAGATTGGATCGCCGGCGGGATCGTTGGAGAAGAGGACATTCGAGACCCTGTGGAAGAAGCTCTGGCGAAATATGGTTGGGGTGGTCGCTCGTGTGAAGGTATCCGGGTGATGCTTTTGTAGATAGGCCAGCAGTCGTCCGTCCTCGAACATCATCGATGCAAACACGGTGCCGCATACAATCAGCCCATACATGAACACGCAAAACAACCGAATATTGGTCGGCGTGTCGCGCAGAACGGTTACGCGCAGAAAGATCAAGATCCCAAGCAGGATGATCCACACAGGCCAGTACCAGAAGAGATAGGAGTTATCAGGTTTGTCGCTCATAATCGAGTGCCTTACGTCTGGAAGTTGAGTAGATCCGTAGCATAGATCTTGGCGATCCGACCGGCAATAGCGCGCCAGTCCCTGGCAAGCTCCGCAAAAGCGTGAATGCCTGTGCGAACTCAAGGCTGGCCGGTTCAAGCGAATCACAAAGAGTAGATTGGTGATCCGAATTATAGACAAATAATGATTCGTTCAACGCCGACCTGATTTTGAAGCGATCGTTTCAGATCTTCGTGCTGCCGTCACAGTTTCAGAACCAGCTTTATTTTTCTGGAAAACCTGTGGATACTGTGCAAAAGTCTCGCGCGGATGTCGCGCGAAGTCCGTGTTTTTTTCGCGCATTCTACGCTTAGATCATCGATTTAGGTCGTTCCAATCACCAGATCGACGCGGGTGTCATTGCACCATGCCGTGCTGCCTCATGCCGCATGCTGGGTGCACGAGTGTTGCTACAACGATCGTATGCTACAGATTCTCAGCGGCATGATCCAAAGCTGAAGCAGCGATCGATCAAGATTGGATGGTGTCCATGGCTTATTTACCAATTACCGAGTATGGATTAATCGGCGATCTGCATACGGCGGCGCTGGTCGGCGGCGACGGGCGCCTGGTCTGGCTGCCATGGCCGCGCTTCGACTCGCCCAGCCTGTTTTCGGCGCTGCTCGACGATCGGCGCGGCGGCGATTGGCTGCTGGCTCCCACCGAGATCGTCGCGCGGCGGCAGGCATACGACGGCGAGACCGCGATCCTGGTAACGACTTTTGAGACGCCTACTGGAACCGCCGAGCTATGGGACTGGATGTCGCCCTGGGATGGCGTGGCTGGCGGGCATGATCTATGCCGGATGCTGCGCTGCACCGCCGGCGAAGTTGAGGTCGAGTGCCGTTTCGCGCCGCGACCGGACTATGCGCGCAGCATGCCCGAGCTTTCGATCCAGGGGGATCATCTCACGCTGGAGGCGCACGAGCTGACGCTGCATCTGGCGTGTAAGCAGGAGTGGCAGATCGCCGACGGCAGCGCGACTTTCCAGACGCGTCTGCGACAGAACGAGGAGATCGGCTGTGTGCTCAGCTCGGGCGCGCAGATTGTGCCGGTCACCGCGATCGCCGCCGACCTTGAGGCGACCCGGCGCTTCTGGCAAAACTGGATCAGCAACTGCACCTACACCGGCCGCTGGTCGGATGCGGTCAGGCGCTCGGCGATCACGCTCAAGCTGCTGACCTACGCGCCCAGTGGAGCGATCATCGCCGCGCCGACTACATCGCTGCCCGAGTGGATCGGCGGGCCGCGCAACTGGGACTATCGCTACACCTGGCTGCGCGACGCCTCGCTGACGCTGGATGCGCTGTGCGAGCTGGGCTACCATGAGGAAGAGGCGAATTTCTTCAGCTGGCTGGACCTGCTTGCCAAGAAGTTTGCCTCGCCGCTGCAAATCATGTATGGCGTCGGCGGCGAGACCGAGCTTACCGAGGAGGAGCTGGATCACCTGGAAGGCTATCGCGGCTCCCGGCCGGTGCGGATCGGCAACGCGGCCTTCTCGCAGCGCCAGCTCGACGCGTACGGCGGCGTGATCGACGCGGCCTATGCGTTCTCGCGTCATCGCAACGTGCTCACCGAGCATGAATGGTCAAGTCTGCGCGACGAGATCGATTATGTCTGCTCCCACTGGTCAGAGCCCGACCAGGGCATCTGGGAGATGCGCGGACCGCCCGCTCAGCACACGTTTTCCAAGCTGATGTGCTGGGTCACGCTGGATCGCGGGGTGAAGCTGGCCGAAAACGAAGGCTGGCAGGATTGGGTCGATCGCTGGACGGAGACGCGCGACGAGATTCGGGAAAGTATCCTTGAGCACGCCTGGAAAGAAGACGTGGGTGCGTTCACCATGACCTACGACTCCTCGGCGCTGGACGCGAGCCTGCTGGTATTGCCGCGCACCGGCTTTCTCGCGGCCTCCGACAAGCGGATTCGCTCAACCGTCATGCGCATTAAAGACGACCTGAGTCGCGGCGCGCTGGTCTACCGCTATCGCACCGACGATAGCCTGCCGGGCGACGAGGGCGCGTTTCTGCTCTGCTCATTCTGGCTGGTGGAAGCCCTGGCCGCGATCGGCGAGGTCGACGAGGCAATGCAGCGCTTCGAGACACTGCTGTCGTATACCAGCACGCATCATCTGCTCTCGGAGGAAGTCGATCCGGACACCGGCACCGCGCTGGGCAACTATCCGCAGGCGTTCAGTCACATCGGCCTGATCAACTGCGCTCTAAGCCTGAGCCAGAAGCTGCCGAAGTAGAACAAAGAACAACAGAACAACAGAACAAAGGAACAAAATAACCGGTAATCCACGAAAACATTTTACAATCCAACTGAAAATTTATGCCGTAGGGGCGTGATTTATCACGCCCTGAAATCATTGTCATAATTCAAATTTGAAGGCCTCGTCAATAATTACAGCTACGCACTTCCCCTCGCCTGCCGCAGCGGGAGAGGGGATGCCCGCAGGCAGGGGTGAGGGCCTGCTCTCCTCCCCAAGAATCACAAAAACAAAGAACAGAGAACAAAGAACAGAGCTTTTTGTTCTCTGTTCTTCCGTTTACCCAAAAATCCGCACCAGCTCGGCCTGCTGCTCGATCTTAACCAGCGCGATAATCTTGTCGCCCGCCTGAATCTTGGTATCGCCGCGTGGAATCAGCAGCTCACCGCCGCGCAGCAATGTTGCCAGCACGCAGTCGTTGGGCAGCTTGAGCGAATCGACGCTGCTGCCGATTACCCGCGACTCAGCCGGAACCGTCACCTCGGCCAGCGAGATCTGCCCGCCCTCCAGCTTGAGCAGCGGGACCAGATCGCCCATGCCCAGCTCTTCATGGATCATACGCGCCAGCAGCGACGAGTGCGAGATCGCGATGTCCACGCCCATCTTGGCAGTGAAGAGCCACTCATTCTTGGTATTGTTCACGCGCGCGATCACACGATTGACGCGATACTCGTGCTTGGCCAGCTTGGCGACCACCAGATTATCCTCGTCGTCGCCGGTCACTGCCACCACCGCATCCATTCCTTCGACGCCGGCCTCACGCAGCGACAGCGGATTACAGCCGTCGGCGCAGATCAGGCGGGCCTGCGTGACAGTGCGCTGGAGCTTGGTAAAGATCGTGTCGCTGATCTCGATGAGGGTAACGTTATGCCCCTGGCTACTCAGCACGTTGACGAGATTCGTGCCAACCTTGCCGCCGCCCACAATCAAAATATCCATACTTACCTCCAGGGGGGAACGCTGCTAGCTCATCGAACGCGCCACTGCTTTGATCGAGTTTAGCCCTTTTCGTACGGCTTGCCAACCGCCGCCGGTGGCCTTGCCCGCCCGATAATACCCGCCAGCACAACCAGCGTCACAATATAGGGCAGCATCTGCAAAAACTGGCGCGGCAGGCCAAAGTTAAAGCCCTGGATCTTGATCTGGAGCGCGTCGGCGGAGGAGAAGAGCAGCGCGCCGCCAAACGCTCCCATCGGCGTCCACTTGCCGAAGATCATCGCCGCCAGCGCGATAAAGCCACGGCCGTTCGTCATCACATCGTCGAAGCGGAAGGTCGCCTCCAGCGAAAACCACGCGCCCGCCAGCCCCGAGATCAGGCCGCTGGCGACCACATTCCAGAAGCGCAGCCGGTTCACGCCGATGCCGACCGTATCCGCCGCCTTAGGCTGCTCGCCAACAGCGCGCGTGCGCAGCCCCCAGACCGTGCGGAACAGCAGAATATTGACCGCAAAGACCAGAATCAGCATCAGATAGGTAATCGGCTGGTGCGAGAAAAAGATCGGGCCGAGCACCGGGATCTGGGAAAGACCCGGAATCCGCAGCGTCGGCAGCTGGCGCGCGATAATGTCGGCGCCGTTGCGCTGCTCGTAGGGCACGATAAACGCGCCGCGCAGGTAGCCCGTCGTGCCGACCGCCAGCAGGTTAAGCACCGTGCCGCTGATGATCTGATCGACCTTGAAGTTGACCGATAGCAGCGCGTGCAGCGCCGAGATGATGCAGCCGGTCAGCATCGCCGCCAGTGTGCCCAGCCAGGCCGAGCCGCTGAGGATCGCCGCGATGTAGCCCATGCAGGCCGAGAAAAGCATCGTGCCTTCGATGCCGATGTTGACCACACCCGAGCGCTCGCAGATCAGACCGGCCAGCGCGCCCAGCGTGATCGGCGTTGCCAGCCGGATCACACGGGCCAGCACATCCACCAGATCCACGCTCGATCCGGCCACGGCCCACAGCAGAATCGTGAAGAACGCAAAGCCGATCACCGCGCTGACATACGGTGCGATCCAGCGCGCAGGCTGGCGGAGCGCGATAAAGATCCCGCCGACTGCCAGCAGCGCCTGGATCACGACCACCGTAGCGACGGTCGGCAGTGGGATGCGCGCCAGCGGAGCCGTGATGCGCTGACCTTCTCGCGGCGGGCTAGGAATCGTCAGCGTCGAGGTGGCGTCGGGCGCGACGGCACGCAGGACCGCGATCGTCAGCAGGATCGCCACGATCAAACCAAGCCCGCCGACGATCCTCGCCCGCGTAACGTTGCCGCGTGGAGCGGTGGTGGCGGTTGTCTGCGGCTGTGAAAGAGTTTGCTGCATCTTATTTGCCCCATCCACGCGAGAAGATCACCCGGTCGCCGTCGGACTCGCGCAGCCGGAAGATCCAGCGCACAATCTGATCGGCGGCGACAAAGATAATCGCCAGCGCCTGCACAATGCGGATCAGATCGCTGGAGATGCCGGCCTGCGCCTGCATCAAGCCCTTGCCGTTGTTGAGCGCGCCCCAGAAGATCGCGGCCGGAATGATCGCGACGGGATTACTCTTCGCCAGCAGCGCGATCGCGATACTATCGAAGCCGTAGCCGCTGGAGAAGAGCGATTTGATATTGCGCTCCAGGCCCAGCGCCTGACCGGTTCCCGCCAGCCCGGCCAGCGCGCCCGAGACCGCCATCGCCAGCACAAAGTTCTTGGTGATGCTCATCCCGGCATAGCGCGCCGCCTCAGGATTCGAGCCGACCGTGCGGATCTCGAAGCCGGTCGTGGTGCGATTCAGCAGCCACCAGATCAGCCAGACCGCCAGCAGCGCGATCACAAAGCCCAGGTGCAGCCGCAGATTCCAGGCCGGATCGCTGCTCACGATCAGCGGGCGATACTCCTGGCCACCCGTGAGACTCGCCGGCTCAAGCGGGCCGATGAAGCGCGGCAGCGCTGCCGTGGACTGAATAAACGGCGTGCGCTGAAGCGAGGCCGTCGGATCACGCAGTGGGCCGCTGACGATCAGATAGTCCGACAGCCGGAACGCGATAAAGTTCAACATGATCGTCGTGATAACTTCGTGCGCGCCGGTTTTGGCTCGGAGATAACCGGGAATCGCGCCCCACAGACCGCCCGCCACCGCGCCCGCCAGCAGCGCCAGCGGCAGATGAATAATCGTCGGCAGCCCCGTGACCGCAAAGCCGACCGTCACTGCGCCTAGCGCGCCGATAAAAAGCTGGCCCTCCGCGCCGATGTTGAACAATCCGCACTTGAAGGCGAACGCCACCGCCAGGCCCGCCAGAATATAGGGCGTGGCCTCGACCAGCGTGTTGGCGATCGCGATCCGTGAGCCAAACGCGCCCAGGAACAGCCCGCGATACGCCGCGATCACGACATCCAGGCGGCTGCCGCGATCCGAGGGAGCAGAAAACCAGATGATGATCGCGCCAATGATTAGCGCCGTAAGAATCGCCAGCAGCGGGACCACCGCGCCACGTACAAACGCGGCAGCCCAATTGCGCCGAGGGGCTAGCGGGGCGTTAATCTGGACGGCCATCTGGATTCTCCTCTGTGATACCGGCCATCAGCAGACCAAGACGTTCGCGTGTCGCCTCGGCCCGTGGCAGCAGGGCAAGAATGGTTCCTTTGTACATCACGGCGATGCGATCCGACAGCGCCAGCACCTCGTCAAGCTCGGCCGAAACCAGCAGCACCGCCACACCCTCGTCGCGCTGTTGAATAATCGAGCGGTGGATAAACTCGATCGAGCCGACGTCGATACCACGCGTGGGCTGCGAGGCGATCAGCAGCTTGATCTGACGGCTGAACTCGCGCGCGACGATGATCTTTTGCTGGTTGCCGCCCGAGAGCGAGCCCGCCGAGGTCCAGATCGACGGCGTGCGAATATCAAACTGCTTGACCAGCTTGCGCGCCTGCTCCTCGATCTGCGAGCCTATGATGCGAATGCCGCGTGCGAACGGCGAGCGATAGTAGCTCGACAGCACCAGGTTGTCGGCGATCGGATACGACAGCACCAGCCCGGTGCCTTTGCGATCTTCGGGGATGTAGGCCACGCCCATCTCGGTGATCTGGCGCGGAGTCGCCGCTGTGATCGGCCGGTTTTCGAGGCCGATCGTGCCGCTGACGATCTCGCGCAGCCCATTGATCGCCTCCACCAGCTCGGTCTGACCGTTGCCCTGCACACCCGCGATGCCCAGCACTTCACCCGCGCAGACCTCAAGCGATACATTATTCACCGCCACCTGCGCCCGGTCGTCCAGCACCACCAGATCTTCGATATGCAATACCGGCTTGCCCGGCTGCGCGGCGGTTTTCTCGACGGTCAGCACCACATCGCGCCCGACCATCATCGACGCCAGCGAAACCTCGGTCGCCTGCTCGGGCAGCGCATCGCCCACGACTTTGCCGCGCCGCAGCACCGTGATCCGATCCGCGATGCTGAGCACTTCTTTGAGCTTATGCGAGATGAAAATGATCGACTTGCCGGACTCGACCAGCGAGCGCATCACGCGAAACAGATCCTCGGCCTCCTGCGGCGTCAGCACGGCCGTCGGCTCGTCCAGGATCAGAATGTCGGCCTTGCGGTAGAGCGCCTTGAGGATCTCGACACGCTGCTGCACGCCGACCGGCAGATCTTGCACCAGCGCGTCGGGCGGCACATGCAGGCCGTACTCCTGCGCCAGCTGGCTGATCCGCTCGTTGGCGGCGCGCTCGTCCAGCAGCGGCCCGCTGACGATCTCGGTGCCGAGCATAATATTTTCGGCGGCGGTCAGCGTTTCGACCAGCGCATACTCCTGGTGGACCATGCCCAGACCGAGCCGGATCGCATCGGCTGAGTTGCGGATCGTCACGGGCTGGCCGTTGATCAGGATCTCGCCCTCGTCCGGCGCGTACAGCCCATACAGAATATTCATCAGTGTGGACTTGCCGGCGCCATTTTCGCCGAGAAACGCGTGGATCTCGCCTTTTTCGAGGGTGAACGAAATATGATCGTTGGCGAGCACGCCTGGAAACTGTTTGGTGATGTTGCGAACTTCGAGTGCGGGTGGCTGTTGCACGTATGGCTCCCCTCAGCGGCACACGGTTGCGTAGCCTTTATTGTAGCTTAAGTTGCGTATCGTGCGTAAACAAAAAAGGACGTTTGCACGCCCTTTTTTGCTTTGTTATGGTGAAATCAGATTTACTGGACTTCGACGTTGGTCTGGATCGTGCCGTCGGCCAGGCCCTTCTTGACCTCGTCGACCTTGGCCTTGATCTCAGCGGTCACGGCGCTCTCGGCGTCGTGGGCCTCGGCGTAGTCAACGCCGCCGTTGGCCGCGTCGCCGACGTACTGCTCGCTGCTGAAGTTGCCGTCGACGATCGACTTGATCGTGTCGAACACGGCGTTGTCAACACGCTTGATCGCGCTGGTGACCAGCCGGTCGGCACCCTCGCCGGAGCCCTGGCGGAAGGTAGTGTTGTACTCGTCCTGGTCCACGCCGATCACGTACGCGCCTTCCTGCGCCGCCGCCTGGATCGCGCCCGAGCCGGTCTGACCGCCGGCACCGAAGATCACGTCCGCGCCCTCGGCGATCTGCGAGCGAGCGGCCTCGCCGCCGGCTGCCGGATCGGTGAAGCTGGGCAGGTACACCTGGCGCACGTTGATGTCGGCCTTCTGCGCCTTCGCGCCGGCCTCGTAGCCCTTGACGAAGCGCTGCACCGCCGGGACCTGCTCCACGCCGCCGACCACGCCGATCGTGTTGGTCTGCGACAGCAGCGCGGCCATCGTGCCGACGATATAGCCGGCCTGGTCTTCCTTGAAGAGCAGCGGCTTCACGTTGGTCGGCGCGCCCTCAGGAGCGGCGTCGACGATCGCGAAGTTGACATCGGGATAGCGCGTAGCAATCGCCTTGATCGCATCGCCCATCAAGAAGCCGACGCCGATCACCAGATCGTAGTCCTGCGAGGCGAACTGATCCAGGTTCTTCTCGTAGTCGGTCGGCTGCTGGGTCTCGATGTAGTCGATCTGCACGCCCAGCTCGGTCTCGGCGCGCTGCAAGCCTTCGAAGGCAAACTGGTTGAAGGTGCCGTCGTTGATCTTGCCCACGTCCGTCACGAGCGCCACGCGAATATCGCCGGCATTGCCGGTCGCCGTGCCTTCTGCGCTGGGGCTGGCTTCCGCAGCGGTCGTCGCCGTTTCAGCCATTGCCGTCTCGGCCGGAGACGCTGAAGCCGCAGGAGATGCGCTTTCTGTAACAATCGGTGAGGGGCTTGCGTCGGTGCCGGCTGGAGAAGCCGAAGCCGCCGGAGAGCTGGTCGTAGTGGTGCCGGTGCCACCGGTGCCGCCGCACGCCGCCAGGATTGGCAGCAGCAGAACTAGCATCAGGATGCTGTACAGCGATTTACGCATACAATGAACCTCCGTAGAGATATTCAGGGCTGAACGGGTTCCAGCCTCGGTCATTATAGCATAAAGGTTTTGGGCGATTCTGGACAGGCGGGCTATTGTCCACGCGTTAGGCTAGCGAATCAGCGATTCGATCTTGTCGACCGCATCCGTCGCCACGCTCATATGGATAATATCGCCTTCCTCTAAGGTTGTTCCCTGGCCTGGCACAAAGGCGCGGCCGGCGCGAACAACCGCGAAGACGTTGATCGAGCCGCTGTAGAGCAGATCTCGCACCGGTCGTCCCGCGATTGGACCGGTGACGCGCGCCTGCATCACCTGGACCTCGCCGTTGCCCAGCTCTTCTGTGCCGTGAAGATCGCTGTTGAGCAGCATGCGCTTAATCTTGTGCGCGCCCCAGGCGGTCGAGCTGATCGTGCGAATGCCAAGCCGCCGGTAGATCTGCTCGCGCTGCGGATCGTAGATGCGCGCGATCACGATCGGTACGCGAAACGTGTCGCGGGCGACAGTCGCGGCGATAAAGTTGGAGTTGTCGCCGCTGGTGACGGCCGCAAAGCCATCGGCGCGCTCGATGCCGGCCTCGCGCAGCACATCGCGATCAAAGCCGATGCCGGGAACCGTGCGGCCGCGAAAGCCGCTGCCCAGCTTTCGAAACGCCGTCGGATTCTTGTCGATCACTGTGACTTGATGTCCATCGTGCTCTAGCAGATGCGCCAGCAGCACGCCGACGCGACCACACCCAACAATAATCGATTGCATGTGCGTCCCCTCATTCCCGCTGAAGCCTGATCGATACCTACGCCGCTCGGCAGGATGGGTAGCCGTTGGGAGGTGTTAGCGGCCTGGAGCAGTGACATTGTGGCACTGCTCCAGGAAACGCTCACGGCTTACGATCAGCTCTTGTTAGCCGATTGGATATTGCGCAGCGGCTGGTTCGTGCTCGTTACCGGCAGCGGCTTGAAGATCGGATCGAGCCGCTGGCGAATCATCTCCAGCCCGGCCACGATCGCGGTGCCGCCCAGCGCCGCAATCCAACCCCAGTTCGGAATCGTCGTCAGCGCGATGTAGGCGTGCGCCGTCGGCCAGACGATGCAGGCGACCAGAGTCGCGAACGATAGCCCAACCAGGCCCAGCAGCAGTAGCAGCGGTCGCCGGTCGTTGGGCGCCGCCGAGCGACGGATCAGGGCGGCTCCCAGCAGCGCCGCGATGCTCATCACAGCATACAGGCTGGTCGTGATCAGGCCATGCTGTCCCGCCTCGTCGTTGACGCGCTGGTCGTAGGGCAGCAGGTTGCTGGTTACCAGATCGTTGAGCGTGTACGAATCCGCCTGGCTGGTGATATACACAATACTGGCGACCAGCGCCAGCACGGCGGCCAGCGCGCCAAACCAGCCGTAGCCCAGCACATAGACTTTGCGCGCCAGCAGCGGCCGTCCGCTGGACCTCGGCGGTCGCAGCATCAGCCGTGGGTCGGGACGGCCCGCGCCGATCGCCAGGCCGGGCAGCAGACCTGCCAG
>DASWTQ010000624.1:0-9047 GCA_036402055.1 Herpetosiphonaceae bacterium
CGACGGCGAGGCCGCGCGCGAGGCGATCAAAGCGTTTGTGCTCCAGCAGTACGGCGACGACGCGGACAGTCTTTCCGAGGCCGAGATTGACGAACTGCTGGCCGAGCGACTGGTCAGCGAGCAGGTCACATCCGAGTTCCGTACGCTCTCGGCGATCATGCGCGAGCAGAACGTGAGCCGGATCGATCTGCTGCGCGTGGACGCCGAGCTGGCGGCGCGTGGTGTGCTCGACGGCATCGCGGCCGAAGATTGGGCCAAGATCGGGCAGATCCTGGTCACGCTGCCGGAGCGCGCCGAGCTGATCGAGCGGACGGCGGCGCTGTTTGAGCGGCACGGCTACCGAATCACGCGGCTGAATCATGCAGCCCACGCGAACGGCAGCCAGACGCTGCACGCGACTCGCGCGGTGGTCTCCGGCGCGGCGCGTCCGAATCGACCGTCAGAGAAGCGCTACCACAGTGGAGCGGCCTTGATCGCCGAGCTGCGCGGCCTGCTCAAGGAGCGTCTGCCCGAGTACATGGTGCCGGGCGCGTTTATGCTGCTGCCTGAGCTTCCGCGCACGCCCAACGGCAAGCTCGATCGCCGGGCGCTGCCACAGCCCGAGGCGCTGCGACCGGATCAAAAAGCCTCGTATGTCGCGCCGCAGAACGAGCTGGAGCGCTCGCTGGCGGCGATCTGGCAGCAGGCGCTGGGCGTCGAGAAGGTCGGCGTCTACGACAACTTCTTCGATCTCGGCGGCCACTCGCTGCTGATGATCCAGGTGCATACCCAGCTACGCAGTGAGCTGAATCGCGAGCTGGCGGTGATCGATATGTTCAAGTATCCCACGATCAGCGATCTTGCAAAATTCCTGAGCCAGAAACAGGCTGAGCAGCCAATCTTCGAGCAGGTCTCCGACCGCGCCGAGAAGCGCCGCGAAACCCGGAGCCGTCAGGCCCAGCTACGCCAAGAGAGGAGACGCTCATGACGGGCGAAGACGTTCAATATTCGCCGGACGATATAGCCATTGTCGGCATGGCCGGCCGCTTTCCGGGAGCCAAAAATCTCGACGAGTTCTGGCAGAATCTGTGTCAGGGCGTCGAGTCGATCGCGCATTTCTCCGATGAGGAGCTGATCGAGGTCGGCATCGATCCCGAGCAGCTGCGCGATCCGAGCTATGTCAAGGCCAAAGGCTCGCTCGACGAGATCGAAACCTTCGACGCGCCGTTCTTCGGCTTTCATCCCCGCGAGGCGCAGATCACCGATCCGCAGCATCGGTTGTTTCTGGAGTGCGCGGTCGAGGCGCTGGAGCACGCGGGCTACAATCCCGACGAGTACACCGGCCGGATCGGCGTTTTCGCGGGCGCGGCGCTCAATACCTATCTGCTCTTCAACCTGTACACCAACCCCGAGATCCTGCGGGCGATGGGCAGCTTCCAGACGCTGATCAGCAGCGACAAAGACTTTCTGGCGACACGTGCCTCGTACAAGCTGAATCTGCGCGGGCCGAGCATGACCGTACAGACCGCCTGCTCGACCTCGCTGGTCGCGCTGTGCCAGGCGTGCCAGAGCCTGCTCAGCTTCCAGAGCGACATCGCGCTGGCCGGCGGCGTGAGCGTGACGGTGCCCAAGAAGTCGGGCTACCAGTACGCGGAAGGCGAGATCCTGTCGCCCGACGGTCACTGCCGCGCCTTCGACGCGGAGGCGGGCGGCACGGTTTCCGGCAACGGCGTGGGGCTGGTCGTGCTCAAGCGGCTTCAGGACGCGCTCGACGACGGCGACGAGATCTATGCGATCGTCAAAAGCTTTGCGCTCAACAACGACGGCTCCGGCAAGGTTGGCTATACGGCGCCAAGTGTCGAGGGCCAGGCCGAGGTCATCGCCGAGGCGCTGGCGGTCGCAGAGATCGATCCCGAGACGATCAGCTATATCGAGGCGCACGGCACCGGCACGCGGCTGGGCGATCCGATCGAGATCGGCGCGCTGACGCAGGTTTTTCGCGCCAAGACCGATAAGGTCGGCTTCTGCGCGATCGGCTCGGTCAAAACCAACATCGGCCACCTCGACACGGCGGCGGGAATCGCCGGGCTGATCAAGGCTGTGCTGGCGCTCAAGCACGAGCAGATCCCGCCCAGCCTGCACTTCAAGAGTCCGAATCCGGCGCTCAATCTGGAGAGCAGCCCGTTCTTTGTCAACACGCAGCTGCGCGACTGGCAGTCCGGCCCCGCGCCGCGTCGAGCCGGCGTAAGCTCCTTCGGCATCGGCGGCACCAATGTGCATGTGATCCTGGAGGAAGCGCCCGCTCACGAACCGTCAGGGCCGGGCCGCGACTGGGAGCTGCTGACGCTTTCGGCGAAAACCAGCGGCGCGCTGGACGCCGCGACGAGCAATCTGGCCGCCTATCTCAGGCAGCAGCCCGATCTCAATCTGGCGGATGTGGCCTACACGCTTCAAGTCGGGCGTCAAGACTACACCCAGCGCCGCACGCTGGTCGCCGCCGATCTGGCCGACGCGATCCAGACGCTGGAAACGCTGCCCGCCGATCGGGTGCAGAGCGCAGCTCAGGAGCAGCGCGAGCGGCCGGTCGCGTTCCTGTTTCCCGGCCAGGGCGCGCAGTACGTCAACATGGGCCGCGAGCTGTACGAGCACGAGGAGCAGTTCCGCGCTGCGGTCGACGAGTGCGCCAAACTGCTGCGATCCGAGCTGGGTCTCGATCTGCGCGATGTGCTCTATCCCGAGCCCGGCCAGGAGGCGGCAGCGACCGAGCGCCTGACGCAGACGCAGATCACGCAGCCGGCACTGTTTGTGATCGAGTACGCGCTGGCGCAGCTCTGGCAGTCGTGGGGCGTCACGCCGGCCGCGATGATCGGTCACAGCGTCGGCGAGTACGTCGCGGCCACGCTGGCCGGCGTGTTTACGCTCAAAGATGCGCTCAAGCTGATCGCGGCGCGTGGCAAGCTGATTCAAGGTTTGCCCGGCGGCTCGATGCTGAGCGTCGATCTGCCGAGCGCCGAGATCCAGCCGCTGCTTGGATCGAACCTCAGCGTGGCGGCGATCAATGGCCCGAAGCTGACGGTTGTGACCGGCCCAACCGAGGCGATCGAGGCGCTGGAGCAGACGCTGAGCGCGCGCGATGCCGAGTACCGGCGGCTGCACACCTCGCACGCCTTCCACTCTGCCATGCTCGATCCGATTGTGGAGCCGTTCACGGCCCAGGTTGCGCGCGCCAAACCGCAGCCGCCGCAGCTTCCGTTCGTCTCGAATGTGAGCGGCACCTGGATCACGGAGGCCGAGGCGACCGATCCGCGCTACTGGGGTCGCCAGCTGCGCCAGCCGGTCAACTTCGCCGGTGGTCTTGAGACACTTTTCGCCGAGTCCGACCAGGCTTTGCTGGAGGTCGGGCCGGGCCGCACGCTGAGCACCTTTGCGCGGCAGCATCCCGCCAAGCGCCAGCAGCCGATCCTGCAATCGCTGCGCCATCCTCAGGAGCGCCAGCCGGATCAGGCGCTGATGCTGGGCACGCTCGGTAAGCTGTGGCTGGCCGGTGTGGCGATCGATTGGAAGGGCGTGTACGCCGGCCAGGAGCGCCGCCGCGTGCCGCTGCCGACGTATCCCTTCGAGCGCCAGCGCCACTGGATCGAGCCGCGTATCGTGAGGCCGCAGGCTGAGCCGGCACGTGTGGCGGAGCCCAGAGCCGACCCGGTGATGCAGCCGGTCAGCGCCGATGTGCTGGCAGCCGCCGAGCCGGTGCGGATGCTGGTCGAGCAGGTTGCCGAGCCGGCCTACGCTGCTCCGGTCGCCGCGCTGCCCACGATCGAGCGTGGCGCCACCACGTACCAGCCCAACGGCAGCGGGACGAATGGCAGCGGTCGATCGTCGTCGGTAGCTGCGCCGGCTGTCGCAACTGCTGAGCGCGTCGAGTACAGCGCGCCGAATGGACACGGCGGCACCAATGGATCGAGCGGACATAACGGCGTGATCGAGCGCTCGCCGTCGCACGGCGAGATCGAGTCGCAGCTGGCCGCGCTGTGGAAAGAGCTGCTGGGCGTCGATCAGATCGGCGTGCACGATAATTTCTTCGAGCTGGGCGGTCACTCGCTGCTGGCAAGCCGGCTGATCGGCCGGGTGCGCGTGGGCTTTGGCGTGGATCTGCCGCTCTACTCGCTCTTTGAAGCGCCCACGATCGCCGCGCTGGCTCAGCGTGTGGCCGAGGCGAAAAGCAGCCAGACGCAGGTTACGCGCAACACCGCGATCGTCAGGGCGCAGCGCGATGGCCTGGTGCCGGCGGTGCTGGCTCAGGAGTGGCAGTGGCGCTACGATGCCGAGGGCATTAAGCACTGGCGGCACACCAACCCGCGCACGCTGCGGCTGCAAGGCCCGCTCAACGTCGCGGTGCTGGAGCGCGCGCTGAATGAGGTCGTGCGTCGCCACGAGATGCTGCGCGCCACCTTCAAGATGGTCGACGGCCAGCTGATGCTGCGGGTTCAGCCCAAGCGCAAGCTCGCGCTGCCGATGATCGACCTACGCCATCTGCCGCCGCGCAAGCGGACGCGGGAGGCGCTGCGCATCGCCGAGCAGGATGTGCGCCTGGATTGGGATGTCGAGAACGAGCCGATCATTCGCGCCGCGATCATCCGTGTGGCGCTCGACGATCATTATCTGATGCTGGCCACGCACTACTTCGCCGTTGACGGTCGCTCGGTCGATATTGTGCATCGCGAGATGAATATTCTCTACGAGGCGTTCTTGAATGGACGTCCCTCGCCGCTGCCCGAGCCCGACGTTCAGTACGGCGACTTCACGATCTGGCAGCGCCAGTGGCTCACGGGCGAGCTGCTGGAAGAGCAGCTGAGCTACTGGCGTCAGAAGCTGGCCGATGTGCCGCCGGTGCTGCCGCTGCCTACCGCGAAGCCGCGCTCGCCCAAGCCGACATTTCCCGGCGAGCGCCAGTATCCGGTCATCGTGCCGACGCTGGTCGACGATCTCAACGCGCTGAGCCGTCAGGAAGGCGTGACGCTGTTTATGACGCTGCTGGCTGCCTTCAACGTGCTTATGTATCGCTTCACGGAGCGCGAAGATATTGTGGTCGGCGCGCCCGTGCTGCATCGTCCGCCCGAGGCCATGGAGATGGTCGGCCGCTTCACCAATCACCTGGCGGTGCGCACCGATCTGTCGGGCAACCCCACCTTCCGCGAGGTGCTGCGCCGTGTGCGCGACACGCTGCAAGAGGCGTATGCGAACTCCGACGTGCCGATCGATATGATCTACGCGGAGCTGCGCGATCAGGAAGATCCGCGCCATCTGCCGCTCTTCCAGGCGTATCTCTCGGTGTCGCAGGCGATGGTCCAGACGATGCCCGAGGGCGGGATCGGCCTGCGCCAGAGCGGCATCAACGTCGAGCGCGGCAAGGCCGACTGGGACATTACGATGGTCTTGAACGAGATCGGCGACAAGATGGCGGGCATCTTGCAGTACAACACCGATCTTTTCGATCCCAAGCAGATGACCTATTTCCTGGGCCAGTACGAGGCGATTCTTGAGCACGTGCTGGTCAATCCCGATCAGCGCATCGCCGATATGTACCTGCCGGCCGCCGCAGTTCCGGGCAATCCCAACTGGCGCGAAAAGCTGGTCATCCGTTTCTCGCCGCAGCAAACCTACCACCTGGGCGGCGATCGGCCGGCCGAGCGGAAGCGCAGAAAAGCGCTGGATGTTTCCTGGCGCGTCTTTATGCTGATCTGGTGGGGCCAGCTGGTCTCGATCATCGGCTCGGGCCTGACCGGCTTCGCGATCGGCGTGTGGGCGAACGACCGATCGGGTGGTGCGGCGACGGCGCTGGCGCTGATCTCGTTCTTCGGTTTTCTACCCGTGGTGCTGCTCTCGCCGTTCGCCGGCGCGATCGTGGACCGCTGGAGCCGCAAGTGGGGCATGATCCTCAGCGACGCGGGAGCCGCCCTGACGACGGTGGCGATGGTCTACCTGCTGATGAACAATCAGCTGGAGTTCTGGCATATCTACACGCTGACCGCCATCAGCGCGGTCTTCCGGGCCTTCCAGTTTCCCGCGTATGCCGCCGCGACGACGCAGCTTGTGCCAAGCGAGCGGCTGGGCCAGGCCAATGGTCTGGTGCAGCTGGCGCAGGGCATCGGTCAGCTGATCGCGCCGGTGCTGGCGGGCTTCCTGGTCGGCTTCATCGGCGTCGGCGGCGTGATCTCGATCGACCTGATCACGTTTGTTTTCGCGGTGCTGACGCTGATGTCGGTTCGCATTCCGCGTCCGCAGCAGTCGACGGAGGGCGTGGCTGCTCGTGGCACGCTGCTGCAAGAAACGATGTTCGGCTTCCGCTACATCTGGCAGCGGCCTGGCCTGCTGGGCCTGATGCTCTTCTTCGCCGCCAGCAACTTCTTGATGGGCACCGTCGTCTCGCTTTCGACGGTGCTGGTGCTGGCGTTCACGACGCCGGCTGTGCTCGGCACGATCCTGTCGGTGGCGGGTCTCGGTATCCTGGCGGGCAGCGTGCTGCTGGCCGTCTGGGGCGGCCCGCAGCGCAAAGTCTACGGCGTGCTCGGCGGTATGCTGCTGTCGAGCCTGAGCATGATCCTGATCGGCGTTCTGCCCTCGCCCTGGCTGGTCGGCGTGGCGGCGTTCTTGTTCACCTTCGGCATCCCGATCATCGGCGCTAGCAGCCAGACGATCTGGCAGCGCAAGGTTCCCGCCGACATTCAGGGTCGCGTCTTCGGTATTCGTGCCGCCGTGGCGACTGCCGCCATGCCGCTGGCGTTCGGTACTACCGGCTTCCTCGCCGACTACGTTTTCCAGCCGCTGATCAGCGGTCCGCTGGCGAGCACGCTCGGTCTGGTGATCGGCACCGGGCCGGGACGCGGTATCGGTCTACTGTTTATCGTGCTGGGTCTGCTCGGCATTGTTTCGTTCGTCGTCGGTTACCGCTACGATCGGCTGCGCCAGGTTGAGGACGAGCTGCCCGACGCGATCGTGCCGCCGGTGCCGCCCGCGCCGCAACCTGCCAGGGAGTCGACGGCCGGACAGGCTGAGAGCGCCGCGCTGCCGGTGTAGCCGTTATTGGAATCGAGGAAGGCCGGATCAGCATGCTGATTCGGCTTTTCTTTTTGAGTGGCTTGAGCTAAAGGAAGGGTTTCGATGGCATCTGATCCGAATGTTACGACTCACGAGCTTGGTGGAATCCGCTATCTTGAATACCGCACCGGAGCCGACGCGCCCGACGCGGAGTTGCCGTGTGTGCTGGTGCTGCACTGGATGGGCTCCGGCCCCGAGGCGATGCTGCCGATCTGCGCCGGGTATCCAGGCGCGGCGCGCTTTCTGCTGCCGTTCGCGCCGCTGCCGCTGGGCGATGCCTATACCTGGTTTCCGCTCGATTTTTATGATCAGCCGCTGGCCGAGCAGGGCATCACCATTCGCGTGATCGCCGATCAGCTGGCCGGCTTTTTGCGCGCGGTCAGCCAGGAGTCGCCGTATCGTGGCAGGGCAGCGGTGATGGGCTTGTCGCAGGGCGGCGATCTGAGCTACGCGCTGGCGCTCTACCACCCGGATACGATCGGGCTGGCGCTGCCGCTGGCCGGCCGCCTGGTGCCGGAGTTTCGCACGGCCGAGCCGGCGACAGCGGGTGAGCGCCCGGCGATCTGGGTCTTTCACGGCGCCGACGATCAGGTTGTGCCAGTCGATCTGGCCGAGGAGGCCGTGACCTGGCTTCAGCAGCAGGGCTTTGACGCACATCTTGAAAGCTATCCCGACGTCGGCCATGATATTCCACGTGAAATGGTTATTGATATGTATAAGGTGTTGCAACAGGCGCTGGATCGGGGGTAAATCCAACGCATGCGGCAGACACACGTAGACGGTACGCTGCTTGTGCGTCGGCAGCGTACCGTTGTTGATCCTCCGGCGCTCGTCGGGCGCTGAGCCCGCTTCTGATCGATCCTGCACGACACCGACGACACAGTCCTGCCAGCAGTTTGTGGAGCATCACCATGGATCTGTCATCTACGGATAAAGTCACGATCCTTTTGCATGCCTTGACCCATCAGCTGAACGAGATCCAGCGCCGCGAAGGCCGCGAGCAGCAGCTTTTCGAGTGGGCGACCGGATTTCTCGTCGCCGCGTTTGGCGCGCTGATCGCCCTGTCGGATCGCGCTACTCCCCTGCCCTACGCGCTGCCGATCAAGATCCTGGCGACGCTCCTGATCGCCGTGCCGAGCAGCATTCTGGCGATCCGTATCCTGGGATATTCCAAACGCTCGGTGCAGAATACCGAGACCGTCGAGCGGATTGAGGTTCTGCTGCGCATGTTTGAGACCGGCTACTACGGCCCGGATTCGCCGTATCCTCCAGGCTGGCAGGGCACGTTCGCCAGTGGCCGCAAACAGCGCAGAACGGCGCTCTACTACACCGGGATCTTGCTGCTGATGGTTTTTTGTGTCGTCATGACGATCTGGCTGCTGCTGTGACGTCGCAGCGCCGAAAAAACGCAGCGCAGGCCGTCATACGACGAACTGCGCGCATCGATGTATCGTGCTGATTATTGATCGAGACGATACGGAACGCTGACTACCACGCGATTCTTGCGGAAGAGCAGCGCGCCCTTCAGCAGCAGCGCGGTCTGGTTGTGCAGCAGCGCGTGCCACCAGCGCGCCGGGACGAACTCCGGCAGCACCACTGTGATCACGTCGTTCTCCCACTGCCGATCGACCTCGTCCAGGTAGCGGATCAGCGGTCGCACCAGCGAGCGATACGGCGAGTCGAGCACCACCAGCGGCACATTCGCGCCCCACTTGCTCCACTTGGCGCGCAGCTTGGCGGTCTGCTCCTCGTCCATCGCGATGTGGACGGCGGTCACACGGCCGGGAGCCATCGACTCCGCGTACTTGAGCGCGTTGATCACGCCGCGATGCAGCGTCGAGACTGGTACGAACACGGTGTTCTGCAGCGGCGGCGGCGGCTCCAGACCTTCCAGCGACAGCTGTTTTGCTGCGTTGACGTAATGCTGGTGGATGCCCAGGACGAGCAGAACGATCGCCGGGATCAGCAGCACG
>DASWTQ010000625.1:0-3975 GCA_036402055.1 Herpetosiphonaceae bacterium
CGCTACAGCGTGTATTTCCGCAACACGCTGCTGCTGGCGCTGGGCTCGTGGTTTTTTCAGATCTTTGTTTCCACCACGGCGGCTTTTTCGCTCTCGAAGCTCAAGCCGGCCTTCGGCAACGCGATCCTGTTCCTGTTTCTCAGCACACTGATGGTGCCCTCGGCGGCGTATCTGATCCCGCAGTACCTGACCGTCGTCAACGTGCCGCTGCTCAACATCCGCCTGATCGATACCTGGTGGGCCGTCTGGCTGCCGGGCGCGGTCAGCGCCTTCAACATCTTTGTGCTCAAAAACTTCTTCGACGAGATCCCCGCCGATCTCACCGACGCGGCGCGCATCGACGGCGCGAACGCCTGGCAGCTTTTCACGCGGATTGTGCTGCCGCTCGCCAAGCCGGCGCTGGCCGTGGTCTCGATCTTCTCGGTGATCGGCGCGTGGAAAGATTTCTTCTGGCCGTTCCTGGTCCTGACCAACGCCGACCTCCAGCCGATCATGGTCGCGCTCTACCGGCTGGCCAACCGATCACAGGAGCCGATCAATCTCGTCGTCGCGGCACTCGCCATCGCCAGCATCCCGCCGATCATCTTGTTTCTGATCTTCCAGCGCCAGATTTTACGCGGCATTACGCTCACAGGTTTGAAAGGCTGATCATGCAACCACCGCTCAATCTCCACATTATTTCGCACACCCACTGGGACCGCGAATGGTACCTGACCTTCCAGCAGTTTCGCTTTCGGCTGGTCGAGCTGATCGACGATCTGCTGGATCTGCTCAAGCGCGATCCCGAGTTTCGCTTCTTCCACCTCGACGGCCAGACGATCGTGCTGGAAGATTATCTTCAGATTCGCCCGCACCGCGAGGCCGAGCTGCGCGAGCACATCCGCAGCGGGCGCGTGCTGGTCGGGCCGTGGTATGTGCAGCCCGACGAGTTCCTGGTCTCCGGCGAGGCGATCATTCGCAATCTTCAGATCGGCCGGCGCATCGCCCGTAGCTACGGCGAGTCGATGCCGATCGGCTACCTGCCCGACTCGTTCGGCCATATCGGGCAGATGCCGCAGATCATGCAGGGCTTCGATCTCGACACCTTCGTGCATGGACGCGGCGTCTTCATCAGCGAGACCGGCAGCACCGAGTACTGGTGGGAAGGACTGGACGGATCGCGGCTGCTGGGGATTTTCCTCGTCAACTGGTACGATAATGCCCGGCGCTTCCCGGAAGATCCCGACGACGCGCTGAAGTTCGTCGAGCGCGCAGTCTCGCGGCTCAAAGCTGCCAACGCGGGCCAGGATCTGATCCTGATGAACGGCGTCGATCACCTGGTGGCGCAGGACAATCTGACCTCGATTCGCCAGGGCCTCGACC
This sequence comes from Herpetosiphonaceae bacterium, assembly GCA_036402055.1. Lineage (GTDB taxonomy): Bacteria > Chloroflexota > Chloroflexia > Chloroflexales > Kallotenuaceae > LB3-1. The sequence continues at coordinate 1,363 of DASWTQ010000625.1, forward strand.
AGAGCTACACGGCCGGCACGCTGCATCACACGACGCTGCCGGCCGTGATCGATCGGCTGCGCGACGCGGCGGGCGAGCATCTGCGCACCATCGGCGGCGAGCTACGCAGCGAGGGCGAGGGCACACTGCTGACCGGCGTGCTCTCGGCGCGGGTGCATCTCAAGCAGGCCAACAGCGCCACCGAGCGGCTGCTCGAAACCTGGGTCGAGCCCTACGAAACCTGGACCGCGCTGCTCGGCAAGCGCTACGATCGCGATTTTCTGCGCTACGCCTGGAAGATGCTGCTGCACAACCATCCGCATGACTCGATCTGCGGCTGCTCGATCGACCAGGTCCATCGCGAGATGCTGCCACGCTTCGATCAGGCCCAGCAGGTCGGCCACGATCTGCTCGATCGGTCGCTGGCCTTTATCGCGGCGCAGGTCGATACCACGCCTTGCGATGGCGGCGATGCTCACGAGACGACGGCCGTGCTGATCCATAATCCGCTGCCCCGACCCCGCAGCGAGGTCGCGATCTTTGAGCTGGATTTCGCCCAGCGTCCCGACTACTGCGCGATCGAGCTGATCGACGACCAGGGCAATCTTGTGCCGGTGCAGGTGCTGTGCCGCACCCAGCGCCTGCGCAAACATCTTTCGCCGATCGACATTCCGCAGGAGATTCCGGTCAGCCGCTACACCGTCGCCGCGCACTTCGAGGACCTGCCCGCCTGCGGCTATCGCACCTACACCGCGCGGCTGCTCAAGCGCCTGCCCAAAACCGACGGCGACATGGCGATCGTCGGCGGGCTGGAGAACGAGCATCTGCATGTCAAAGTTGCGGCCGACGGCACGCTCACGCTCACCGATAAGCAGAGCGGCGCGATCTTCGATCGGCTGAACTTCTTCCGCGACGAGGGCGACATCGGCGATCAGTACAACTACTACAAGCCGGTCGCCGATCGCACGGTGGAGACGCTGGGCGGCAATGCCGAGGTCACGATTCTGACCAGCGGCCCGGTGATCGCCGAGCTTGAGGTTGTGGTGCGGCCACGTCTGCCGATCGCGGCCCGGCCCGACCACGAAGGCCGCAGCGACGAGACGATCGAGGTGCCGATCCGCTCACGGGTGCGGCTGCTGCGCGGCAGCGATCGCGTCGAGATCACGACCGAGATCGACAACACCGTCAAGGATCACCGGCTGCGAGCGATCTTCCCGCTGCACGCGCCCGTCACCTCCGCGCTGGCGGATACCACGTTCGGCGCGATCGATCGCGCGGTGGAGATTCCCTCGTTCTGGCCCTTCAGCAGCCGCGATCGTCCGCATCGCAGCTTTGTGGATCTGCGCGCGCGCGAGCGTGGCCTGACCGTGCTCAGCCGTGGCCTGTACGAGCACGACGTGCGGCCGGATGGCCAGCTTGAGCTAACGCTGCTGCGCTGCGTCGGCCAGATGTTCGTCGATTTCTCGACGCTGGAGCCGCGTGATTTCGTCGTCGAGGGCCAGTGCCCCGGCGCGTATCGCTTCGAGTACGCGATCCAGATCCACGACGGCACAAAAAATACCGCCGCGATCGCCGAGGACGCCGCCGCTTTCAACGCGCCGCTGCGAGCTGTGCAGACCGAGCATCACGCCGGATCGCAGCCGACGACGCGTAGCTTCCTTCAGCTTGAGCCGAGCGCGCTTCAGCTTTCGGCGGTCAAGCGCGCCGAAGATCGCGAGAGCGTGATCGTGCGCTGCTTCAACACGACCGATCAGGCCGTGATGGGAACGCTACAGGTTCCGGGCAGCTGGCGCGCCGCGTATCACACCAACCTCGACGAAGATCGCCTGAAGCCGATCGCGCTGGGCGACGACGGCACGCTCACGCTGCACGCCGAGCCGTGGCAGATCGTCACCGTGGAGCTGGAGCCCGCGCGATGATCTTCCAGCCATTGCTCGCCAGCGCCGCCGGAGTCGCGCAGTTTGAGGGCGGTCCCAGGCTGCGCGTCACGCTCGAAACTACCGAGACGCAGGGCGCGCTGATCGCCGAGCTTGAGCTTTCCACCGACGATCGCCGGCAGCTCCACGGCACGATCGCGGGCTTCGCCGGCTGGCAATGGCAGGCTACGCTGCATCCAATCGAAGAGTCGATCTATCGCTGGCGCTGCGAGCTTGAGATCACCGCCGGCGCTGACGCAGCGATCGCGCTCACGGTGCGCCTCGACGATCTCGGCCCTGAGCCGCGCTGGCTGATTCCCGCAACATTCTACGACGCCAATCGGCCCGCCGACTCGCCGCGCCGCTATCCGCGCTGGGGCGACGAGTCCGAGCCCTGGACCGCGACGGCCTGGTGTTTTTCGGCTGAGCGCGCGGCCGCGCCGTTCACTTCGGTGCAAACCGAGCAGCATAGCGCGGCGCTGATCGCGGACTCGCCCTACTGGAACGATACGATCGTCGGGCTGGGGCTGAGCGGCGCGGATCGCACGAGCCTGCTGCTGCGCTATCCCTACGCCGAAACGCCGCGCTCGTACGCGCCGTGTCGCGGCGACGACTGCGCGCCGGTGATCGCCTGGCACTCCGTCACGGCCAATCAGCGCATCACGATCGGGTTTGAGATCGTCGTCGCCGAGCCGCAGCCGGTCTACAAGGCGCTCCT
>DASWTQ010000626.1:0-10536 GCA_036402055.1 Herpetosiphonaceae bacterium
AGACTCCGCATCCCAGCTGATTATCCCCGTCCGCAGCAGCCGACGTTCCGGGGAGGAACCATCGCCTTTACGCTCAGCGGCGAAATCAGCAGCGCGCTGCAACAGCTGAGCCGGCGCACTGGCGTTACATTGTTCATGACTCTGCTCTCCGCCTTCCAGGTGCTGCTGGGACGCTATGCCCGGCAGGACGACGTCGTCGTCGGTACGTCGGTCGCCAAGCGCCACCGCACGCAGCTCGAAGATCTGATCGGCTTCTTTGTCAACACGCTGGTGCTGCGCTCCGACCTCGCGGGCGATCCGACGTTCCAGCAGCTGCTGGGCCGTGTGCGCTCGGTTGTTCTTGATGCCTTTACCCATCAGGATCTGCCGTTCGCAGCTCTGGTCGAGGCACTCCAGCCGCAGCGCAACCTCAGCCTCAACCCGCTGTTCCAGGTCTTCTTTGTGCTGCAAACCGCGCCGATCGAGCCGCTGGCACTGCCCGAGCTTGAGATGACACCGCTGGATCTCCAGGGCAGCACCGCCATGTTTGATCTGCTGCTCTCGATGGAAGAAACCGAGCACGGGCTGCGCGGAGCGCTGGAATATAACAGCGACTTGTTCGAGCCGAGCACGATCACGCGCATGATCCGGCGGTTTGGCTATCTGCTTGAGCAGATCGTCCAGCAGCCACACGCGCCGATCAGCGCCCTCGATCTCGATCCGGCCCTGGTCTTACCGCCGGTTGCGCCCGCTGCCGACGATCGGCACGACCTGCCGCTCTCGCCGCACCAGGAGCGCCTCTGGTTTGTGGATCAGTTCGAGACCGGCAATGTGTACGCTGCCCATCCGATCTATCATAATCTGCCCTTGATCCTGCGGCTGCGCGGCCCGATCGATCAGCGCGCGCTGGAGCACAGCCTGCACGCTGTGATCGAGCGACACAGCGCGCTCCGCACGACGATCGTGAGCGAAAACGCCGATCGCCGGCAAGTTGTGCACGCCGATGCGAGGCTCACGCTCTCACTGGTCGAGTGCGGCCCGGAAGCTGCGCTGGAGCGAGCGCTCGACGAGGCGCGACAGCCGTTCGCGCTGGATGGCGAACCCTTGATCCGGGCGACGCTCTTGCGCGTGTCGGTAGATGAAGCGCTGCTGGTGCTGGTTGTGCACCATATCGTCGCCGACCAAAGCTCGCTGCGTGTGATCGCGCAGGAGCTGGTCGCGATCTATCGTGCGCGGATCACGGGACGAGACCCGCAGCTGCCACCCGTGCTGCTCCAGTACGGAGATTATGTCGCCTGGCAACACGCGCTGCCGGCGGATGCAATCGAGCAGCTGCTGTTCTTCTGGAAGCGCCGGCTCGGCGGCAGAGTCCAGGCGCTGGAGCTACCCGAAAATCGCCCGCGACCGGCGATCCATACGTTTACAGCTGCCAGCCAACAGTTTACGCTGCCCGGCAGCCTGCTGCGCCGCATGCAAGCCGTTGCTCAGGAAGAAAACTGGAGCGATTTTGCCCTGCTGCTGGCCGGCTTCAAGGCGCTCCTGCATCGTTATGCGCGCCAATCCGAGATCGTGGTGGGCACGACCGTCGATGCACGGAAGCAGCTAGGGCTGGAGCAGACCGTCGGCCCGATCGCGAATCTGGTGGTTTTGCGCAGCCAGGTGTCCGGCGAGCTGACCTTCCGCGCCTTGCTGGCGCAGCTCAGCCGGACGATCGAGCAGGCTCTAGCACATCAGGCGCTGCCCTTCGATCGTCTGGTGCAGGAGCTGAAGCCCGAGCAGGACATGGGCCGCACGGCGCTCTTCGATGTGCTGTTCCAGCTCGACGACCAGCCGCCGCTGCTGACAACCGGAGGCGGCAGCGCCGAGATCGTCGAGACCAATCTAGGCTATGGAAAATATGATCTCAATCTGGCGCTGACCAGGGGCCATGATGCGATCACCGGATCGCTGGTTTACAACGCCGACATCTATGATGCCTGGATAATCGCGCAGATGGTGGAGCATTTCCAGGTGCTGCTGACCGCGCTCATCGCCGATCGCGACCGGCGCATTGCCGATGTTGATCTGCTCAGCGCTGCCGAGGTGCAACAGCAGCGTGTCGCCTGGAACGCGACCGACGCGCAGTATCCCGCCGATCTCACCGTCGATCAGCTGTTCGCGGCGCAAGTTGCCAGAACACCGGCGAACATCGCGGTGCGTGACGGAGCGGAGCAGATAACCTACGGGGAGCTTGACGCGCGGGCCAACCAGCTGGCGCATCTGCTGCTTCAACAGGGCGTCGGGCCGGATACGCTGGTAGCGCTGTGCTTCGAGCGCTCGATCGACATGATCGTGGCACTGCTGGCCGTGCTCAAAGCGGGCGGCGCCTATTTGCCGCTGGAGCCGTCCTACCCCGAAGATCGGCTGCGCTTCATGGTCGAAGATACACGCGTGGCGCATCTCGTCACAACGCGCGATCTCCTGGCGCGTGTGCCGGCTCCGGTTGCCGCCGTGATCCTGATCGACGAGCAGCGGGCCACAATCGCAGCGCAGCCGCGCACTGCGCCGCCAGCGACGGCCGCGCCGAGCAACCTGATGTACTGCATCTACACCTCCGGCTCGACCGGCATTCCCAAAGGCGTGCTGCTGGAACATCGCAATGTGGTGCGGCTCGTGTTGAACGATCGCCATCCGTATGCGTTTGGAGAGCATGATGTGTGGAGCATGTTCCACTCGTACTGCTTCGACGTTTCGGTCTGGGAAATGTACGGCGCGCTGCTGTATGGCGGCACGCTGGTGATCGTTCCGGCGCAGGTAGCCAAAGACCCGGTCGCCTTTGTGGACCTGCTGATCGATCACCGAGTCACGATCCTGAGCCAAACCCCGACCGCGTTTAGCTATGTCGCCAAAGAAGTCTTGAAGCGAGCACAGACCACGATGGCGCTGCGTTATGTCATCTTCGCCGGTGAGGCACTCGATCCGATTCAGCTGCAAGCCTGGCACGAGCGCTATCCCGCAGTCGCGCTGATCAACATGTACGGCATCACCGAAACCACGGTGCACTCGACGTTCAAGCTGATCGCCGAGCAGGAGATCCACAGCAACATCAGCAACATCGGGCGACCGATTCCGACGACGACTATGTATCTCATGGACGATCGGCAGCAGCTGCTGCCGGTTGGCGTGGCCGGCGAGATCTATGTCGGCGGCGCGGGCGTGGCGCGCGGCTATCTCAGGCGGCCCGAGCTGACGGCCCAGCGCTTCGTGCCCGATCCGTTCAATCCGGGCGAGCGGTTGTATCGCTCGGGCGACATCGCCAAGCTGCTGCCGGATGGGGAAATGGTCTATCTCGGTCGTGGCGACGATCAGGTCCAGATTCGTGGCTTCCGCGTCGAGCTGGGCGAGATTCAAACCCGGCTCTTGAAGCATCCGGCGGTCAGCGAGGCGGCAGTGATCGCCCACAAGCAGCGCGGCGACACGCCCGAGCTGTTCGCCTATGTGGTGCTGGAAACGAACGTAGGCCTCAGCGCGCTACGGCGTCATCTGGCAGAGACGCTGCCGCACTACATGGTACCGACGGCCTTTATGGTCTTGCCCGCGTTACCGCTCACATCCAACGGCAAGCTCGATCGGCGCGCGCTGCCGCTGCCCGACACAGCCAGGCCCGATCTCGACACCGCCTACGTAGCATCGCGCAGCTCAACCGAGGCGCTGCTCGTCGGCATCTGGACAACGGTGCTCGGCCTTGACGCGGTCGGCGTCCACGACGATTTCTTTGCCCTGGGCGGACACTCGCTGCTGGCAACCCAGCTCATGTCGCGCGTCCGTGACACATTCGACGTCGATCTGCCGCTGCATCACTTGTTTGAAGCGCCGACTCCGGCAGCGCTGGCTGAGCGCGTAGAGGCCGCGACTCAGCAGGCAACCGGCCTGATCGCACCGCCGATCTTGCCCGCCGCCGATTCAGAAATCGCCCCGCTCTCCTTCGCGCAGCAGCGACTGTGGTTCCTGGATCAGCTGGAGCCGGGCAATGCCTCCTACAGCATCCCGGCGGCGTTCCATATTCGAGGGCCGCTCAACCGGGACGTGCTGCATCAAAGCTTGAACACGGTGATCGCGCGTCATGCCGCGCTGCGCACAACGTTCGTCGTAGTCGATGGGCAGCCGCGCCAGGTGATCGCGCCCGAGCTGCCGCTGCCGCTGCTGGTGGTCGATCTTCAACATGTGGCGGAACCTGAGCGCATGGAAGAAATGCAGCGCCGCGTACAGGCGCTGGCCGAGGAGCCCTTCGATCTCCAGCACGGGCCGCTGCTGCGCGCTACGCTGCTGATCCTGGAGCCTGAGAACGTGGTGCTGGTGTTTGTGATGCACCATATCATCAGCGACGGCTGGTCGATCGGGATTTTGATCCGCGAGATCACGGCCTGTTATGCGGCGCTGAGCACATCTCACACGCCAGATCTGCCGCCGCTGCGCATCCAGTATGCCGACTACGCCGTGTGGCAGAGAGACTGGTTGCAAAACAGCGTGCTTGAGACGCAGCTCAGCTACTGGCGTGCCCGGCTCGGCGCGGAGGGCGACTCGCTACCGGCGCTGAACCTGCCCACCGATTACCCGCGTCCGGCGCGACAAACCTTCCGTGGTCGCAGCCACAGCTTTGCGCTGTCGCCTGATCTCAGCGCGGCGCTGGTGAAGCTCGGCCAGCGCGAAGGTGCGACCTTGTTTATGACGCTGCTGGCCGCATTCCAGGTAGTTCTGAGCCGTTTCAGCGGTCAGGATGATCTGGCGGTCGGCACACCGATCGCCAATCGTCACCACATCGAAACCGAGAGCTTGATCGGCTGCTTCGTCAATACGCTGGTGCTGCGCACGGATCTGAGCGGCAATCCGACCTTCGTCGAGCTGCTGGGCCGGGTGCGCGCAATCGCGCTGGGAGCGTATGCGCATCAGGATCTGCCGTTTGAGCAGCTGGTCGAGGCGCTTCAGCCCGCGCGCGACCTGAGCCGTCATCCGCTGATCTCAGTGCTGTTCGCGCTCCAGAACATGCCGGTGCAGGAGCTTGCGGCGCCGGGTCTCAGGCTTCAGCCCATAGAGATAGAAACCACAACGACCAAGTTCGATCTGTCGTGTGCGCTGTGGGAAGCCGACGACAGGCTGCAAGCGTCGATCACCTACGGCAGCGATCTGTTCGCTCCCGCGACGATCGAGCGCATCGCGGAGTACTTCGAGCTGGTGCTGGTCCAGGTAGCCGCCGATCCCACGCAGCGCGTAGCCTCCATGCCGCTCCTGACCGCGACCGACCAGCAGCGTCTGCTCAAGCAGTGGCACACAGCGCCGGCGCTCTATCCCGAGGGCGGCAGCATTCACCGGCTCTTCGAGGCGCAGGCGGCGCGGCGACCGGACGCCGTGGCAGTGGTGTACGAAGAGCAGCAAATCAGCTATGCCGAGCTGAATCGCCGGGCGAACCAGCTGGCGCGTCATCTCCAAAGCGTGGGGGTCAGACCCGAGTCGCGAGTTGGGCTGCTGCTCCATCGCTCGACAGAGCTGATCGTGGGGCTGCTGGCGATCCTCAAGGCGGGCGGCGCGTACGTGCCACTTGAGCCGGCTCTTCCCGCCGAGCGACTGGCCTTTATGCTGGAAGATGCACAAGTCGAGGTATTGATCGCCGATGATCGCACCTCCAGCGCCAACAACTTTGCCTCGCGATCGTCGCAGCCCAGGCAGGTGGTTAACCTTGACGCCGACGCCGCGACCATTCAGGATGCATCCGGCGAGAACCTGATCCATCCTATCCAGCCCGAGCAGCTGGCCTACGTGATCTACACCTCGGGCTCGACCGGCACCCCGAAAGGCGTTGCGGTTGAGCACCGGCAGCTGGTGAATTATGTGTACGCCGTGCTCGAACGGCTGGCGGTGCCGCCGGGCAGCAGCTTTGCGACGGTTTCTACCTTTGCCGCCGATCTCGGACATACCGCGATCTTCCCGGCCTTGTGCCAGGGCGGTTGCCTCCACGTGATCGCCCAGGAGCGCGCATCGAACCCGCAGCAGTTTGCGGACTACATGCAGCGCCATGCGGTCGACTGCCTGAAGATTGTGCCGTCGCATCTGGGCGCGCTGCTGAGTCACGCCGCTCCTGAGCAGGTTCTGCCACGGCAGCGTTTGATTCTGGGCGGCGAAGCGCTGCGCGCCGACATCCTGGCTAAGATCCAGGCGCTCCCGGGCACGTGTCAGGTCGTCAACCATTACGGGCCGACCGAAACCACCGTCGGCGTGCTGGCCTACATGGTGCCGGCGAATCTACGGGCGCTGGCGTCAGGCGCGGTGCCGCTTGGACGACCGCTGGGCGGGATCGAAATCTACCTGCTCAACGCCCGTCTTGAGCCGGTCCCGATCGGTGCGCCGGGCGAGCTGTACGTCGGCGGCGCGGCTGTATCGCGCGGCTACTTGAACCAGCCGGCGCTCACGGCCAGCCGGTTCGTGCCCAATCCATTCACCCACGCGCCGGGCAGTCGCTTCTACCGCACCGGTGACCTCGCTCGGTTCCTGCCCGATGGCACGATCGAGTTTCTCGGCCGCAGCGATCAGCAGGTCAAGCTGCGCGGCTTCCGCATTGAGACCGGCGAGATCGCGGCGGTGCTGGCGCAGCATCCGGCGGTTCGCGAGGCTGCGGTGCTGGTCTGGGAAGATCAGCCGGCGAGTGGACGGCACGAAGATCACTCCTCGAAGCGTCTGGTGGCGTATGTTGTTGAGAACCAAGAACCTAGAACGGAGAACCTAGAACCAAACGAACAAAGCCGCCCAGAGGGCACCCGGAACAAAGAACAAGTGGATACAGCCACTCCCCCTTCTCCTGTGGCGACGGGAGAAGGGGGCCGGGGGGATGAGGGCCTAGCCTCCTCATTGCGTGAGTTCCTGGCGCGACGGCTCCCCGATTACATGCTGCCGACGGCCTTTGTGACGGTGCCGGCATTACCGCTCACTCCGAACGGCAAGCTCGATCGCCGGGCCCTGCCTGCGCCGGAGCAGACCCGAGTGCGCGGCGAGCCGGCCGCGCCACGTACCGAGCTTGAGCAAACACTCCGCGACATCTGGCAGGACGTGCTGCGGGTGGAAGCGATCGGCATCTACGATAACTTCTTTGAGCTGGGCGGCGATTCGATCCTGAGCATCCAGATTATCGCGCGCGCCAGCCAGGCGGGCATTCACCTGACCGTCCGCCAGATGTTCGAGGCCCAGACCATCGCGGAGCTGGCAGCCGTAGCCAACACAGCACCGCAGTTCACGATCGACCAGAGCACGGTGACCGGGCCGGTGCTGCTCACGCCGATTCAGCGCTGGTTCTGGGAGCAGCAGCTTGCCGAGCCGCAGCACTGGAATCAGGCGGTGCTGCTGGAAACCCGCGCGCCACTGAACCGCGAGTCGCTGGCGATCGCCGTGCAGCATCTGCTGCTGCACCACGACGCGCTGCGCATGCGCTTTGCTGCCACAGACGCGGGCTGGCAGCAGAGCAACGCCTCTCCCGACGACGATGTGCCGCTGTCGCATGTCGATCTCGCCGATGTGCCGCTGGAGCAGCAGGCAGCAGCGCTGGAAGCCGCGGCGACCGAGATCCAGGCCAGTCTCAACCTCCAGCATGGCCCGCTGCTGCGGATAGTGCTGTTCACGCTGGGCGCAGATCGGCCGGGCCGCCTGCTGATCGTAATCCATCACCTCGTGATCGACGGCGTTTCATGGCGCATTCTGCTGGAAGATCTTCAGACCGCGTACCAGCAGGCGGTGCAGCGCGAGCCGCTGCGGCTGCTGCCCAAAACGACCTCCTTCCAGGAGTGGGCAGCGCGGCTCTCCGACTTTGCTCAACGCCCTGAGCGCGATGCAGAGCGCGCCTACTGGCTGGCCCCCGAGCGCGCACAGGTGCCGGCGTTACCACTGGACGATCCTGGTGGAGCGAACACCGGCGCATCCATGCAGCAAATCTCGGTGGTGCTGGACGCCGACGAAACGCAAACATTGCTCCGCGATGTGCCCCGCGCGTATCGCACCCAGATCAATGATCTTCTGCTCACGGCGCTGGCGCAGACGCTGGCCGACTGGGCCGGACACGATCGGGTGCTGGTCGATCTGGAGGGCCACGGACGAGAAACGCTGATCGACGGCGTCGATCTGTCGCGGACGGTCGGCTGGTTCACGACGCATGTTCCGGTGGTGCTGAAGCTCGGCGCTCAGGCTGGCCCGGCGGACGCGCTGATAGCGATCAAAGAGCAGCTGCGCCGGATTCCCAACCACGGCATCGGCTATGGCCTGCTGCGCTACCTGCGCGGCGATGCGCGGCTGGCCGAGCAGCTGGTGACGCTGCCACAGCCGCAGGTGGCGTTCAACTACCTGGGCCAGTTCGATCAAGTGCTGCCAGCATCAGCTCTGCTCGGTCCAGCCTTTGAGTCCAGCGGCCCGGCGATCAGCCCGCGCAACCAGCGCAGCTATGCTCTGGTGATCAACGCTCTGATTATCGGCGGGCAGCTCCACATCGACTGGATGTTTAGCGGCGAGATGCTGTATGCGGCCACGGTGGAGCGGCTAGCCCAGCGATTTGTGCAGACGCTGCGCCAGCTGATCGACCATTGTATGCTGCCCGAGTCGGGCCAGTACACGCCTTCGGACTTCCCGGATGTGGAGCTGACGCAGGCGCAGATCGGGCAGATCCTGGCTGAAATTCCGCGAGCCGCGCAGAACGTCGAGGCGATCTATCAGCTTGCGCCGGCCCAGCAGGGTATGCTGTTTGAAACCGTGACCACGCCCGGCTCCGGCGTTCATATCGAGCAGCTTACAAGTGTGCTGATCGGGAGCGTAGATCCGGCGGCGTTTGAGCAAGCCTGGCAGCAGATCGTGGATCGGCATCCGATCTTACGCACCACCTTTGCCTGGCAGTCGCTCGACGTGCCGGTACAGGTGGTGCTCCAGAGCGCGAGCGTGTCGCTGGAACGGCAGAATTGGCAGAACATCACGCCAGATGAGCAGCAGGAGCGACTGGCGGCGTATCTGGACGAGAGCAGAGCGCAGGGTTTTGATCTGGCCCAGGCACCCTTGCTGCGCTTCGCGCTCTTCCAGATGGCACCTGAGCGCTACCAGTTCGTCTGGACGCGCCACCATATCCTGCTTGATGGCTGGTGCCAGCCGATCATTCTTGAAGAGTTCCTCCAAACGTACCGCGCGCTGAGCCAGGGCCAGGCGATCCAGCTCACGCCGCGCCGGCCCTACCGCGACTATATCGCCTGGCTCCAGCACCAGGATCTGGCACAGGCGCAAGGTTTCTGGGAAACAGCGCTTCAGGATGTTCAGGTTCCAACTGCGCTCGGCATTCCAGGCGACGCCGCAGTCGATCCGACAGCCCGCTACGGCGACCTGGAGGCGCGGCTTGCGGCGGAAACAACCCACGCGCTACAGGCCATGGCTCGTCAGCGCCACCTCACGCTGAACACACTCGTGCAAGGTGCATGGGCTGTTCTCTTGAGTCGCTACAGCGGCCAGGAAGACGTCACCTTCGGCATTACGGTGTCGGGCCGTCCAGCGGATCTTGCCCGGAGCGAGTCGATGCTGGGACTGTTCATCAATACCCTGCCGCTGCGTGTCGCAACGCCGCGCGACGTGGCTGTGCAGGACTGGCTGAGCGAGCTGCAATCCCACAATCTGTCGCTGCGCGCCTACGAGTATTGCACAGCCGGACAGATTCATCAGTGGAGCGGAGTACCCGGCACCACGCCGCTGTATGAAAGCCTGCTCGTCTTCGAGAACTATCCGATCAATGCGGCACTGGAGCACACGGCGGATCTGGCGCTGACGCTTGGCGAGGTGCAGACCAGAGGCGCCCAGACGCACCACGCGCTGACCGTGCTGGTGAATGTCGAAGCCGAGCTGATGTTCCGGGTCATCTACGACGCCCGACGCTTCGACGAGAGCGCCGCTCAGACGATCGCCGCGCATCTGCTGGCAGTGCTGGAGCAGATGGTGGCAGACGCTCGACAGCCGCTCCAGGCCCTGATCGATCACATTCCAGCGCAGCAGATCCCGATCGTCAGGAGACTGGTCAAAGAGGAGCGGCAGACCGCGCAGGTCCTGGATGTGCAGCGCACCGTCGTCGAAGATGTGCTGGCCGACATCTGGACCGACGTGCTCGGCATCACCCAGATCGATCGCCACGATAACTTCTTCGCGCTCGGCGGCCACTCGCTGCTGGCCACCCAGGTCGTTTCCCGAATCCGCCAGAAGTTCGAGATCGAGCTGCCACTGCGGTCTTTGTTTGAAGCTCAGACCCTCGCCGAGCTGGCGAGCGTGATCGAGGACGCGGACAAAGAAGCGCGTGGCTTGCCGGTGCCGCCGCTGGTGCGGGTTGAGCGAACCGAATATCTACCGCTTTCCTTTGGCCAGCAGCGTATGTGGTTCCTCAACCAGCTGGTGCCCGACAGCCCGTTTTACAACACACCGACTGCTGCATGGCTACTGGGAACGCTCGACATCGAGGCGCTGGCCCGCAGCCTGAACGAAGTCGTCCGTCGCCACGAGAACTTGCGTACAACGTTCCGCGCC
>DASWTQ010000627.1:0-14787 GCA_036402055.1 Herpetosiphonaceae bacterium
ACGCCGCACGCCAGCGCATCGAGCGGCTGGAGCAGATCCTGCTGGCCGATCTTGAGGACTCCGGCCTTGAGCGCGACGCAGGCTGGGACGCCGAGTCGCTGCGCGATGAGGTGCAGCGCATGCCGCTGGATGGCGGCCGTCCCACCATCGCCGCCGTCGAGTAGAGTGTTACAAGCAGGAATATGTGAACCATGTAGGGACACGTCGGCGACGTGTCCGGGGCATATGCAACACACTAACAGGCGAGACCATTTTATTGCAAGCGACACCGCGTCATAAAGAGCGCGGTGTCGCTTGTTATGGTGTTTGAGCAGGAAATTCCTTCTGCTTAAAACTTAAGCAATAGCTTACATGTTTAGTGTATCGTCAACTTCTCTCTCCACTCGCAGTACCAAATCTGTAAGCTTCTCAAAAAAGCTCTGATCAGTATGCGGACGTAGCGTAAAGTAAGGCTCGTGTGCTTTGCCAAAGGGTTGAAAACCTAAAAGCCGTAGCTGTTTTTGCAGATTATCGAGATTGAAATTAATCACTAATCGATAATATTGATTTACTGGAAACCATATTCCTTGCTCTTTTGATGTAGTTATTAGATAGAATACTGGTAAAAGATGTGATTTTGGCTTAGGCCACGTGTCATACTGCATGAGTGCAGTGCGCTTAAATGGTATCCACTGTTTTCCAGTCTCGCTTGGTATGAGGCCAACTTTTATGCATTTAGCAATAAAGGAACGCAAACGATTTGCAACAGGAACTCCACTCGTTTTTTCAACATCAGCTAGTAGCTTTTCAAGATTAGCGGGGATCAGACGCTGATCTGGAATGTTATCAGCTTTGTCCAGTATCTTCAGGAGAAGATTTACCAAACTTATGATTGATTTCCCTTCGATCGCATCGTATCCTACAACCCCATGAGCTGTGGGATTGCGGAATAACTTAAATGCACCTGAATATAATTCTCGTAAGCCTTCCCGTTCTGATGTTCTTTGGGCTAATTGTATGGCTAAAGGGCCATTTGTAGGGCTAAAAGCATAATTAGCCAGATCAGTTCCAGTCATTCCTTCTTTGCCTACAGCCTGGCGCATTCGTTCTTCTAATAAGACGAAGGCATTTCGTACAGCTTCATCAAAAGCACCTATATGCAGAAGATGGCTACACCGAACCGCTAATTCACCGTCTAGACCTGCCGTTGTTTCGAGCGCCAGCCGAATATTTCGTAGTTCCTCATCTGTCAAAAGCATAACGTTATTTCTCCTCACCAAAACTGATACAAAGCTCAAGTAAGAGGTCAGTGAAGATTGTAACGCAAAAACAAGGTACAAGAGTTATGGTCGGGATATGTCGTCTCGCGCATACTCAGTCCGTATCGCCCGGCGTAGAGCTATGCTGCATAATGCCCTCGCGCCAGGCATACACTGCCGCCTGCGTGCGATCCGCCAGATGCAGCTTGCTCAGGATATTGCTGATATGGCTTTTCGCGGTTTTCTCGCTGATCACCAGGCGCGCCGCGATCTCTGCGTTGTTCAGTCCCTCGCCGACCAGCCGCAGCACCTCGACCTCGCGCTCGGTTAGCGCGGCCAGCGCATCGGCGACCGCGCGCGTCCGGTTGATCTCCTGCATCAGCCGCCGCGCCACCCGAGGATGAAGCACGGCCTCTCCGGCGGCAGCCTTGCGTACCACGTCGGCCAGCGCGGCGGGACGAATATCCTTCAGCACATATGAGATCGCTCCAGCGCGGATGGCCGGAAAAATATGCTCGTCGTCGTGATACGATGTGAGCACAATCACATGCGTGCGCGGGCTGATCTCCACCAGCTTGCGTGTCGCCGCGATGCCGTCCATCTCCGGCAGCTTGAGATCCATCAGCACCACATCCGGCGCGTACTCGCTGGCCAGCCGCACGGCCTCGATGCCGGTCTCGGCCTCGCCGATCACCAGAATATCCGCCTGAAGCTCAAGAAACGTGCGCACGCCCTGGCGCACAATCGTGTGATCGTCGACGAGCAGCACAGTTATGCGATCACTCATCCTGGCTCTCCTGCGTCAAAGGTATCTCGGCGATCAACCACGTGCCTGCTCCCGGCCGGCTATCGATCCGCAGCGTGCCGCCGAGCGCCGCCACACGCTCGCGCATACTTTGCAGCCCGAGACCATGCCGATCGGTCGCCTGCGGATCGAAGCCGCGCCCGTTGTCGGTAATCGCCAGCGTGCCGGCGTGCCAATCCGCGCTCAGCCGGATCGTGACCTGTGTCGCCTCGCTGTGCCGCGCGGTATTGGTCAGCGCCTCCTGCGCCACGCGAAACAGCGCCTGCTCCACCACCAGCGGCAGCTCAGCCTGACTCCGGCAATCGACCTGAGCCGCGATCTGATGCTGCTGCGACCACCTGGCGACGTAGGTGCGCACGGCTTCGAGCAGCCCGACCTCGTGCAGCGCCGCCGGGCGGAGCGCGTGAATCGTAGACATCACCTCTTGCTGCGCCGCCTGCGTCAGCGACTCGGCATGTGCCAGCAGCCGATCCACGGGCGCCTGATCGTGCAGCAGCGTGCGCGCCGAGGCCAGCTGCATACTGATCGCAAAAAGCTGCTGCTTCACCGAGTCGTGCAGATCGCGCGCCAGACGATTGCGCTCCTCAAGCGCGGCCAGCTCCTGACGCGTGGTAACCAGCGTTCGCAGCTGCTCGGCCATCTGGTTGAGCCGCCGCGACAGATGACCAAGCTCATCCCTGGATCGATCAGAACTCACCGCGCGAAAATCACCGGCGCTCCACGCGTCGGCGGCGGACGACAGAACACGCAGCCGCTGCACAAGATTGCGCGATGTCAGATAGCCATAGATCGTGCCCAGGCCAACCGCAAAGACCGACGCCATGATCGATAAAGGCACCAAAAACACCAGCAGAATGAAGAGCGCCTCGTGGCGGGTGAAGAAGCGCGCGGCGGCGACGTTGACAAACCAGGCGCCCACAACCCGCTGCTCGGCGTCCTTGATCGGCGCCGCCGCGACGATCCCGTTATCGGGCTGGCGTAACGCCAAGGTCTCGGGTCGTGTCTGCCCGCTCAGCGCGGCCTGAAGCACCTGTCTACCAAGCGGATCGAGCTGCTCGGCCAGCGGCGTGCCCGCTCGGGTAGCGCCTGTTGCATCGGCGACAACCTGGCCGCGCGCGTCCACAACCGTCGTGCGCAAGACCGCCGGATGCGTATCTTTCGGAAACATCGTCGGCTCGTAGCCACCACCGCACATCGTGCCCTGGAGCCACTGCGCGAGACCGTCACGATCCGGCGCCGGGCTGTCGAGGTACGCGGCGGCCTGAGGCGCGATTACGGCGAGCGCGCTGGCCTGATCTTCGGCCAACATCTGCGAGTTCATGAAGGCGTAAAACGCGCCGCCGACCAGCAGCAGACCTGAAGCAGCACAATCGCGGGAATCGTTACGAGGATATACGAGAAGGTCATTCTCCATTGCAGTCGGCGAAAAGAGTGACGCATCGACACACCATCCCGAGCAGAGCTTTTTCACCACATCGGGCGGAGTATAGCATAGCGCATCCCTGGGCTCGATCCGGCTGGAGGCCAGGATCGTCTCAGCCCCGAGGCGGAGAGCAGCCTGCTCTCAGGACGCAGCCACAATCCGCGCGCAAGCCGATGCGATCAGATCGTAGCTTCGCTTACACTCGGGATCAATCACACGCAGGGCATACAGGCCCAACCAGAGAACGATCATGCAACAAACGCAAGCTATCCCCGCCCGCTATACCCTTGACCATGCCGGGCACCGCATCGAGGTGGAGGTGACGGCTGCCGGGCTGATCAATACCGCGCGGCTCGTGATCGATGGACAGCCGGTCGACGAGCAGCAAGCATCGCTGGGCGATCGCACCCGGCTGCGCTGGCAGCAGTGGACCGTGCTGGTTCAGTGGGGCTGGTGGAGCGGACAGGTCGCCCGCTGTGTGCTGCTTGAGGAGCGCGACGACCGCGAGCCGCAGCCGCCGGGATCGCGTGCCGCACGGCTGGCTCAGTTTCAGCGTGAGCACCCGGCGCTCTACGCAGCGCGTCACGTCGCGATCGCCGTGCTCCAGGTTTCGCTGCCGCTGCTGGGCATCGGCGCGCTGCTCCTGGGTCTGCTGCCGGCGCTCGACTGGTCGTGGCTACCCGACATTGGCGCGTTCTTCAGGGCGCTGCGGCTACAGATCGCCACGTGGCTGCCCGACATCGATCTGCCGTTCCTCGACCTGCGTGTCTGGCTGCGGTCCTGGCTCGGGTGGATCGTGAGGTCACCGGTGTTTGTCTGGGGCAAGTGGCTGCTGCCGATCGTGATCGCGGTCTTTGTGGCGATCGAAGAGTTCCGGCGACATCAGCGTAGCCAGGCCAACGCTCATCAGCCAGAGCCGGCTGATCGATCCGACTGACGGAAAGAATCAACGAGGAGAATAAGAAATGAATACCATCACCACAGCTGCAAGCCGGCGATCTCATTCCGAGCCGCAAAGATCGTGGCCGCGCCGCATCGCGCCGGTGCTCGGCGTGTTCTTCCTGGCACCAGTGCTGGCCGAGTATCTCGTCGGCTACGACACCTCGACCGGCGATCCTGGCGCGCTGCTCTTCGGCCTGCTCTTCTTAGCACCGCTGTACGGCTGCCCGGCGCTGATCATCCGCGAAGTGACGCGCCGCGCCGGACGCGGCTGGCCCACAATGATGCTGCTGGCCTTTGGCTTCGGCGTGATTCAGGCCGGCCTGATCGACCACTCGCTGTTCAATCCGTCCTACCGCGACATCGATTACTGGCAAGCGATGCTGATACCCACCTACGTTCCGGCGCTCGGTATCGGCGTCGATCCAACGCTGGATTTCATCCTTGGCCACGTGATCTGGAGCTTCAGCCTGCCGATCGCGCTGGTCGAGACGTTCGTACCCGAGCGCAGAACAACGCCCTGGCTGGGCAAGTTCGGCATGGCGCTGGTCGTCGTCCTGTATCTGCTGATCTCCGCCCTGATCTTCAACGATCACGTGACGAGCGAACAATTTCTGCCGTCACCAGGCCAGCTGATCGGCGCGGCGGCTGTGGTCGTGGCCTGCTTCGTGGCTGCATTCGCCGTCGGTAGACAGCCCCGGCAGCTGGTAGATCGTCCGGTCCCGAGCACGTGGCGCGTCGGATGCCTGGCGTTTGCCGCCTTGAATCTCTCCTATGTGATCGATGTTGGGCTTGCGCTGCTCAACGTCGGCGTAGCTTTTGACGCGACCTGGTGGGATGTTGCCGGGTCGGTTGTGATGGTCGCCGGGCTTGCGATCGCGGTTACGCTCTGGTCACGATCTACGGCGTGGAATGCCGCTCACCGGCTCGCGCTGGCTGCTGCCGCGCTGCTGAGTCATGTCTGGCTGGCGTTTCTCGTCGAGCCGCTCGGAGACGTGCCGCTCCAGGCCAAGCTGCTGCACAACGTGGGCTTCGCAATCGGATCGCTGGTGCTGCTGATCGCCGCCGGGCGCGCAGCGAGACAAACGCCCGTCAATCGGTCCGCTGCCGCCGAAGAGCCTGCTTCGATTACTCAGCACATCGAGCCCAGGCCCTAAGCTCCAATTGTCCTATACGTCACTGGCCCAAAAGGACCTGCCGGCAGCCGGGCTGTGTCGCCTACACTCGCTCAATATTTACCGAAAATAAACTTTCTGCTAGCGAGGTGTTGTCCATGCGCCGTCTTCTGCTGCCGCTGCTGCTGGTCCTCGGGCTGTGCGCTCAGCCCCAAACGCTTCTCGCCGCTCCGACCGACCTTGAGCTGGCCTATCGCTGGGCTCCGATCCACTACCAGGATACCGACTCCAGCGACTACGACGCCGATTATTTGACCGCCGTCAACTACGACGGCGACTGGGACGCGCAGAATAACTGGGAGGGCCAGGATGATCAGCTCAGCCGTCTGAAAGCGGTCGTGTACTACTCGGTGACCGAGACCAGCAGCCACTGGTTTATCGTCTACGGCTTCTTCCACCCGCGCGACTGGAGCGATAACCCGCTGGACAACACCCACGAAAACGACATGGAGGGCGTGCTGGCGATTGTGCGCAAAGACGGCACCACCTACGGCAAGTTCGAAGGGCTGGTCTCGGTCTTCCACCGCGATTTCTTCTCGTTCACGCCCAGCGGCAGCCAGCTACGTAGCGGCCAGGAGTCGATCGACGGCACAGTGGTGATGCGCAGCTTCGACAATGCCAGCCATCCGACGACGTTTCAAGAGGCCAAAGGCCACGGCGCGAAAGCCTGGAACGGCAGCGGCTTTCCCGGCGGCGACGGCGTGATCTACTATCCGCACCGCACGCTGGCCGAGGTGCCTTCCTCGGGCAACGACTCCAGCGTCAGCTACCAGCTCGTCGATATTTTCGCCACTGGTGGTCTGTGGGCGCACCGCTCCGATCCGCTGACCTTCGCCAGCTGGGGCACGTTTCGCGGCGACAACGGCAGCGATAACGCGGCCAACGCGCCCTGGCGCTGGGACGATCAAAACGACGGCGATACCCTGCCCGGCGGCGAGCTGGCCACCGATCCCGCCAAGCTCGGCAGCATCTACTTCGGCAACCTGGGCACCTGGAGCCGCACCTACCTGCGCAACGGCTACAAGTAAAAAACTGGTATAAGAGAACTAGCGAGATCCAGGACTAAATGGGCATAGATCGTTCGTGAAAATCTCGGTATTCTGTAGTCACCCGTTACGACATGGCGCTCGACCGACTGGGGGGTGGGTCGAGAACATGAAGTAACGGGTATTTTTTTATGTACCCGCCACAGCTTAGCCTGCCTGTCCGATCGTATCACGCCTACAGTGACTGACTATTAGTTTGTCCACCACTACCCGCAAACCTGCCTTCCTGCGTTACAATGCAAGCACCCGCAATCTCACCCGCTATGCAATCCATCCAATTAATATCGTGTTGCGGCTCAAAAGACCGAGCACGGCAATCTGTCGATCCCCGCGAGAACCTGTGCCGAAAGGATGCCTGGACGTGACGAATATCAAACACATATCGCAATTGCTGGAAGAGCTGCATATAGCGGTGACGAGCCTTCAGGCACGAACAAATAGCGTTCGGGCAGACGAGCAGCTTTCACGTCTGACGGTACAGGTAAGCACGGCCTTGGAGCAACTGCGCCGGGAATATAGTGCTCAGCCCGACCGCGATCGACGGCTGGCGCTGCACTACGCGATCAGCAATATTCTGCTGTCGGCAAGCGATGTGCACGTCGCAGCGCCGCAGATTCTCAAGGCGATCGGCGAGTATCTAGACTGGGCCTACGGCGGGTTCTGGTATATCGACGAAAAAACCAACACCATGGAGTGCAAAGCGATCTGGCACCATCCGAACGCCGCAAACTCGGCGTTTATTCGCGACACGCTGGCGCTTACGTTCAAGCAGGGCGAAGGGCTGCCGGGGATCGTTTGGTCTACCGGCGCGCCGCTCTGGATTGACGATCTCAACACAACAGCCAAATTCCCGCGCCTGGCCAGCGGTAAGCACATCGGGCTGAAGAGCGCGCTGGCCTTTCCGATCCAGTCCGGCAGAAAGATCCTGGGCGTGCTGGAGTTTTGCGTGACCGAGCGCTTTACTCCCGACCTTGCGGTCCTCAACATACTCAGCGTGATCGGCAACCAGATCGGACAGTTTATCGATCGCCAGCGGGTTCAGGCCGCGCTGACACTTACGCAATCGCATCTGGACCTGATTCTGGAGCAGATGCCGGCCGCTGTGATCATCGCCGAGGCGCCATCCGGCCGGCTGCTCCTGGGCAACGCGCAGGTCGAGCAGATCTGGCGCCATCCGTTGCTGCCCTCGTCACGCATCAGCGATTACGACATGTGGCAGGGCTTTCATCTGGATGGACGGCCTTACGCGGCCGAGGAGTGGCCGCTGGCTCGCGCCGTGATGACCGGCGAGGTCGTCATGGGCGAGGAGATCGTTCAGCAGCGCGGCGATGGAACGCGCGGCGTGGTGCGGGCCAACGCGGCGCCGATCCACGACAGCAAGGGCACGATCATCGCCGGCGTGGTAGTCTTCGACGACGTCACCGCCGAGCACCAGGCGACCGAGCGTGTGCTGCGGCTCCAAACGATCTCAGCCGCGCTCTCACAGGCGCTTACACCCGGCCAGGTCGCCGATGTGGTTATCAATCAGGGAGTGACGGCGCTGGATGCCTACGCCGGCAGCCTGGTGCTGGTAACGGCGGATCACTCCGCGCTCACCATGATCGGCGTGACCGGCTATCCCGACTTCGTGAACGATCGTTTCACCGAGCTGCCGCTCGACACCAATCTTCCGCTACCGGCTGCCGTACGGCAGGGCGAGCCGATCTTTATCGAAGACGTCGCCCAGGCCATCGAGCGCTTTCCCGAGCTGGCGTCGATCAGCGCACGAACCGGCAGCGGCGCGCTCGTGGCGATTCCGCTCAAGATCGAGGATCGCGTCGTCGGCGCGTTCGGGCTGAGCTTTCAACAGCCGCGTGTGTTCGAGCCGGAAGACCGGACGTTTATGCTGACGCTGGCGGGACAGTGCGCGCTGGCACTTGAGCGTGCGCGACTCTTCGCGGCGGAGCGCGAGGCCCGGCAGCGCGCCGAGGACGCTCAGCGCCGGCTGGCGTTTTTAGCGGAGGCTAGCCAGGTGCTGGCCTCGTCGCTGGATTACCAGACCACGCTGGCCCACGTCGCGCGGCTTGCGCTGCCTGAGCTAGCCGACTGGTCGGGCATGACCTTGATCGAGCCTGACGGGACGCTGGGCGTGATCACGGTGGCGCACGTCGAGGCCGAAAAAGAAGCGCTGATCCATGATTACCTCAGCCGATATCCGCTGGATTCCAACGCACAGACCGGCATCGCGCAGGTGATTCGCAGCGGACGACCGGAATTGGTCACACATCTGCCGCCGGATCAGCTTGACGGCTTACCGCTGCCGCCGGATCAGATCGAGATGCTGGGCAGAATCGGCCTGGGCGCGTACATCTGCGTGCCGCTGGGCACCCGTGAGCAAACTCTGGGCGCGCTCTCGTTCGGCGCAAGCACAAGCCGCAGCTACACCGCCGACGATCTGGCGCTCGCCGAGGAGCTGGGCCGCCGCTGCGCCGTGGCGATCCAAAATGCGCGGCTCTACCACGAGGCGCGCCAGGCGATTCGCTTGCGCGACGAGTTTCTCACCATGGCCTCGCACGAGCTGCGCACGCCGCTGACGGCGCTGCTGGGCATGAGCCATCTGCTTGAGCAACGAGTTGATCAGGTGGATGGCAGCGGAGATCGTTTCACGCGGGGCATTAAGATCATCGCCCGGCAGGCCACGCGTCTCAAGCGGCTGATCGATCAGATGTTTGATCTGTCGCGGGTGGAGGCCGACCATCTCGATCTCAATATCCAGCAGTTTGATCTGAGCCCGGTCGTCGCGCGTGTCGTGGAGGAGTCGCGCATACTGCTCCAGCGCCACACGATCGAGCTGGAGCACCCGGAGTCGCTGTTGATCGACGGCGACGAAGACCGCCTTGAGCAGGTACTGCAAAACCTGATCTACAACGCGATCAAATATAGCCCCGACGGCGGCAAAATCTCGGTCAGCGTGGTGCCGCACGAGCAGAGCGTTGCGATCGAGATCGCCGATCCCGGCATTGGTATTCCCGAAGCGGCGAAAGAGCATGTGTTCAAGCGCTTCTACCGGGCCGGCAATAGCGCGCGCCGCAATATCAGCGGACTGGGGGTCGGCCTGTACATCGTCAGGGAGATTATCCAGCGCCACGGCGGCACGATCAGCTTTAGCAGCACCGAGGGTGCGGGTACAACCTTCAGGATCAGCCTACCTCGCCGATCGCCGCCGGCGCTCCCGTTATCCGCCCACCACGGACAGCGACGACGCGGCAATACACCGGCTTAAGCGCCCTGGCATCCGCTTTGCTGTACCCGGCCAGCACGTTTAGCTGTTGGAAGGAGAGCGCAATGACGCAGCAGAGCAAGCACGAGCACGCAGACGAGCAGCCCGAAGGTATCAAGATGGGCGATCAAGGCGCGAGCTACAGCTCAAGCTACAACGAGACCACGCCCGGCCAGGTCGAGGCCAACCGCCGCGAGTCGCTTCAGGGGCAGGACGAGAGCGCCACACCAGACGCCGACGCCGACGATCGCTCGTCGCGCTGACACGAGTAGCGCGCAGGACTCGGCGGCAAGCGACGATCCTCCGCGCTGCTACGGAGAGTTTGAGTAGCGGCGCGGGGTGTCCGCTCGTGACTAGGCTGCCTGTGGAAAGTGCGGATCGAGCCTGGCAGCCGCCGGGTCCAGAATCTCGACAGCTACCGGCGACTCGTCGGCCAGTGTGGGCAGCACAAGCGGCAGATGAGCACGAATCTGCGCCAGCAGATCCTCGACCTCAAAGGGCTTGCGCAGGTATTCGTCGACGCCGACATGCAGCGCCTCCAGCACATCCAGCGGATCACGGTTCGCGCTCAGCATAACGATCGGGATGGGCCGCTGCACATTGGCGCGGATCTGCCGGCAAACCGTGTAGCCGTCGAGATCCGGCAGCACCAGATCGAGCAGCACCAGGTCGGGCGTGAGCGCTTCGAGCGCTTGCAGGCCCTGCGTGCCGGACTCGACACAGTGAGCGCGATAGCCCTCGCCTTCCAGCAGATCGGAGAGAAAGCCGCGCAGTGCCGGATCGTCCTCGATGACCAGAATGACGGTCTGTGCCGGGACCGGCTGCGGAGTTGGTTGCATTGTTGTAGCATGTGCCGTCATATAAATTCCTTTACTTCTCCAGCATCTGCGGAGATTATGCGAGACTTCAATCGTTCCGCTCCCGCGAAGGTTCGCGCGCCAGGGAAAGCAAAGCAGGTTCTCCCACGAAAGGAGAGCTTCAGGCTGAGCTTGAGCCGCTGCGATCCATGCTAAGAGTGCGGGTTGCTGCCTGTTTTTAGCAATCGGCGTGCCAGCTTCTCCACCCACAGGATCGGCTGATCCAAAAGACCGCCAGGGAGTTTTCCCTGACGGTCCTATCTTGAGGCGAGTGCCGAGCTGCCTCCTTCCTGAGTATCAGCCCGGCGACTTGCCTGTTACCATCCAATCCTTCTAGCCATCCACCAGCGACTTAGGAGTTCTTCCAGTTGAGCAGGTTATTGAACACGGCCTCGGTGATGCGCGTACCGCCGTTGTAGCCGTTGCCGCCGACGCCGTAGGCGTGGATCGCGATGCCACAGGGCGAGCAGCTAGCGCCATCGTTCCAGACCGGCGAGCCGCTGTGACCACCATAGGTGTCGTTGGCGTAGTAGAGGCGGCGGCTCTCGGTGATGCGGATCGAGTCGTTGCTGCGCCACTGCGTGCCGTACGGCTTGTCGCCCGGGTAGCCCGAGATGTAGGATGCCTGGCCGGTCAGGCTCGCGGACTGCCAGCGGAAGCCGAACCAACCCGTCGAGTAGCCGACGGTGCAGTTGAGCTTGATCGCGCCGTAGTCGTACTCAGGGCTGCGGCTATTGACCCAACCGTTGACCGTGTACAGCGTGGAATAGCCACAGCTGCCGTAGGGCGTCGAGCTGCCGTTGCGGCCCGGATAGACGGTGACGTTGGTCGCCCAGCCGCTGTTGCCGTAGACGCAGTGTCCGGCGGTCGCAACGGTGTTCGGGCCGATCAGCCAGCCGGTACAGCCGCCGATGCTCGACGTGATATGCACGATCGCGCTGTAGGGATACGAGGTCGTGCCGAAGATCTGGTAGCGGCTATCGGTGCCGATCACAGATTCGATACCAACTTCCTGGCCAGGAACGGCGGCCGGAGCAACCGGAGCGTCGGTCGCAGTAGCAGCGGCGCCGACAGCCGTCGCACCATTGCCGGCCTCAGGCAGCACGTAGGTTTCGTTCTTGCCGCGATGAATGCCCGCGTCGTTCTGCGCGGGGATCGTGCCGTCGCTGGAGACGGTGCCGTGCGGAACGCCGCTGCTGGCGGGCTTGCCGGGCGCAGCCTGGGTCGGAATCACACTAACGGTCAGGGCGGCAAGCAGCATGAACAGAGCGGTCAGCTTGACGAACGTGCGGCTGTTGGTCAGAGAACGTGGCGAGTACATATCTACGGTAGTCCTTTTTCAAGTGGCGAATAAGCGAACCGACGATGCGAACAGAAAGCCGATAGATGCCTGTACAGGCAGAAGTTAGAGTTTTGGGAGCACAGCGTTGCCGCTGCGGGAAATCGGTGTTACGCAGTACCTCCTGAACCTGAATTTCTGGACTGGTGGGTTGCTTGATCTATCGCCGCGATCGTTTGGAAGATCGTTCCGGCGATGTCTCAGGAAGAAATACTAGTGGGATGATCTATGCCTTTAAGCTCTCAATCGAGGAGGAAGCTAGCGGCGCTGTTACCCTGGTTCTTCCCGGCTGGCGTAGGCTGTTTGCCTGGTTCTTCGTGTCCGACTTGATTGTTTGCCGTGTGTATCTACCTAAATGCCGCAATTTTTATTTTGTCACCACCTTTTCAAAAATTTGGGGGAGATTTCCATAAGACTAAAGTACTATATATCGATGCGTTGATGCTATCGATTGTACAAGCGCTTGATGCTACACCCCCAGAGCCGATAGCGTCTATACAGGCGCTTAAAATACAAAGGAAGCGCCGAAGCGCTTTCCTTGCAGTTAATTCCAGCGAGGTGCTAATTGTGTATCAGGCGCGGCCTTTGAGCAGCTCCTGCGCGACGATATAGCCCGAGCCGCCGTTGATCCCGTGGCCGGGCCAGGTGGCCGCGCCCAGCATATACACGTTGGGAATCGCGCTCTGGTGGCCGGGCTGGCTCGGCAGCGGGCGCAGCAGATAGCTCTGCGCTATGTCGTGCGAGCCGCCGTAGGGATCGCCGGGGCCAAGGTTGGGGCTGAAGCGGGCCAGATCGTTGGGGCTGATGATGTGGTAGCCCAGGATCGCGCCGGGCACATTGGGCGCGGCCTGGCCCACGATCTCAAAGATGCGCTCGGCAAAGCGCTGCTTCAGATCCTCGGTCCAGGTGCCGTCGCCGACATCGATCTGACCGGCCGCATCGCCGCGCGGACGGCTGGGCGTTTCCAGCATTTGCAGCCGCATGGTCGCCTTGCCTGCGGGCGCGCGTGACGGATCGAGCATGGTCGGCACGTCCAGCGAGATCGTCGGCGCGGTGGGCAGCAGGCCGCGCATGGCCTCGTTGATCGCCTGGGAGCACTGATCGAGACCGCCGGTCAGATGGATCAGCCCCGCCTGATCCAGCCGCTCGTCGCTCCAGCGTGGCGGCTCGGAGAGCGCAAGATGAATCTGCACACAGCCGCGACCATAGCGATAGTTTTGCGCCTGCTTCTTGAGCGCGGGCTTGATGTCGGCGTCGGCGAGCAAGTGTAGATAAAGCTGATCGGGATTGGTCGAGGCGATCACCGTGCGCCTGGCCTCGTAGTGCGTACCGTCCTGCGTGGTTACGCCGGTGGCCTTGCCGTTCTTCGTCGTGATGCGCTCGACGGGACAGTTGACGCGCACCACGCCGCCCTTGTCCTCGATCAGCCGCGTCAAGGATCTGGCAAGCATCTCGCTGCCGCCGGCAGCCGTCGCCATGCCGCCGCCCATCAGCGCCATCAGCGTCAGCGGCACCCACACACCGCTGTTCGCGCCCTCGGGCGTGCGGCCCAGGTGCATCACCCACGGCGCGATCAGGCCGCGAAACACTGGGGACTGGAAGCGCGCCTCCAGCACATCGCGGGCGGTCAGCAAGAACTCGGCGGCAAACGGCGAAAAGCCGGGACCATCGGGATTATCCATCAGATCATGAATGATCTTAGTAGCTTCGGGCGAGGCCAGATCCATCGAGAAGAGGCTGAAAACCTGCGGGGCGTACGCGCCGAACTCTTCCATCATCTGCGCGAACGCAGCGCCGTCGCCGGGAGCCAGCCGATCGGCCTCGGCCATCGTCGTCGCCATGTCGCGCGAGAAGATCGCGGTCTCGCCGCTGTGCATCGCGACGGCGGTCGCAATATCGGTGTTGAGATAGTTCAGGCCGCGCTCCGCCAGCTCCGGCCCCAGCTCGGCATAGGCGGCTGAGGTCACAAACAGCGGATGCGCGCTGGAATACACATCATGCTTGAAGCCGGGCAGCGTCAGCTCGTCGGTGCGCACCAGGCCGCCGGGCCGATCGTTGCGCTCCAAAACCAGCACACTCCAGCCGGCACGCGCCAGGTAGGCGGCGGTGATCAGCGCGTTATGGCCGCTGCCAATAAAGATCGCGTCGAACGATTCCATGTGGAATCCTCCTCTCCTCAGATTCGGTTGTTATTTTTGGGAAACGTGTAGGAAGAACAGCTAAAGAACAAAGAGCAGGGCATGAGTGTGGGTGAAGTATAGTCCTACACCTTTGTTCTCTGTTCTTTGTTCTTTGTTCTTACTCAGTGTACCGCCTTGGTCGAACCGTCGCCTCCTCCTTTTGACGGAGGGAAACGTATAGAGATGGTTTAGAAATGGCTCTGGAGGCCGCTCCAGGCGCTAGACGCCGACCCGCTCCACCAGCAGATCGCCGACCGCAGCCGCCGGGTTACGCGTAAATTCCCGGAACTGCGCAACCAGCGGCGTGGCCACGTAGCGATCACCATCTGCCGATCCTCGCTCGTAGAGGCCAAGCTCGACAAAATATTCTTCGAGCGGGCGCTGTCCCGTGCGGTAGCGCCAATCGACCATCGTGAAGAGCGGAAACCAGGTATAGCCGATCACAGGCACGCCCGAGCGCCGCAGCTCACGAACCGCCGCGACCGAGGTATCGAGCCAGCGCTGCTTGATCGCCAGGCCGAGCTTC
>DASWTQ010000628.1:0-2642 GCA_036402055.1 Herpetosiphonaceae bacterium
TTGAAACAGATTTTATGGCTCCTGGTCGTGATTAATGCTTACACGAGTATAGGTATAATGAATTTTACCAATTCTAGTACTAGACATGACCAAAGTACTAGAGTATAGTAGAAAGACTTTCCCCCGTCTACTATCCCCAGGAGGTGCCGAATGGAAGACCAGGATACGTCGGGCAACCTCGAAATGCGGATCACGGAGCTAGAAAACCAGCTCAGAGAGCTGCGCGAAGCTCAACAATCGATGGGTGCACAAGCAGGCTCGCAGGCGGCGGTTCCCTGTGGCTACTGCGGCTACTGCTACTGTAGCTATTGCTACTGCTACGCCGCCGGTGGTCAGGAGCAGGCGACGGCTCAGGCATCGATCCCCTGCTCCGGCGGCGCACAGGTAGCCGCAGCTCCGTGTACCGCGTGCATTCCTTGCGCGGGCGGAATGCAAAACGCAGGCATCGGCTCTCCGGTCTTGTTCTGCCGCATCTGCACGATCTGCACAATCTGCACGATCTGTATCAACGAATGCATCTGCGGGCCATGCAACATCTGCGGATTCACGGGCGGCGGCGGCTTGGGCGGCGGCGGCAACCGCTTCGGCGGGCTGGGCGGCTAGCATGTCGAGCTTTGCTCACGCTGTGGGATTCTTCGCCAATCCCACAGCGCCGATCGCGCTTCCAAGCAACACGTCTCCCGACCCACAGCTTCACGCCCCTGGCAACACCTATGAATACATACGATCCCGCCTACTACTCGCTCGCCGCCGGCATCGACACTGTGCCGCTCAACGATGGCAGCCTGCTGTGTCGCTCCGATACGCTGGCGATTCGGATTGAGGGCGCGTTTGCACGCGTGCTGGTCCAGCGCGTGCTGCCGCTGCTGAACGGCCAGCGCAGCTTCGAGCAGGTAGCCGCGCTGCTGCCGGACCTGCCCGGCGATGAGCTGCGCCAGCGCCTGGATTCACTGGTACAGGCGCAGGTGCTCGTGCGCCGGGAACAGCCGCAGCCCGCCGCCCCAACCCATCCCGCGCAGGTTCCACTGCTGGCCATGCTCGAAACGATCGGGCTTGAGCGCCAGACCACGCTGCAACAGCTGGGGCAGCTGCGGATCGTGATTGTGGGCCTGGAAGCTCACGGCGCGCAGCTGGCGGCTAATCTGGCGGACTGCGGCGTCGGCAGCCTGATACTAATCGATCCGTTTCCCTGCCAGCCGGGCAACCTTACGCTGATGCCGCTGGTCGGACCCGAGGCAGTAGGCGTGGCCCGCGAGCAGGCGCTGCAAACGGCGCTGCAAGCACGCGGCGTCAGCACCGAGATCACGATCGGTGGAGCGCAGGAGCTGACCAAGGATCGGATCGCGGCGCTGGCGACGGGCGCGCATCTGCTGGTCGGCTGCTTCGACAAAGGCTTTTCGGCGACCAACCACTGGATCAACCGCGCCAGCCTGGAGCAGGGCATTCCGGCACTCTACGCCGAGCTGCGCGGCCACACGGCGCTGATCGGGCCAGGCGTGCTGCCGGGCCAGTCGGCCTGCTATATGTGCTACCGCATGCGCAGCATCGCCTGTGAGGAAGAGTTCAACGCCGCGATGTCCTACGAGGAATTTCTGGATCGCCAGAAGCGGCCCGCGCTGCATGAGCGCGGCGTGCTGCCGATGCTACCGCCCTATGTCGGCAGTCTGCTGGCGCTTGAGATTCTTAAGCAGTCGCTGGGTTTGAGCTTGCCCGCTCTAACGAACAATGTGCTGGAGTTCAACGCGCTGACCTTGCAGACGACACCGCATCCGGTGCTGCAAAAGCCGGATTGTCCGGTCTGTGGCGAAAAAAAAAACTGGATCAGAGCCCAGCCGCTGATCGATGAGCTGCGCCGCGACCTGACCGCGCCGGGCGATCTGCTGGCGATCGACGATCAGCTGGTCAGCCGCCGAACCGGAATCGTACGCAATCTGATGCTGATCAAGCAGCATACCAGCGAGCCCGCGCGGCCGATGGTGATCGCCGCCGAGCTAGCCAACCATCGCTTTTTGGAGCACGAGCCCAAGGAGCAGCGCATGTGCTCCGGCAAAGGCCTGACCAGCGACTCGGCGCGCATTAGCACGCTGGGCGAGGCCGTCGAGCGCTACTCAGGCGCGTGCTGGGATTACAGCGAGATCGTGTATGGCCGGCGGCGCGAGATCGACGGGGCCACGCTCGATCCGCGCGATCTCGTGCTCTACAACGCCGATCAGTACGCCCGGCTGCCCTACCAGCCCTACACTGGAGAAAATATCCTGGGCTGGACGCGCGGACGATCGCTGGTGACCGGCAAGCAGATCTTTGTCCCCGCGCTGGCGATCTATCTCAACTACGATATGCGCGCGCCCAACGAGTTTCTGTGCCCGATCACCTCCAATGGCCTGGCGACCGGCGCCACGCTGACCGACGCGATCCTGGCGGCGACCTGCGAGGTGCTGGAACGCGACGCGTTTATGATCGCCTGGTTCAACCGCATGCCGGGCCAGCGCATCGATCCGCTAACACATCCCGACGCCGACATGCGCGATCTGCGTGCGGCGTACCGGCGGCGCAACGTCGCGATGCGCATCTACCGCGTGCCGACCGATCATCCCTGCCATGTCTTCGCCTCGGTCGCGCTCCAGCTCGACGAGACCGACGCG
>DASWTQ010000629.1:0-4994 GCA_036402055.1 Herpetosiphonaceae bacterium
GCGCTCGCCGGTCTGGATCTGGATCGGCTGATCCTTGTACTGGTTGGCAACGCCGTTGAACACGACCAGATCCGGCGCGGGATCGGCAGCAGCCACTGACTCAGGCCGAGATGGCGGCGCGGCTTGGCACGGTGCGCGAGAGGGTGGCGCGCACGCTGAAAAGCTTCGATGCGCTGGGATTGATTCGCATCGAGCGCGGGGTGATCACGGTGCTCGATCGCGATGGGCTGGCCGCGCTGGCCGAGCACTAGCATGCTTTGCCTGTCGCGGCGATGTGTTGGTGCGCGTTTATTTTTGCTGTGGCCCGTCCCAATACCCGAGCTGCGCTTCGTCTTCGGCGAGTTGCTCCATGTGCTCCCGTATTTGGGGATCGTGTGCTTGCAACATAACCACCATGCGTGTACGTGCATCGGCAATCTTTTCAAAGAGATCCGGCCCGACAAATTCGTGCAACGCTTGCTTTGCCGCTTCCTCACCATGTATACGCCAGTATTCGCCCATGCGATCGAGGGAGACGGTTAATACTTCCAGCACTTTCCACACTTCGAGCAGACTGTTCAGCTCATCATCGTTCAACCGGTTCGTTCCAGCCATTCGCGATACTCCTATAGCACGCATCGACGTTCTGGCGAGCATATGTGATGTTTCTGTCACCGTCAACGAACAGATACGTGTGACGGCGCGATCAGCGAGTCGCTGTGCGTGCCGGCGCGAACGTAGGCGCGACTCGTGGCCAGGCATGCCAGGCAAACGCTGCCAGCGCCAGCAGCTGCGCCAGCACCGCCAGCACCAGCAATCCATCGAGCCAGGCGCCGTCGAACCAGGATCGCAGCGTCAGCAGCAGCGCCGCGCCGACGATGCCGGTGTTGAGCAGCGCGAAGCAGAGCCAGGCCGCGCCCGGACGTCCGCGATCGCCGGTGCCGTCACGACGCGGCAAGATCCAGCAGGCCACGCCGAGCGCAAGCTGGATCATCCAGCCGCCGAGCATCAGCTGGATGTGCGCGGGCAGCAGCAGCCAGCTCCAGCCCAGGCTGCTCGGCATGCCTTTGGCGCTGAGGATCAGGCCGCCGAGCAACACGCCGACGATCAGATGGATCAGTGCGGCGCGAATGAAAGCGGTGCTGAGTCGCGGCATGATCTTATCTCCCGCTGCCCTTGGCCCGCACGCGCCGCCAGATCAGCGCGGCGAACAGCCACAGCGCCGCGACCTGGAAAACCGCCGCGCCGATCAAAAGTCCTGTCACTGCCGGTGTCACCCGCTGCGCGCTGAGCGGCTCGGCGATCATCCGCAGCAGCAGCCCTGCGTTGAGCAAGCCGTAGCAGCTCCAGCCGAGCCACTCCGGGCCGCGCGGCTGCGCCTTTGACCACACCGGAAACATCCACAGCGCCACGCCCACGATCAGCTGTGTGAGCCAGCCGACCACGATCAGGTGAATCGCCGTGGGCTGGATCGCGCCGAGCAAGGGCTGCCGCCACCAGAGGCTATTGATCACGGAGAGCGTGTTCAGCAGCAGGCCGATGCAGCCGTACAGCAGGGCAGTTTTGATAAAGATGCGTGTCACTCCGGGCATAATGCTCCTTTTTTTCTCTACGCTCACGTTCGATCGGAGTGTACACCGGCTCGTCGCGCCCACGGTTGCGCTTCGACCACCGCCGGTGGTCGCCTCATCATGTGCCGCTCTATTCCGTGCTCTGCCTAACAACGCTTCCAGGCGCGGTGCTCAAACGCGGTTTGGCAAGCAGCACAAAGGTTGCAACCGCGCCGATATGGCACAGCACGATGATGATCGCCAGCGGCAATGCCGTGCCCACGCCGACTCTGCCGACCACCGGCGCGACGGCACCGCCGAGCAGATATTGGAGCACGCCCAGCAGCGCCGATGCGCTCCCGGCCTCACGCGGATGCTCGGCGAGAGCAAGCGCACCTGACGGCGGGGTGATCAGGCCGATGCTGGCGACGACCAGGAACAGGGCCGGCAGAATGCCGATCAATCCCAAGTTGGTCAGGACCGCCGCCAGGAGCAGCAGACCGCCCGTACATCCTACCGCTAATCCCAGCGCCATCAGCCGCCGCAGCGGGATCTTCCCGGTGAGCCGGCCGCTGAGCTGGCTGGCGGCCACGATCCCGAGCGCGTTTGTGGCAAAGGTCAGGCTGAAGCTTTGCGGCGACATTCCGTACAGGCCCTCCAGCACAAACGGCGAGCCCGCGATGTAGGCGAACATCGCCGCCAGGGCCAGGCCGCTGCTGAGCCCGTAGCCGACCAGGGCTCTGTCGGTCAGCAGGTAGCGAAAGGTCTTCAGGGTTGTGGTCAGGCTGCCGCGCCGTCGTCGCTCAGCCGGCAACGACTCAGGCAGTCCCAGAAAGCCCATCGCCACGAGCCCCGCGCCGATGCCGCTCAGCACCACAAAGACTCCGCGCCAGTTTGTCACCAGCAGCAGTTGCCCGCCGATCACCGGCGCGAGGATCGGCGCCAGGCCGCTCACCAGCATTGTCAGCGAGAAGAAGCGCGCCATCGCCTCGCCCGCGTAGAGATCGCGCACCACGGCTCGCGCGATGACGATCCCGGCCGATCCGGCGATGCCCTGCACCAGGCGCAACGCGATCAGGATCGATACTGACGGCGCCAGCGCGCACAGCAGCGATGCGACGGTGTACATCACCAGGCCGACGAGCAGCGGTCGCCGGCGGCCCCAGGTGTCGCTCAGCGGCCCTGCGACTACCTGTCCCAGAGCTAGCCCGACCAGGCAGGCGGTCAGGGTGAGCTGTCCCTGCGATGCGCTGGCCCCAAGCTCGCTCGACAGCGCCGGCAGCGATGGCAGATACATGTCCATCGAGAGCGGGCCGAAGGCAGACAGCGCGCCGATGACGAACGCCAGTCGACGGTAGCTCGGGGTACGCTGCTCGACGATCGGGGTGGACTCTCCCGGCCGCTCAGGTTTACTCACCATCACAAATCCTCAATCTTTCAGAGCAGGGCCTGGCCGCGCTCGTACGTTTAGCATTGCAGCATTGTACCGGCCGTAGCGCTGCAATACCTGTTCCGCAGCGACGGGGCGGCACAGTGAGCTGGTGATCACAGTGGAGGATACCGACGGAAAGATTGAAGAGCAAGCTTAAGCGGCGGAAATACCTCAGGTATCTCCGCCGCAGGATGTAGCGATCTGGTTTGAACAACGGGCGTCGAGCCGAGAGCGTCTGGTTAGAGCCGGGCGGTTGATCAGCAGCTGGAAGGCGCCTCGACCGTGCAGGTGTCTGCGCCAAGTCCGCCGTTGCCGATGTCGAAGCCCGCGCCGCCGATCAGGTTGTCGGCGTTTGGCCCGCCGTTCAGCGTATCGTCGCCGTCGCGACCACTCAGCACATTCGCGAAGATGTCGCCGTTGAGCGTGTCGTCAAAGCTTGAGCCATAGGCGTTTTCGACGTTGTCGAAAGCATCAAAGCCGCCCAGGCCATCGATCGACGGCATAGAATTGTCGAGGTACACCGTCACGCCGGCCGCGCTGGTACGGTAGTCGACTGAGTCGCTGGGACTGCCGCCCTGATCGGCGAAAACATCGTTGCCAGGACCGCCGTTCATCAGGTCGTTGTCTCCCTCACCATCCAGAAAGTCGTCGCCGGTACCCCCGCAGATGATGTCATTGCCGCCGCCGCCATAGATGTCGTCGTCGCCGCCGAAGCCGTGGATGACGTCGTTGCCGGCTCCGCCGACGAGTAGATCACTCCCCGCCCCGCCGAAAATGGTGATCATGAATCCAAGGCAGGTTGCCTGGGCGCTCGCCGGGCGGGCGGTGGTGGTTGCCAGGCACAGCCCCAGGAGCAGCGCCAGCGTTCCTAATGTTCGTTTGTTCATGATGCATCTCCCTTTGCGTAGCTAACGGATCAAATCGCCGCTTCAGGCACGCTCGATAATGTAGGTGAGCGTGGCGTTAAGATTGCGATCCATGCAGTCCACACGATGGATCGTGTCGACGCCCCAGTTGCCGACCGCTGTGTAGTCGCGGCTGAAGGGCGCCAGCTCGTCCGCATCGTCGTCGTCGCGCTCCGATACCGAGCCGCTGACCACGAGCTTTTCGCCCGCGCCGCTGCCCTTGATAACGGTCGTGCTCGCGCCGAGATTGATCGTGCCACCGCTGCCGATGACGAGCGGGTTGCCGACCGAGCGGCTGCTGACGACACGGCCGTCGACTTTGCAGCTCCAATACAGTTCTCCCTTGCCGATCGGATCTCCGTCGCTGTTAACTTCGATGTCGACGAATGTGACTTTGAGGCGAGTATCAGCCATGATGACCTCCGCTGAGATACGAGATTGCCGGTTTGCTGTGAACATGAGCCAGGATGATGGCGCAGGACTCCTCCTTTCTCGGCTACGACCCGGCTTGAGCGTGCTTGCCGGTATTCACGCTGGTGCTGGCGAGCGAGCTTCTACCTGGCGGCGCGTAGCTTGTTGATCAAGAGGATATGCGCGGCGGCGCGGCTACGCATCGGGATTCGCTCCCTATATTGGCCCTGGCGCCTCCCTATATTCCGAGGTGAGGCGGCTCCGAGTTCAGAATCCGTGTCAGAATCAACATCGCCCAACCGATCCTGGTTGGGCGACGTGCTTTGCTTCTCAGCGCGTGAAGCTGTATCAAAAATAAGACTGGTACGGGCTTTCGCGGCCCTCCTTATGATCTCGGTGTTGAGCAGGTAGGGCGCGTAGCTGAGCAGCGAGGCGAGCTGCATAACGATCGGGATCAAGAACAGGCGTGGGGAAATAGAAAGCGTAGATGATCGTGATGATGTCGGCCAGGTAAAAATAGCGCTCGTGCATGTTCGGCAAGAAGAGGGGAATCGCCAGCACACACAGCAGGCTGATATGCAGCCGAGTGAGGAAAGGGACGCGCAGGCTGTTGAGCGATGCCGATGTGCGCTCGTGGCCTCAGCAACTCAAACGTTTGATAGTCATCCGGCCTGCTATCCCTCCATCTGGCCCTTCAGGATGGTACACTGTCCGGTA
>DASWTQ010000630.1:0-5142 GCA_036402055.1 Herpetosiphonaceae bacterium
TCGTAGGACATTCCCTAAGTTGTTGACCCGGATAGCCACTGTCGGATGGTCCGAACCATAGCTCACTTCGCCAATTCGCACCGCTCGTTCAAATGATCTTTTGGCTTCCGAGAACTGTGCTCGTTCACGAAAATACAAACCTATTTGGTTAAGTAAGCGACCTATTGCATCAATTGCTAACTGATTTTCCTCAGCATAATTCGCTACAACAAGCCCATGCGGCAATAAACGCGCACATTCCGCCCAAGTGCGTACATCATCACTATCGAATGGAAACGCACGATTTACTAAGCGGACAGCACTCTCAATCCATCGTTCCCGTTCTTCCTGGCGCAATCGATCGCGGGTGACGGCCTGCACCATTCGATGAACCGAGAGCATACCATCGTCCAGATCAATCAGTGAGTAGCGGCGCAGCGCAGCGATAGCTTTGTTCAGGGCTAACGGATTTTGTACAGCCTCTTTCAGGGTTTCCGGTAGAAATTCCGCGCCTTCTCGGATCATGTCGAGCGGAATATCGTCAGGAGCGAGGAAGGCGCAGAGGTTGAGCAGATCGGCTGCGGCTGGCGATGATTGCTGAACTTGCTGGAAGGCTAGATCCCAGGTTCTGGTGATCGAAGTTGGGTACTCCGTTGGCTCGCTCTCGTCAAAGAGCGCTGTTTGGTAAGACTCAAAGAGTTTGAGGTACTCGGTAAGCGAGATGCCTGTCGCATCGACATAGGCTCCGGCGTGCTCCAGTGCTAGCGGCAAATCACCCAAAGCTTCGGCTAACTTATTCGCTGCTGCTTCGTCGCTCTGGCCTGTACGCTTCAAGAGAAACTTGATCGATTCGGCGCGATCGAGTTCTTCCACTTCCAAAGGCTGAGCTTTGCCGCGCCAAGCTGAGTAGCGCGAGGTAATCAAGATCTGTCCACCACTGCCCTGTGGACGGTACAGATCGAGATCTTTCGGCTCGTTGACGTTGTCGAAGATCAGCAGCCAGCGCGAGTGCTGATTCAGCCAGCGGCGCACGGCCTCAACAACTGCTGTCTGATCAGTCGCGTCTTTTTCGGCAAGATTCAGCTTCTGGGCAAGGGCGGCGTAGTCGGCGGCGAGCGTGGCGCTTTGCTCCGAGCGTATCCACCAGACAACATCATAGTCAACGGTGTGGCGGTAGGCATACTCGACGGCAAGCTGGGTTTTGCCCACACCGCCGAGGCCGTAGATCGCCTGCTGGGTGAGCGCCGTAGCCTGGCCGGATCGCAGCGATTCTTGGAGTTGATCGAGCAGCGTTTCGCGTCCCGTGAAGTTGGGGTTACGCTGGTGTGGCACGTTCCAGATCGACGGCAGTTGCAGGGTGGGTCGGGGTGAATCGGATGGTGTTTCTGGTTGAAGAAATCTGACGGCTCGGTGAATGCCTTCCGCAACCCTGGCGTATGCCTCGTCGCGGTTCTCCCATTTCGTGATCGCCCTGAGCTGCTTGCGGCTGTCTGTGGGCAGCGCCTCTAACCTGGCGAACGGCGCATCTTTGAAAAACACCGGCCTGAGCAGAACAGGAATCACGCGTGCCTCGCCGGCCTCGTGACGCTGCATCGCCTGTTTCATCTCGACGCTGTTGATGTACTCAGATGCTAAAAACTTCGCGCTAATCAGCAGCAGAATAACGTCAGCCGTCGCTAGCTGCTCAAGGATGGCCGGCTCCCACGCTTGCCCGGCGATCAGCGCGCCGTCATGCCAGGTTTCGATGATGCCCTGATGCCTAAGATTCGCGAGATGATCGTCGAGGTCGTCACGGAGCCTTTTGTCTTCGTGAGCATACGAGATAAAAACCTTGATTGATTGTTTCGCCTCCGCGTCCACTGCGCTGCTCCTCTCCAGGTAGCGCCAGTATAGCCGATCCGGCTGACGTTGGACAGAGGAAAACTCCGCGCTGCAAAGGCTTAAACCAATTAAAACAGTTATAGCTGTATAAATTGACTCTTCACAAAGTTAGTGTTAAAATACATCTCGACATGGAGATCGCAAAACCAACAACTGAAGACAGCTTGCAGTACTTGCAACGCGGCCCGGCTGCCGAGATCTTGCGCCTGCTCCAGCACAACGGCCCGATGAGCGCCAAGCAGCTTCAAGCCGAGCTTGGCGTGCGCAGCCTCAACGCGGTGCGCGAGCAGCTCAGCAGCCTGACGGCATCCGGCCTGATCACGGCGAGCGCGGTGCGGCGCGGCACTGGTCGACCCGCCTATCTGTACATGCTGAGCGACAAAGCCCAGGCGCTGTTTCCCAAAGGCTACGACGTGCTGCTCAAGCTGCTGCTGGAAGAGCTTGACGAGCAGCTCGGGCAGGAGCGGCTACAGCAGATTTTGACCGGCGTGAGCACGCGGCTGGCGCAGCACTACGGCGGGCAAACCGAAAGCGTCGAGCTTGAGCAGCGGCTGGAAGTCCTGTCACAGGCTCTGGCCCAGCGCGGCACACCGATCATCATCGACGAGAGCGAAGACGCCCTGGTCCTGCATGAATATACCTGTCCCTACTTCAACGTCGCGCAGGAGAACGCCGAGGTCTGCCAGATCGAGCAGCAGATGTTGGAGCAAGTGCTGGGTCGCAAAGCGCGGCTTACCAAGCGCATCGTCGATGGGCACGCCGGCTGCCAGTTCGTAGTCGACGGTTTGAAGCGCTCGACGGACGCAGGCGCTGCTGAGAATGATAATCGGTTGCAGCAAACTTAAGGTATAATCTCTCAGCTCATGAGAGTTTTGAATATAGTACCGAGGAGTACATAAAAAGAATGGCGAACGGTAACAGTAACAACCTCGAAATTCGTGATCTGCACGTCCAGATCGAGGGTGAAGATAAGGAAATCCTGAAGGGAATTAACCTGACAGTCGAAGCCGGCAAGATTCACGCGATCATGGGACCGAATGGCTCGGGTAAAAGCACGTTAGCCTACACGCTGGCCGGCCATCCGCGCTACGAGGTCACCGAGGGCGAAGTGCTCTACCAGGGCGAGAATGTGCTGGATCTTGAGGCCGACGAGCGCTCCAAGCTCGGCATCTTCCTGGCGTTCCAGTACCCGGTCGCCGTGGCGGGCGTGACGGTCGCCAACTTCCTGCGCGCGGCGATCAACGCGCATCGCGGCGAGGAGGGCAAGGATCGTCGCCAGACCGCGATTCCGGTGGCCGAGTTCCGCAAGCAGCTCAACGAGCGCATGAAGATGCTCGATATGGCTCCCGAGTTTGCCCGGCGCTACCTCAACGAGGGTTTCTCCGGCGGCGAGAAGAAGCGGCTTGAGATCTTGCAGATGGCGATGTTGAAGCCGAGCATTGCGCTGATGGATGAGACCGACTCGGGCCTGGACATCGACGCGCTGCGCATCGTGGCCAACGGCGTCAACACGATCAAGGAGCAGAACCCGGAGATGGGCGTGCTCGTGATCACGCACTACCAGCGCCTGCTGGACTACATCAAGCCCGACGTGGTGCATGTGTTGATGGACGGCCAGATCGTGCGCGAGGGCGGGCCGGAGCTGGCGCTGGAGCTGGAAGAAAAGGGCTACGACTGGATTCGCGAAGAGGTATTCGGCAATGTTAGCTAAGAGCGAATCGCAGACGCTGATGGCTCTGCGCGATCTCACGCCCGAGATCGTTGAGCAGAACGCGCTCGCCGAGACGCGCCGATCCGCGCTGGCAACCGCTCAGCAGCTGGATCTGCCGTTCTGGCGGCGCACTGATCTCAAAGATTTCAAGCTCGACGCGTTGCGCCCGAGCTACGGCGCGGTCGAGATCCACGCGGCAGTCGAGCAAGGCGTGTACGTCGCCGATCTCCAGACCGCGCTGCGCGAGCAGGGCGATCTCGTCGCGCGCTACTTCGGCACGGCGGTTCCTGCCGATCTCAACACCTTTGTCGCGTACAACACGGCGCTGGCGAACGACGGCATCGTGGTGCATGTGCCGCGCAATGTCGAGGTCAGCGAGCCGATCCGCGTAATCTATCATCTGCCGGCGGCGGGTGCGGCGATCTTTCCGCGCACGCTGGTGATCGCCGAGGCCAACAGCCGCGTCACCGTGATCGAGGAGTTTCGCTCCGAGGATCTCGACGGCTACGC
The DNA here is from genome assembly GCA_036402055.1 of Herpetosiphonaceae bacterium. GTDB lineage: Bacteria > Chloroflexota > Chloroflexia > Chloroflexales > Kallotenuaceae > LB3-1. The sequence continues at coordinate 4,082 of DASWTQ010000630.1, forward strand.
TCTGAGCGCGCCGGTAGCCGAGCTGTTCGCCAACGACGGCAGCGAGATTCGCTTCGTCAGCTTGCAGACACTGGGCCGCAACGCCTACCAGCTCGGCGGGCAGCGCGCGATCGTCGGCAAGGATGCGCGGGTCTGGTGGCTGGCGGGCGCGGTCGGCGGCAACGTGCAGAATATGCAGATGCAGGTCAATCTGCAAGGCAACGGCTCGGCGCTTGAGTGGTACGGCTTTACCTTCGGCACCGGCGCGCAGCAGCTGCTCTGGGCTCCGACGGTCAACCATATCGGCGTGAGCACCGAGGCGCAGATCGACTGGAAGAGCGCCGTTTCGGATACCGCGTATGTGGTCTTCGACGGCATGATCGACATCGAGAAGGGCGCGCAGGGCACCAACTCGGATCTCCGCGACGCCGCGCTGCATCTGTCGGACAAGGCGCGCTCGGATTCGATCCCTGGCCTGGAGATCGACGCCAACGAGGTCAAGGCCGGTCACGGCTCGACCAGCGGCCAGATCGACGAAGAGCAGCTCTTCTACCTGATGGCGCGTGGCCTGAGCCGCCCCGACGCGACTCGCATGATCCTGCTGGGGTTCTTCGCCTCGGTGGTGGAGCGCGTGCCGTTCGACGAAGTCCGCGATCGGGTGCTGGAGCTGATCGAAGCGAAGATCTAACGAACTGAGGAGAACAAAGGAACAAGGGAACAAGCGAACAAATACCTGAATTCTTTGTTCCTTTGTCCTTTTGTTCTTTTGTTCATAACGCTATGACCCAAATCGCTACGCCACAACTCGATCTCGCTCACATTCGCGCCGACTTTCCGATCCTGCACCAGCAGGTCAACGGTCATCCGCTGGCCTACCTGGACAGCACGGCCTCGTCGCAGAAGCCGGCGCTGGTGATCGACGCGCTCGACGACTATTATCGCCGCTATAACGCCAATGTGCATCGCGGCGTGTACCAGCTGTCGGAGCAGGCGACCGAGGCGATGGAGCAGTCGCGGCACAAGATCGCGCGCTTCATCAACGCCCGCAGCCGGCGCGAGATCATCTTTACGCGCAACACGAC
>DASWTQ010000631.1:0-12250 GCA_036402055.1 Herpetosiphonaceae bacterium
CATTCCACAGATTCGGAATCTCGTCCAGGCTGTACTTGCGCAGAAAGCGCCCGATCGGCGTGACGCGCGGATCGTTCTTCATCTTGAAGAGCGGCCCGTCACCCTCGTTCTGATCCATCAGCTGCGCTTTCAGGTCGTCGGCGTTGACGACCATTGTGCGGAACTTGAGAAACTCAAAGGGCATGCCGTGCCGCCCGATGCGCGTCTGGCGATACAGTACAGGGCCGCGCGAGGTCAGCTTGATCAGCAGCGCGACGATCAGCGCGATCGTGCCCCAGGCCGGCAGCGCGGCCAGCACCAGCGCGACGTCGATGATGCGCTTGATCAGGTAGTTCGCACCCTTGATGCGGTTTTCTCGCAGCCCGATCAGCGGTGTGCCGCGCAGCTCCTGGATCGTGACGTAATCGAACGACAGCTCGTAGAAATCGGGCACTACCTGAAAGTCGATGCCGATCTGCGTACACATCTGCACCACGTTGGGCAGCGAGCGATGCTGCCAGAAAGGCAGCGCGACGATGATATGATCGATGTTGTGCTGGGCGACCTTGACCGGCAGCGATTCGAGCGGTCCCAGGTGCTGTGCCTCGACATGGCTCGTGAAGCGCGGCGCTGGCGCGTCCTCTTCCGGCGGATCGGCGACGTAGCCAACCAGCTCATAGCCGGTCGCGGCGGTGTCGGAGAGACTGGCCATCACCTCACGGCCCAGCCCCGTGCCGCCGACAACCAGCACGCGCTCTAGATCGTGGCCCTGCCGCCAGCGCCAGCGTCGCAGCGTGTGGATCACGAGCCGGCCCACCGCCAGCAGCGCGAAGATAAAGATCGCCGCGTAGATAAAGATCAGCCGCGAGAAGAAGCTGAACGGATCGTACAGAAAGAGGAAAATAATCGTCAGGCCGGCTGCCGTCAGCACACTGCTCAGCAGCGTGCCCAGCTGTGCCAGCCAGGTCGTGTTGCGCGGCTGATGGTAGCTGCCTTTCAGCCACAGCAGCGCCAGCGTCGTCACCAGCATCATCAGGCTGGTCAGGCGGAAGTCGGCGAGATCTTTGAAATAAAAGATCTCACGTCCGAAATCGATGCGCAGGACGTAGCGCACCCAGTACGCCAGCATAAAGCCTGCAATCGTCAGCAGCATGTCGAGCGCGAAGATTGCGCTCGCCTCAAGCCGCTGCCGTCGCGCCCGCCGCACATGCACCGGCAGTGCGGTCGAGCGCATTCCTGGTACCTGGAGTTCGCTCACGCGCCGAGTTCCTCGCTCCATTCCAGTTCCGCTTTTTCGATAAACACGCTGTCGCCCTCTTCGACGCCATAATCGCGCAGCGCCTGCGCGATCCCGCTGGCCTCCAGCACACGCTGCAACCGGTCGATCGACTCGGGCTGCGCAAAGTTGAGCATCGAGACCAGCCGCTCGATCTTCTGTCCGCGCACGCGATAGCCGCCGTTCTCGGCCGTGATCGTGAACGCGTCGGGATCGACCTCCGGCACCGGCCACGTCAGCACCTCAGACGAGCGCGGCAGATTCGCCAGCGGATTCGGCATTTCGCGCATCATCTCGGCCACCAGCCGCAGCAGTGGCTGCACGCCCTCGCCGATCACCGCCGAGATACCAAAAATATGCTCGTTCGGCACCGGCAGCGCGTCGCGCAAACGCTCAAAGTTTTCGACGGCCTCGGGCAGATCCATCTTGTTCAGCGCCACGATCTGCGGTCGCTCGGCCAGATGCGGCTGGTAGAGCCGCAGCTCCTCGTTGATCTGGTTGAAGTCATCCAGCGGATCGCGGCCCTCAGTCCCGGCCGCGTCGATCACATGGATCAGCACCCGCGTGCGCTCGATGTGACGCAGAAAATCGTGGCCCAGCCCGACGCCGGCGTGTGCGCCTTCGATGATTCCCGGAATATCTGCGACTACAAAGGTCTGATTGCCCACCTCGACCACACCGAGATTCGGCACCAGCGTTGTGAAGGGATAGGCCGCGATCTTGGGCCGCGCCGCGCTGATCACCGAGAGTAGCGTGGACTTGCCGGCGTTGGGATAGCCCACCAGCCCCACATCCGCGATCAGCTTCAGCTCAAGCTCAAGCTCGAATGCTTCGCCCGGCTGGCCTAGCTCCGCAATGCGCGGAGCCTGATGCACCGAGCTGACAAAGTGCACGTTGCCCAGGCCGCCTTTGCCGCCGCGTGCCGCCAGCAGCCGCTGCCCCGGCGCCACCAGATCGATCTCGTACTGCTCGCCGTCGATCACGGTGCGGGCTACCGTTCCCGGCGGTACGGTGATCACCAGCTCTTTGCCGCTGCGACCGGTCTTGCGCCCGGAGCCGCCGTTGTTGCCGCGCTGCGCCTCGAACTTGCGATCGTACTGGAACTTCAGCAGCGTGTTAAGTTGCGGATCGACCTCAAGATAAACATTGCCGCCTCGGCCGCCGTCGCCACCGTTGGGACCGCCGCGCGGCACAAATTTTTCGCGTCGAAAGGTCGCCAGGCCGTCTCCGCCATCCCCTGCTTTAATTTCAATCCTGGCCTGATCGATCAATTCTGCCATGGTACAACCTATCGGCTCGTAGCCAGGTGCTACAAGCTAAACTTAATTCTATGCATTGGAAGGGCGCGACACTGCGCGCCCTTCCCAAGATCGCCTATACTCTATAGACTAGACGCGTGTGGTGTCGCGCGGCTCGTCGGTTCGATCAACGGTCTTAACGGGCTCGTCGTCACGCACGGATCGGCGGAACTCGCGGATGCTGCCACCCAGCGCGCCACCGATTCCCGCCAGCTTGCCCGCTCCAAAGATGGCTATAACGATCGCCAGAATGACCAGCAGTTCAAACGGGCCTAATGTACCAAACATAACGATGTGCTCCTCGTGAGATGCAGCCTCACATGTGCCGCATTATACCATAGCCGCTTTGCGTGCTGCGTTTGCTACAATATACGTCGAATATAGCAAGTTTGTAGGCACCAAAACGTATGCAATTGCCACGAGAAATAGTGTTAAATTCATGGTGAGCGCGGCCTCCTCGCCCGATCCGACGGCGCTCTGGCTGTGCCAGCTGCCGGGCATGAACGCCAAGCTGCTGAAGCTGCTGCTGGCCTCCTTCGAGTCGGCGGATGCTGTGATGCGCGCCTCGTCGGGATCGCTGCGGGCGCTGGGCGTGGCACCACGGCTGGTAGCGCAGATTGTCGCCGGGCCGCGCCAGGTTGCGCAGGTAGCCGCCGGTCTCAAGGGCTTGCAGCGCCTGGGGATTGTGCCGCTGCCTTTCGCAGCGCCGGGCTATCCCGAGCGGCTGCAAGCGCTGCCGGAGCCACCACTGGTGGTGTATGTCCAGGGTCCGTGGCCGCTTGAGCAGCCGCTGACGCTTGTTCTGCCGCCGGTCGAGCCCGAGCCGAAGGTGATCGAGCAGTGGACCGCGATCCGCAGCGCGCTCGACGGGCGTGTCGGCTTTGGGCTGCTTGCGAACAGCGCGTCTTCCGATCTCGTCACGCCGGCGCTGCTCGGCGTTCCGCACGGCCTGATGCTGGCGCGGCAGCGCTTGCCCTCGGATCTGTGGAAGCTGGTCACCGCCAAGCGCTGCACCTTGATCTCAGCCTCAGCGCCCACCGCGCAGCCCGATCCGGCGTCCGCGCAGGCGATCTCCCAGACTCTGATCGCGCTCTCCGACGCGATCGTGGCGCTGCTGTCGGTGCCGGACGAGCACAAGGATCTGCTGGCTACCGCGCGCTCGGTCAGTGTGCCGATCTTTGCGCTGGCCCCAACGCCAAAGACGCCGGTTCCGACCCATACACGGCGGCTGCGCGCTGGCAAGAGCGGCGTGCGCATGTTGAGCGCGGCGCTGGGCGTGCATCGCGACGGCACCTCAGCCGTGCAGCAGGAGCGGCTGTTTTAGATGCTATATTCAGATCAGTAGCAACTTGCTATAATCCGCGAGAATGTTCAAGAAAGGTGCAGCATGATCGTCGTTACAAGCGCCAATGGAATCGTTGGCATCCGGGAAGCAATCGAGATCTTACGCGGCGGCGGCAGCGCGCTTGATGCCGTCGAGGCGGCGACACGGCTGGTCGAGGCCAATCCCGACGATCATACCGTCGGCTACGGCGGCTATCCGAACGTCATGGGCGAGGTCGAGCTTGACGCCTCGATCATGGATGGTCGCACGCTGCATGCGGGCGCGGTCGGCGCGCTCAAAAACTACAAACATCCGATCTCGGTCGCGCGCAAGGTGATGGAAGAGCTGCCGCATGTGATGCTGGTCGGCGAGGGCGCGGGCCGCTTTGCCGCTGAGATGGGCTTTCAGGCTGAGAATCTGCTGACCGAGGAAGCCGCCGAGGTGTATCGCCAGGGCATCAGCGGCGCGCTCCCCGAGGACAAGCGCGACTGGCTGACCGGCGGCATCGAGGGCAATCTTGCGCGGCTGGCCAAGATCACCGCCGATCCTGAGCGCGCCGCCGGAACCGTTAACTTTATCGCCCAGGACAACCAGGGCAATATCGCCTGCGCGGTCAGCACCAGCGGCTGGGCCTGGAAATATCCCGGCCGTCTGGGCGACTCGCCGATCATCGGCGCGGGCAACTACGCCGATAACCGGCACGGCGCGTGCGGCTGCACCGGCTGGGGCGAGATCGCGATCCGTTGTAGCACGGCGCGCTCGGTGGTGCTTTACCAGCGGCTGGGCTTCGGCCTGGAGCAGGCTTGTCGCCAGGCGATGCTCGATCTGGCCCACGCCACCGACAATCCGGCCAGCGCGATCATGAGCCTTGTCGCGATCAACCGCGATGGCCGTCCGATCGGCATGACCACTATTCCGGGCCGAACCTACGTCTGGATGACGCCCGAGATGGAAGAGCCGGTTGAAGAGCCCCGCATCGTCGTCGATCTGACGGAAGCGCATGTAACACGCTAAACGAAGAAGAACAGACAAAGAAGAACAGACAAACAAAGAACAAAGAACAGAAGATAAGTTCAATACTACCGAGCTGTTGTGGTCAACGTGCGCTCTCGGTTCTCGGTTCTTGGTTCTTTCGTTTCAGTTCTTGGTTCTCGGTTCTTGGTTCTTGGTTCTTGGTTCTCGGTTTTCGGTTCTTTCGTTTTGTTCCTTTGTTCGTTGGTTCTTTTGTTCCTTCGTTCTGCAAAGGGCTGAGCTATGGCTGTTCGACCGACGCTCCAACTGGGCAATCCGCTGCTGCGTCAGGCGGCGCAGCCGATCGGCGATGTGCACAGCGCCGAGATCCAGGCGCTGCTGGCTGATCTGTGGGATACACTGCGCGATTTTCGCCAGCGTCACGGCTGGGGCCGTGCGCTCTCCGCTCCGGTGATTGGCGTGCCGCTGCGGGCGATCGTGGTCGACTTTCAGGATCAGCAGCTGGTGCTGATCAATCCCCGCTTCGAGCGCTGGAGCCGTGAGCAGGAGTACGTCTACGAGTCCTGCATCACCTTCGGCGCGATCTGGGGTGCGGTGTATCGCCCGACGCGTGTAACGGTTGTGGCGCTGGATGCCGATGGTCTTGAGCGGCGCTACGAGGCGACGGGGCCGCTGGCGCGAATGATGCAGCACGAGATCGATCATCTGGATGGGCTGGTCTGGCTGGATCGCGAGCCGGATCTGGCCAGCATCTGCACCACCGATGAGTACCGGCGGCAGCAGGGCGAGGCGCAGCTTGAGCAGTCCTAGCTTCGGCGCTGGTAGGCGCGGCCAATCGCGGCAACAACCCGCAGCAGGTTGATCGCTCCGGCGTAGATCAGCTCGCCGTCGAGAAAGATTGCCGGCAGCGGCAGCCGGTTGTCGCGCAGCTCGTCGAGCGTTTCGGCGTGGTCGATCTGCACCTGGGGATCATCGAGATCATAGTAGCGCAGGGCGATCTCCGGGCCATAGATGCGGCTCAGCGATTGGCGTAGCGCGGCGGCAGCCTCCGACGAAGGCACCTGCGGCCCTCAGCCGTGACGGGTCTCCATGTCCTCGGTCGCGCCGTAGATCTCCACCAGCATCATCATAGGCTCACCTTCAATCAGGCATATTGTACTCGCGATCCGGCGATCGGCCCAAAATATGCTACGATCAAACGGTGAGTTGATCAATCAGCTGGGAGAAAACGTGCACTATCCCTATAAGGTATCGATCGTTGTTTCTTTTCGTGATCTTGACGCGCTGGGCCATGTCAATAACGCGGTGTATCTGACCTATATGGAGCAGGCGCGGATCGGCTATGGCTTGCAGCTGATCGGCGGCATGGATGTCGCTGATCTGGCGTTTATTCTGGCCGAGGCGACGGTCTCCTATCTGCGTCCGGCGCACTACGGCGATCAGCTGGATGTCGGCGTACGCGTGAGCGAGATCGGCACCAAAAGCTTTGTTATGGACTACGGAATCCAGCGCTGCTCCGATGGTGAGCTGATCGCGCGCGGTCGTACAGTGCAGGTCTGGTACAACTACCAGTCGCAGCGCTCACAGCCCGTGCCGGACAGCTTTCGCGCGGCGGTGGCGCGGGATAACGGGCGCCTCCAGGCTGCCCAGGAGTCGTAGCGCAGCGTCAAGAGACGAAAGCATGGCGTTCAAACAGCCTATTCCTCATCTCGAAGCCGCCGCAGGCTTGCCGCGCGATGCCTTGATCTGCGTCGCGTGCGGCTATGTCATGGCGCAGTGGCCGGGCGATCCGCTCAGCTGGCCGCGTGAGATCGGCAGCGGCGACGATGTGACCTATCAGTGCGCGGCCTGCGACTGCGATCTTCAGGCCTGGCCGCCGATCCCGGCGGTGCTTGGCGAGCGGCGCGTCGACATCGCCGAGCTGATCCACGACGGCGAGGGCCAGGCGGTCGACTTCAAAGATTACGGCAGCGTCGATAGCCCGGATCTTCAGCGCGATCTGGCCCGGCATATCGCGGCGTTCGGCACCAGCGGCGGCGGCGTGCTGCTCATCGGCGTGCGCAACGACGGCACGATCTCCGGCATCAACGGCGCCGACGATGTCGAGGGCCGCGATCGCTGGCGCAAGGCGATCTACGCTGCCAGCCGGATGGTCAAGCCGGCGATTGTAGTCGCGCCCGATTTCATCGAGGCCAACGGCTTGCTGGTGCTGGCGATTCGCATCCCGCGTGGCCACGAGCCGGTTTACTATTTCTCGAACCGGCCCTACATCCGCGATGGGCAAGCCTCACGGCCGGCCGAGCCCGACGAAGTTAAAGCGCGCTACACTCGACAATCCAACAGCGGCTCCTGAGCAGAGCATCCAGAAGCCATCTGTAACCCCTCAATAAAACCGCACGAATCCCGCAACTAGCTCTCATACATCATTTGAGCTAGTTGCGGGTGCTGCTTTGTCAGCAGCTTGCATTGACCCCTTCTATCTCTGTCCCACAAATCACCCGGTGCTAACGATTATGTCGGTTTTTATGTCGAAAACCGACATTGATGCATCGCCTTAGCATGGTGTAATGCAGCTACGCCCGGTTGAACAGCAACAAGAACTAGCAAAGCATCCTCATCGCGGAGTGTATCGGGTTGACGGTACGCTGATCTTGATGGAAGGAGGGTTACACCTGCACAAATCCTAAGCGATCGAGCGCTCCCAACACAGCACTGCGAATTGTAGTTCGGTAGAGCGGAAGTACACTGCCCAAGGCGATCAATAGCTCAGCCCTGTGGATCACGTCCACCTTGACTGGTGGATCAACGATGTTTGACGAATGTTAAGGAGGGATTCATGAACGTCGTGTTTGGCTCGACCAGTGTGGCCGTCAAGGGTAGCGGCACCTATACCGGTTCAGTTCCGTTTAGTAGCCCCGTCGCAACAGCTGAAGTCGCGTTACGCGGTCTGAATTTGGATAATTACACCGATGGTTCGCTTTACCACTATCGAGGACCGACCATTGTCAATGTCAACGATGTGAACATTTCCGGGAGTACCGTTTCGTTTACGTTCTCGTTCAACTTCTCGCAGAACGTCCAGTTCGAAATGGATGGCTCTATCAATTTCTTAGTAGTTGCGACGACGGAATAAACTGGTAGGTCTTCCCGATGTTTCGCCGAGGATCTGTATGCAGCGATGTTGCCTTATTCGCGATCGTTTCCCCATGTGGAGGAATGCTCATCAACGAGTGCAACGTCGCTGCATACGGCTCTATGACAGACCACCTCGATTCATAAAGCATTGAGACGAGTCACACGTCGCATGATCAGTAGTCATTAACCGCCCTGAGGTTGTGTATGCATTGTAGCGATAGCACAGGCTGATCGCGTGTTCGCCAGGGATTACATCAACAAGTTAGTGTATAATCTCGCTCGGCGCGCCGATCGAATTGTTCTGAAAAGTTGCGGATTATAAAAGCTTATGCACAATGCTACCTTTCCGATTACACGTTTATTGCTCGTCCGTCACGGCGAGACCGATGCCAACGTCGCCGGGCGGATGCAGGGTCGCGGCAACGATCCGCTGACTGAGCGCGGCCAGCAGCAGGCGCGTGCCGTCGCCGCCCGGCTGAAAGCAGAAGACCATTCCATCGAAGCGCTGTATAGCAGCTCGCTGCTGCGCGCATCTCAAACCGCAGACGCGATCGGCGCGGCGCTGGGCTTGACGCCACGGCTGCGCGATGCGCTGCAAGAGATGCATCTCGGCGATCTTGACGGCACAGATAATCTCACGCTGGATGCCGCGATGCCGCAGACCCTCGACGAAAGCTATCCCAACGGCGAGTCGATCCGTGAGTTTGTCGAGCGCACCATGGGCGCGTTCTATGGCATCGCGATGGCGCATCCCGGCAGTACGGTGGTGATTGTCAGTCACGGCGGCGTGATCAGCACCGCGCTGTCGATCTGGTCGCATGGCCACGGCAACGCCTGGCGAGATTACGTGCCTGCCAACTGCGCGATCTCGACCGTCGAGTTTCAGGCCGGCCCGCAGGTGCTGCACGTCAACGATTGCGCGCACATCGCCGGCGAGTAGCGCTCGATCTTCGCGGCAGAGCAGAATGTGAAGCTCTGCCGCGTACCTTTCCTCCTCAAGATCTCCCACAAAACCTCTTTTTCCTGAATCTTGTGACCGTACCTGTCACAACACCCGGCTATACTGTCCTCACAAGGCAGGTGTGAAGCCGCGTCTAATGAAGCAAGAAAGCGCTTACCAATGCGCTAAACCTTGCATAGAACGAACGAATGTGCTATAATTCGGCTTCACATAACTATACGAACCGGAGTAGTTACCCAAAAACGGAGGAAATCACAATGCCTAAGCATGAGGAAACAGTCCCGACCAGCGTCACGCGCACGATGCGGGCTGCCGTCAAAGTCGGCGACGATTACTACACGCTCGAAGAAACCATCACGCTTCCGCCCACGGCCAGCGACGAGCAGATCGCGCAGGCAGTTGCGACCGGTCTGCGTATGTACGAGGCGCAGCGCGCCGCCGTCGAAGCCCAGGTCCGCGATCTGCGTGAGCATGTTGTCGTGCAGCCGCTGCCGGTGACGATCCGCGAGCCAGACGCGCCCGCCAGCGAGAAGCAGCGCCAGTACATGGAGTATCTGCTCAAGGAGCTGAGCTGGGACAACGAGCGGCTGATCGCCTTCGCCAGCGAGCGCATGTTCAACCTGCTGACGCTTACCAAGCGCGAAGCCTCCGAGCTGATCGACCAGCTGAAGGGCGTGCTGGCCGGTGAGGCCGAGACCAGCGAGCCCGAGGCAGAAAAGCCAGCCGAGGCTGAGCCCGTCGAAGATGAGCCTGAGCCCGCCGCGCCGGTCGCTGAGCCGGTCGCCGATCGCCAGGCGATCCTGCCGATTGGCGAGCGCGCCACGCAGCGTCAGGTACGTGCCCTTGAGCGGCTGGTGGACGAGCGCGGTATCGATCTCGAAGGTGAGCTGCGCGCCCGCTTCGGCGATCGCGTCCTGTCGGACCTCTCGATGGATGAGGCCGGCCAGCTTCTCAGCGAGTGGCAGCAGCGGCCACGCCAGATCCGCCCGCGCACTGCCAACGGCAACACCCGCCGCGCGGCATAACTCCAGGCCAGCAGTGACCTTCGGCACAACCGAGGGTCACTAACCTTACACATTCTGCTATACTACTGGCCTGAGTCGTACGCATGGTGAGCGTGCGCCACGACAGCCGTGTGATATTTGGAGGTTTGACATGAAGCCGGTGCGAGGAACTGTTAACTATGTTGAGCTGATCGGGTGGCTGGGCAACGAGCCGGAGCAGCGCTATACACCATCGGGCGTCGCGATCGCCGAGTTTAGTGTTGCGACGAAGCGTCTGGGCAATCGCAACGAGGACGGCTCGTGGAGCTACGATACCGACTGGCTCGACGTCGTGGCCTGGGATCAGCTGGCCGAGACCGCTGTCGCCAATCTGCGCAAAGGTAGCCGTGTGCGTGTGACCGGCAGCCTGCGCACGGATACCTGGGAAGATCGCGACGGCAACAAGCGCAAGCGCGTGATGGTCCGCGCTGACGATATTATGTTCCTGGATGCGCGTCCCAACGATGATACGCCATCGGGCGACACGCCCTTCTAGCGAAAACCCACTCTCCACACCTGTGTCCGAGGCCTAAGCGCTTCGGACACTTTTTTGCTCCCGGAGATGATTGCAGATGTTCCGCTGGCATGTGGCCCAAATGCCGCCGTGCAATGAACCAATCGGCGGGCGATGAGCGTGTTATAATCAGGCGGATGAGCCTCCAAGTTCGATCACTAGCCAGCGGCAGCAGCGGTAACGCGTTCTTGGTGCGCACAACTGCTGGAGTTTTCCTGATAGACGCTGGACTTTCGGCCCGCGCGCTGGAGCGAGTGCTGCGCCAGCACGACGTCGAGCCAGGCACCCTGACGGCGATCGTGGTCTCGCATGAGCATCACGACCATGCGCAGGGCGCTGGCCCGCTGGCCCGGCGCTTTCAGGTACCGATCGTCTGTACACCAGGAACCGCCCGCGCTCTGGAACCGGCACTTCAGGGCGTGGATGTGCGGATGCTGCATGCGGATGGAACCAGCGTAGGCGATGTCGAGGTCTGGAGCTTCGCCCTGCCCCACGATGCCGCCGAGCCAGCGGGCGTGTTGTTGCGCCATCAGGGCTGGACAGTTGGCATTGCCCTGGATTTTGGGCATATTCAGCCACACATCGTTTCCGCGCTTCAAGAGGCTGATCTGGTTGTTATCGAGGCCAATCACGATCGTGAGCGGCTGCTGGCGACGGCCTATCCCTGGAGCACCAAGCATCGAATCATGGGTGACTACGGCCATCTGTCGAACCTGCAAGCCGCGCAGCTGATCGAAGCGATCGGGCAAGACGGCCGGCAGCGCGACATCTGGCTGGGCCATCTTTCGGAGAAGGCGAACGAGCACCCCAAGGGTGTTATCAAAATCGTTCGCAACTACCTTGCAATGCAGGATCTGCCGCCGGTCAAGATCGAGATTGCTGAGCGCAACCGGCCAAGCGCCAGCTGGCACAGCGATCTTGCACTCCAGCAGGGCGATCTTTTCGGAATCTGCTAATCCAACAGTACCCTTCGACGACTGACAATAATACTTGCACTGCTGGTAGACTCATGCTCATAGCGTTTACGTAGATCGATAGTAGCATGCACCTGCGCGGAAACTGAGGATTGGGTCATGAATGCACAAAACCCGGCGCGGATTCTAATCGTCGATGATCATGAGGATAACGTTGATCTGCTGAGCATGATTCTCCGGTCGCAGGGCTATACGATTCTGACGGCGAGCGATGGCCTGCAAGCGGTTGATCTCGTCAAGCAGGAAGAGCCTGATCTGGTCTTGCTTGACGTGATGATGCCGCGTATGAGCGGCTACGAAGTCATCGAGCATGTGCGGAAAAACCACGATGTCTACATCCCGATCATGCTCATCACCGCTAAGCAGGATCTGACTGATAAAATTCGCGGCCTGGATGTTGGCGCCGACGATTTTCTGCCCAAGCCGGTCCAGAGCGCCGAGCTGATCGCCAAGGTGCGCGCGCTGCTGCGGCTCAAGCAGGTGCAGGACGAGCTGATCAACGAGCGCGATAAAAACGAGATGCTGTGCTACGTCGGCCAGCAGCTCAATAGCACGCTGGATGTCGATCAGCTGGTGCGCGAGACGCTCAACGTGATGGTCAATCTGATCGGTGCGACTCAGGGCAGCGTGCTGATCAAGCATCCGCGCAGGGTGAGCTGGCGCAAGATCGCTACGCTGATCGACGGCGAGGAGATCGACGATCCCGAAGAAACGTCGCTGGTGCTGGCGAAGGGCCTGGCCGGCATGGCGCTGCGCACGCGTGAAACGATTCTC
>DASWTQ010000632.1:0-10207 GCA_036402055.1 Herpetosiphonaceae bacterium
ACCGCGATCACAGACCTAGCGCAATCCGTCTAACCCTTGCTCTGCTCAAGGTCGGACATGCATCTTAGTCAAAAGTTCGGTAGCAATTGCTCCGGCCCTCACTACAATGCGCACATCCAGGAACGTATGCATTCAGCGCACAGAGCGTGTGTTTGGAATCGAAGGAGGAACGATGATGTTCGCGGCTCAACGATCGATTTTTGTAGGCTTGACCGTGCTGGCTTTAGGCGTGATGAGCTTGTTGATCGGATCGCCGGCTCAGGCTGCCCCTGGAAACGGCGCCATTCGGATCAGCGACTCGAACTGCCACGACGACGACGGCTATCTAGCGTGTATGACGGCCGAGGGTGTAGCAAATGAAACGATCACGCCCTCGGGCAACGCGATCTACTCAGGCTACGTCCGATCGACCTTTATCCTGACTGATCCGGCCGGTGCGCTCGTGTATGAGGGCAGCTCCGAGTCGCACTTCCAGCGGCTGGATAAAGACGAGCTGATGCATATGCTCAGCAACCATGTCAGCTCGACGACCACCAGTTCTGCGGGCGTTACGTGCACCTTTACCTATGCAGTACATCTCGCAAACGGGCAGATTCAATTTGATCTCAGCGAGACGGAATGCCAGTAAACCTTTGCGGACACGATGGTTCTGATTGACAGGCTTCTCGCACACACGCTATGATCGAAGCCTGTCAATGTGTAGTGCTATGGAGCAGGAGCCGCGCCGTGAGTTCATTTACTCGCCCCGATCGCATTCGCTATACGGCTGAGATCGACCATGTTCGCGAGGTCACGCTGTATGGCACGGCCGAACTCGGCTTCTGGCAGACGCTCCTGCATCCACACGGGCTGCTCCCCGATGCCTCGGGCGGCACCGCCCACCTGGTGATCAGTGCGACCGCGCTGGTCTGGAAGGGCCTCAGCTTTCGCGAGCTGATTATGACCGTCGCGACCTGCACGGATCGTGAGCAGCCGCAGCCGGACAGCTTCTATCTGGCGCATGCCTTCAACTCTTCGCGCGTGCTGGCCTGGACCGAGCGCCGCCTGTTCAACACGCCGTACACACACGCCGACATCCAGCTCAACACGAGCACTCCGCTGATCGACGTACGGCATGGCAACCAGCCGCTGTTCAGCGCGCAGATGGCCCAGCCCAAGGCGCCTTCCACACAGCGCCACGAGGAGTGGAATGGACCGGTCTTTCTGCCGGGACGCGGCGGCAAGTACTTCTTTGTCGTCCTCAGCGGCGAACAGGCGATCTATCCTTTCGCCGCTGCCGATCGGATTGAGATCGCGCCAGGAGCGGATGAGCCGATCTTCCAGTGGCTCAGGGAATGCCACTTCGCACCCACAGAGTGGCGCATTCGCACCGACGCGACCCACGCGCGCTCAAAAACCTACCGGCGCGAATTGGGAACGCGGCCCTGATCGACGTGTGCTCACTGCTACCGCTTTGTGCGCGGCGCGAGAAACGACAGCACGCGATGCCACATCGTCAAGATCAGCAGGTGTCCCGCGCCTGGAACAACCTCAAGACGCGCGTTCGGCAGATGCTTCTGCCACCAGGTGCCGTGCCGGGAGCCGGCCACCGGATCTTTGGAGCCGTACAGCAGCAACGTCTTCGTCTGAACTTCGCCTGGCTCGAAGCCCCACGGCTGTAAACAGTAGCCCGCAATATCGCCGACCATGCCGGCAACGCCCTGGGCAAACGCAGCCTCTAGCATGCGATGGAGCCGATCACGAGCACCCGGCAGCGCAAGAGCCGCATCGTCGGCGGGAGTAGCGCCCAGCAGCGGCAGCGCCTCGGTCATATCCGCGCTTTGTGGCAGCAGCGACTCTAGCTGCTGGCTCAGCGCCGCGTGGACCGCGTCGGCAGGCAAGCCCCGCAGCTGCTCCAATCCCGCCGCCTGCTCATCTGGAATCCACGGCACCTCCTCATGCGGCGCCGGCGTGGCGACCACCACCACACGATCCACGAGATCGGGACGACGAGCAGCCAGCGCCAGCGCGACGCGACCACCCGCCGACCAGCCCACCACACCGGCCGGCCCGCGACCAAGCTGGTCCAGCATGGCGGCTACATCGTCGGCGGCTGAGCTGACGCTGGCCCAGTCTGCGCCCGAGACAGGATCGGACTGACCATAGCCGGGTCGATCCACGGAAAGCAAGGTGACGCCGCGTGTCCGTGTCTGCTCGGGGTCGGGGTCGAACGTGGCAGAGCCAGGAGCGGCATGGCAGAAGACCAGCGTTCGCTCTGAGTCGCCGTCGGTCACGTGGTGAACGGCAACCCGCCGCCCGTGCTCGCGTACGATCGTGTCAACCTTCGACTCTGCCATGCTGTTAATCGCTCCTTCGCCGGGCACCAGCGCGCACTCCGGCCGTGAATGCTTCGTCTTTGTGCAGCCATGTCGCCACGCAGCCCGTTTTACCGATCGTTCGCCAGCGGATGATTAATCTCGATCAGGTTGCCGTCGGGATCGCGAAAATGCGCCGTGCGGATCATCCAATCCGGGCGATCTTCGGGCGTTGACACAAACTCCACGCCGCGCTCACGCAATCGTTCATAGGCCGCGTCTACGTTCTCGACCTCAAACGTGAGCACCACCCGATCTTGAGCGCTGGCGTCGGCCGGCAGCTCCTGTGTGCCGATCGCCTCGGCCATGAACTTGCGCAGAAAGAGCGCCAGGATGATGCCGTCGCCTGCTTTCAGCTCGCTATAGACCTGGCTTTCTCCACCCATGATCAGCTCAAAGTCGAGAGTATCGCGGTAGAATCGCAAACAGGCGTCATGGTCGGAGACCAACAACCGAACGTGTGTCAGCCGCATAAAATTTCTCCTGTTGCTACAGCTCGTCTTAAGCTTATAGCACAAGAGTTCTATATTTGCAACGACGAGATCGCGGCTTAAACACAAATAAGGACACAGCGATCACTGTGTCCTTATCGAAAGCAGAGCGTGGCTAGTCTTCGACGCTGACGATGCGCTGGCGCTTTTCGCCGGCTGCTGCCTGACCCACCTGCTGGTAGATCTGGGTAGTAGAGATCGATGCGTGGCCCAGCAGCTGCTGCACCGAGCGCAGGTCCGCGCCGTTGGCCAGCATATGCGTCGCGAACGAGTGGCGCAGCGTGTGCGGCGTCAGGTCATGAATATCCAGGTCTTTGGCGTAGCGCTTCAGGATCAGCCAGAAGCCCTGGCGGGTCAGGCGCTTGCCGCGATGGTTGAGAAACAGCGCGCTGTCGACGTGGCGGCTGCCGCGCGCAAGCTGTGGACGCGCAATATCGAGATATTCTTCCAGCGCGGTGACGGTGGAAACGCTGATCGGCAGCTGGCGCTCTTTGTTGCGTCCGCTACAGCGCACACACTCGGCCTCAAGATTCACATCGGCGAGGTCAAGCGCGACCAGCTCCGAGACGCGCATGCCGGTGGAGTACAGCAGCTCCAGCATCGCTTTGTCGCGCAGCGCCTCCGGGCCGGATGAGCGCAGCGGCAATTCGAGCAGCTCATCGACCTGAACAACTGAGATCGCCAGCGGCGGCGTGCGGTCGACACGCGGCGAGTCGAGATCGGCGGTGGGATCGGCTTCGATCACTTTGGAGCGGACCAGAAAATCGCAGAACGATTTAACGGCCGCAGTACGGCGGGCAAGGGTCGAGGTCGCGTAGCGTCGCTCTTTCAAGAAGATCAGGAACGCAATAACGTCGTCGCGCTGCAAGCTGTGCCATGCATTATGACCGCGATCGGCGACGAACGAGATAAACTGTTCCAGGTCGGTACGATACGCAGAAGTAGTATTGGCTGAAAGCTTGCGTTCGCTAGCAAGATGTGCCAGAAACTGATCAAGCTGGTCGCGCATAATCGGGCGGCTCCGTGTCCGGTATGATTAATTCATGAGCCGGGATGGTAGCGCAAACCGTGGCTTATGTCAAACGTATGTTTCGGTCGGAGAACCAAGAACCAAGAACCAAGAACCGAGGGAGCAGGAAGAGCAGGCCCTCACTCGGATTATTAGCCAGGCCCTCATCCCCTAACCCCTTCTCCCATTGCGATAGGAGAAGGGGAAGATCGTAGCAATAAAGATTGACGCAATCATCGAAATATCAATGGTGATTATGCTTTTCAGGGCGTGATGAATCACGTCTCTACAGATTGATTTGTTTGTGAGGATTGTAAGCCATTTTCTCACTTATCTAATCTTCTGTTCTTTATTCCCTTGTTTGTTTGTTCTTTCGTTTGTTCCCTTGTTCCTTTGTTCTTTTGTTCTCATCATATGGTATGCTTGCGCTACTTGCTTTCACCTACCAGGAACGCCTCATGCGCCTACCAGATAGAGAGAAACTCGGCACGGTTGTGGCGGGCTCACTGACCGATGGCCTGACCGTGCGGCTCGACGCCGCCTGCTCGATCGAGGAGCTGCGCGTTGGCCAGTTCGTCGTGATTCAGGGCGAGCAGCACCAGTTCTTCTCGATGATCAGCGACGTCAAGCTCGACGCCGCCAACCGCGATGTGCTGGCCGATCCGCCGCCCGACAGCGACGATTTTCTGCGCCGTGTGCTTGGCGGCACCACAACCTACGGCACATTCAACGTGTCGCCGATGCTGATGGTCGATGCGCTGGAGGGGCTAAGGCCGGTGCGCACAGTGCCGCGTCACTTCGCGCCGGTGCATACCGCCGACGAGAGCGACTTCGCGCAGGTCTTTGGCGCGGAGGGCGGCACGAAATTTCAGATGGGCATGCCGCTCGACATGGACATTCCGGTCTGCCTGGATCTCGGGCGGCTGGTCGAGCGCTCCAACGGCGTCTTCGGCAAGTCGGGCACCGGCAAATCGTTTCTGACACGGCTGCTGCTCTGCGGCGTGATCAAAACCAACGCCGCCAGCACGCTGATCTTCGACATGCACTCCGAGTACGGCTGGGACTCCAAGTCCGAAGACAACATCTTTGTCAAAGGCTTGCGCCAGCTCTTCGGCCACCAGGTGCTGGTCTACTCGCTCGATCCCAAATCGTCGCGGCAGCGCGGCGTCGCGATCGACAGCGAGGTCGTGATCGGCCTGGATCAGATCGACGTCGAAGATATTATTCTGCTTCAGGACGAGCTAAATCTGACCGCGACCGCCGCCGAGTCGTCGTATCTGCTGGTCGATCACTTCGGCAAGAGCTGGTTCGAGCGGCTGCGATCGATGGACTCGACGGCGCTGGAAGAGTTCGCCAAGAGCAGCGGCGCGCACAGCGGCTCGCTGGCGGCGCTCAAGCGTAAGCTGGAGCAGGTAGCGCGGCTGGGCTTTGTGCGCGAAAAAGCGCCGGTCTCGTCGGTCAACGGCATCATCGACGCACTGGTCGCGGGCAATCACGTGGTGCTGGAGTTTGGGCAGCACAACTCGACGCTGGCCTACATGCTGGTCGCCAACATCATCACGCGGCGCATCCACCAGCGCTGGGTCGAGCAGACCGAGACCTATCTTCAGTCTAAGCGCGAGGCAGATCGACCGCGTCCGCTGGTGATCACCGTCGAAGAGGCGCACAAGTTCCTCAATCCGCAGGCCGCTAAACAAACGATCTTCGGCACGATCGCTCGCGAGCTGCGCAAGTACAGCGTCACGCTGCTGATCGTGGACCAGCGGCCCAGCGCGATCGACAACGAGGTCATGTCGCAGCTCGGCTCGCGCATCACGGCGCTGCTCAACGACGAGCGCGACATCGACGCGGTCTTTACCGGCGTCGGCGGCGCGGCGCGACTGCGGGCCGTGCTGGCTAGCCTCGACACACGGCAGCAGGCCATGATCCTCGGCCATGCCGTACCGATGCCGGTCGTGATTCGCACACGGCCCTACGACGAAACATTCTACGCTGCGGTCGCGCCCAAAATGGCCGTCAAGAAAGATTACCAGCAAATTCTCGACGACGTAGACGACCTCTTCTGATCGACGGAACAAACGAACAAACGAACAAGGGAACAAGTAATCAATCTAACTCTTTGTTCCTTTGTTTTTTTGATCGTTTGTTTTAGGTTCTTGGTTCTTGGTTCTTGGTTCTCTCAACCCCATAATACTGCTCAGCGGTTGATCAAAACCGGATCGTTTAGGAGGAGCCCCCATGATCCAGAACGAGCACGCACCGACGCAGAATCGAACGACCGATGTGTTGATTGTCGGGACCGGATGCGCAGGTTTGACGGCGGCGCTGGCTGCCCACGAGCAGGGCGCGCACGTCACGATCCTGGAAAAAACCGAGCTGGTAGGCGGCACAACGGCGGTATCGGCGGGCGCGCTGTGGATTCCCTGCAACCACCATTTGATCGCGGCCGGCTTCCACGACTCGCGCGAGGAGGCGATCCGCTACATCACGGGCCTGGCCGACGGTCGCGGCGATGCCGAGCTGATCGAGCTGTTTGTCGATCGCGGGCCGGACATGCTGCGCTTCGTCGAGGAGCAGACCACGCTCAAGCTGGAGATGATCACCGAGTTTCCCGACTACCACCCCGAGATGGACGGCGGCCAGCAGCGCGGTCGCTCCCTCGACGCCGGGATCTTCGATACGACGACGCTTGGCGAGTGGGCAGCCAAGCTGCGGCGCAGCCCGATCTTCGGCGCGCTGCCGCTCAGCATCAACGAGCTGCGCCAGTACGGGCTGAACGCTAATCCGCTGAACACGCCGATCGAGCTGGTGCAGCAGCGGCTTGAGCAAGGCGTCGTCAGCTTCGGCACCGCGCTGGCCGGACATCTGCTCGCGGCAGTGCTGGATCGCGGGATCGAGCCGGTGCTGGGCGCCAGAGTGCGGCGTCTGATCACGCGCGGCGATCGTGTGGTCGGTGTGGAGGCTGAGCAGGACGGCAAGACGGTGCAGATTCTGGCACGGCGCGGCATCGTGCTGGCCAGCGGCGGCTTCGAGTGGGACAAGCAGCTCAACGCGCAGTTTTTGGGCGGCCACCTGACGCATCCGCAGAGCCCGCCGGCCAACGAGGGCGACGGCCTGCGCATGGCGATGGCGCTGGGCGCCGATCTGGCTAACATGAGCGACGCCTGGTGGTGTCCGGCGCACGCACTGCCCGGCGAAACCTACGACGGCCAGCCGCTTGCACGCGGCGACTTCACGACGATGCGGGGATTGCCGCACACGATGATCGTCAATCGCGCCGGCAAGCGCTTTGTCAACGAGTCGCTCACCTACAACGACATCACCAAGGCGCTGCTGCACTTCGATCCGAACATCTACGAGCGGCCCAACGTGCCGGCCTGGCTGATCCTGGATCAGAACTACCTGTCGCGCTACGCCCTGCACACCTACATTCCGATCCCCGGCTTTCCGCTGCCCGACTGGCTGATTCGCGCCGATAGCCTGGAAGAGCTGGCCACCAGGCTGGAGATCGATCCGCAGGCGCTGGCGCAGACTGCCGAGCGCTTCAACGAGTTTGCCCGCTCCGGCGTCGACGCCGACTTTGGACGCGGCAACAGCGCCCACGATCGCGACAATGGCGACGCCAGCCACACGCCGAATCCCAGCCTGGGCACGATCGATTCTGCGCCTTTCTGCGCCGTGCCGATCCACGTGGGCTCGCTGGGCACCAAAGGCGGCGTGCGCGTGAACAGCGAGAGCCAGGTGCTGCACATCAGCGGCCAGCCGATCGAGGGCTTATTCGCGGCCGGCAATGTGATGGCGGGCATCACGGGCGCGGGCTATCCCGGCGGCGGCGCAACGATCGGCCTGGCGATGACGTTTGGCTATATCGCCGGAACCTGCGCCGCGCAAAAACGTCATTCAGGCAGCGATGTAGGGTAACAGCCACATCGCGATCCCTACATCTGCGCTGCAAAAAGCGAAGGGTCCAAGGCGGATCTTGGACCCACAGGAGCATCGTATGGACGACCTTTCGCACGACGTCACTCAATACCCATGGAACAACGATCAGCCAAAGTTGCTGTCATGGCTTCCAGCAACTATCCTTGCCGGCGTAGTCGGCGGAATCGTAGCGCCAGTGGTCTTTCTCTTCCTCATCCGTTTGAGTATTATCCTTTGGGCAGTTGTGGTGTTCAATGTCCAGCTTGGCGGATGGGCGGGACTGGCATTCTTTTATCTTATGACGGGTATGGTTGGTGCAATAGTCGGAGCAGTAGCCGGGCTGGTCTTTTACGCTACACGTCGCAAACCGCTCAAGCGTGCGGCCAGATGGAGCATTATCTGGGGCGTGATTGGTCTGTTCGGCTATACTGGGTTTATGATCACAGCAGACTTGATCTCGCAACTTTTGCCGAGCAGCTTCTACCCTGCCCAACCGTTGCTGGCCTTTCTCCTCCTCAGCACTACGCTTAGTGTACTTACCGCTGGTGTACTCTATGTGGTCGATCCTGACGGCGAAGAGTACGGCTAGCTCGTTCAGCCTGGCAAGGCGCCCCGCCTCATATGCTATACTTATCACAAACTTTCATCCTCAATGAGGAGGAGCACCCGTGGACTTTGAGCTAACCGAAGAACAGCAGTTTATACGGCAGACCGTGCGCGATTTTGCGCAGAAGGAGATCGCACCGCGATCGTCTGAGATCGACCGGACGGGCGAGTTCCCGCACGATATATTCAACAAGATGGCCGAACTGGGACTGCTAGGCTTGCCGTTTCCCGAGGAGTACGGCGGCGCGGGCGCGGATGCCGTGAGCGTAGCGCTGGCGGTCGAAGAGATCGCGCGGGGCGACGGCTCGACGGCGCTGGCGTATCTGGCGCACATCGGCCTGGGCTCGATGCCGATCCTGCTCTTTGGCAGCGAGGAGCAGAAGCAAAAGTTTCTGGTTCCGGCTGCTAGAGGTGAACATCTGGCCGCGTTCGGGCTGACCGAGCCGCAGGCTGGATCGGATGCCGGCGCGACACGCACCACAGCGCATCTTGAGGGCAACGAGTGGGTGATCAACGGCGAGAAGATGTGGATCACCAACGCGCCGATCGCCGGACATATCATCGTCACGGCGCTGACCGACAAGGATCGTGGCCGCAAAGGCATCTCGGCGATCATTGTTCCGCGCGACACGCCGGGCCTGAGCTTCGGCAAGCACGAGCACAAGATGGGCCTGCACGGCTCGATGAGCACGGCGGTTTTCCTCAACGACGTGCGCGTGCCCAAAGAAAACCTGCTGGGCGAGCAGAATCGTGGCTACGCGCAGTTCTTGCAAATCCTGGACGGCGGTCGCGTCACGATCGGCGCGATGGCGATCGGGCTGGCGCAGGCCGCCTACGAGTCGGCGATCCGCTACGCCCAGGAGCGCGAATCGTTTGGCCGCCCGATCGGCTCGTACCAGTCGGTCTCGAACATGATCGCGGATATGGCTGTCGGGCTGGAGGCATCGCGCTTGCTGGTGTATAAAGCGGCGTGGACCAAAGATCTGGGCAAGCCCTTCGCGAAAGAGGCGGCGATCGCCAAGCTGTACGCGACCGAGGCATCCGAGAAGATCTGTCGCGATGCGATCCAGGTGCTGGGCGGCTACGGCTACTCGGCGGAGTTCCCGGTCGAGCGGCTCTACCGCGACACGCGGCTGCTGACGATCGGCGAGGGCACCAGCGAGATCCAGCGCATGGTCATCGCGCGGCATGTGCTGGGCAGCTTCGCGGCGCAGCTCTAACAGGCGACGTACGATCGAGGCAGTAACGCCGGATCGGGTCTGGGCCTGTTGCGCGAAATGAAATCGGCTTTATACTATGTGCAGCATAGCGCACATGTTCTTTCGTGTAACCATCTCATTGAGGTAGCTATATGTCAGATGCAGACGACAAAAAGGCCCGGCTCGAAGCTATCCGCGCCGCCAATCGCGCCAAAAAAGAGGCCGAGGGCGGCGCAGCGCCAGCAGCAGAAGCGCCGGTAGTGGCGGCGACAACGGAGGCACCCGCCGCTACAGCAGCCGCTCCCGCTGCGGCCGGTGCGAGCATGTCCGACGAGAAAAAGGCCAAGCTTGAGGCGATCCGCGCTGCTAACGCCGCCAAAAAAGCAGCGGCCGGCGAGGCTCCGGCGGCGGTTGTAACCGCGCCCGCCACGACAGCAGCCGCTCCCGCTGCGGCCGGTACTGCCGCTCCCGCCGCACCCAAGCCGGCGGCCGCTCCCGCCCCACGGCCCGCAGCCGCTCCTAAAGTGGTCACGCCGATCCAGGACGATCCGCAGCCGGTCAATGTGCTGCTCAAGCGCGTGCTGATCGGCGCGGTGCTGGGCGCGATCCTGTGCGTGATGCTCGCCA
>DASWTQ010000633.1:0-8960 GCA_036402055.1 Herpetosiphonaceae bacterium
TGTTGATCAGCGTGGTCTGCGCCTGGGCGTCGTTGTCGCGAATCGCGGCGGTGATCAGCGTGCGCTGGTTGTCGAACTGCTGCTCGATGCCCTGGCGAATCCGCGCCGCAACATCGACCTGCTCACCTGAAGCACCCTCGCCGCCGGACGCGCCGTTGCGCAGCTGGTTGGGATCGAGCTGGCTCTGGAACTGCGGCGGAATCTGTGACTGGATCGGCGCGAAGTTGGCGGCAATCTGCGCGGTAAGCGTTGTCGAAAGGATCACGCCGAAGATCGCCGCGCCCAGCGTCTGGCCGATCTGCTGGAAGAACTGGCGGCTCGCGGTGGCTACGCCGACTTTCTCGAACGGAACCGCGTTTTGCAGCGCCAGGTTCAGCAGCGGCAGCGACGGCCCAACGCCCACGCCCACCACGATCATGCGCAGTGTCACGCCCAGCGTCGTGACTGAGGCGTCCATCTGCGACAGCAGCAGGAAGCCGATCGCCATGATCACAAACCCCACCAGGATGATCGGCTTGTAGCGGCCAAAGCGCTGCACCACGAACGACGAGGCGATATTCCCGAAGACGACGCCCATCGTCAGTGGAATCAGCGCAGTGCCGGCTGCGGTCGCCGAGACGCCCACGACGTTGACCATAAAGATCGACAGGAACAGGATCGCCGCGAAGAAGGCCGCGCCGTTGAGCACCGAGATGATGTTGATCAGCGAGTAGGTGCGGTTGCGGAACAGATCCAGCGGCAAGATTGGCGAGGCCACGCGCGACTCGACGACGAGAAAAACGGCCGTCGCCACAATCGCCAGCGCGAACAACCCTAGAATGAGCGGCGAGGTCCAGGGATACAGATTCTTGTCAAGCGTCAGCCCCAGCAGCAGCGGCACCACCGCCAGCACCAGCAGGATCGTGCCCAGCCAATCGATCGGTGCGCGAATGCCGCTCGCCAGCTTGGGCATTTTCAGGATGATAAAGGCCATCGCGATGATGCCGATCGGGAGATTGACATAAAATACCCAGCGCCAGCTGATGTTGTCGGTCAGCAAGCCGCCCAGATACGGGCCGATTACGCTCGACAGGCCGAAGACCGCGCCGAAGATGCCCTGGTAGCGCGCGCGCTCACGCGGCGCGAACAAATCCGCCGGGATCGCGAAGGCCGTCGAGGTGAGTGCTGCCGCGCCGACGCCCTGGAGCACACGGTAGATGATCAGCTGAAGCATGCTGCCCGCGATGCCACACAGCGACGAGGCCGCAAGAAACACGACGATGCCGAAGAGCAGCACCGCGCGCCGCCCGTACAGATCCGACAGCTTGCCGTAGATCGGCACCATGGTTGTGCTCGCCAGTAGGTAGCCGGTCGAGACCCACGAGAGCAGATCGATGCCTTGAAATTCCGCCACGATCGCCGGCAGCGCGGTTGCGACGATCGTCTGGTCGAGCGCCGCGAGAAACAAGCCCAGCAGCACGCCGGCTAGAATCATGATCTTGGTGCGCTGATCGAGCGTGGATGCATAATCGATACGCTGGTTTTGTGGGGGAGTAGTTGTCATAATTCCTCAATCTTCAAAGCTAACGTCTGTATGCGCTACGCGCCGGTCCCCGATTCTTGCTCCGCGCGCGTCTCGGTTGAGTGCAGAAAGGCCAGCACCTCAGCCAGCGCATCGATCGTGATGCCAAGCTGGGGCTGCGGCATTTTGGCCAGATGCTGCGCAAGCTCGCCCACACGCGCCAGCTCGATCTCGTCAAGCAAAGCAAGGCCCGCCTCCGTCAGCATGATCTCTTTGTGCCGCCGATCCAGAACACCCTCGCTGCGACTGACGATGCCGCCCGTCACCAGCCGATCTACCAGGTGGCTGGTCGCCGCCAGCGATAGATTCAGATGTTCGCTGATGTCTGAGATTGTGGCGGTGCCGGTGCGGCGAAGAAACCACAGCGTTACCAGCTGTGGCATCGACAGCTCGACGCGCCGCAGAATGCCCATGGTATCGCGAACGCTGCGCCGCATCACCATCGCCACGAAGTCGCGGAGCAGGTGTGCGAGCTGCTGTGTGGACTCGCTCTCGTTTAAACTTGTATCACTCATATCATTTCAATAGTCGAATACTTCGAAGCTTCGAATGGTTTTAGTGTACTCCTAGAAGATCAGGATGTCAACGGCGTAGCAGTTGACTGTGGTACACTGGAGTATCATCTTCTAGCATCTCACTATCCCGAGGAATCCGTGTTCACTCAAGCTCGTCCACCACTTATACTTCGGCTCATGAGTATCCTATATGTAGCTACGGGCCTATGTCTCATGGTGCTCGCAGGCAGCTTTCTCAATGGATACGTGCCCGCTCCGTTACAACCATGGCTGCCACCAACGCTATTCGCCGATGGCGTAGGCGTGCGAGTTGTGGGCGGCTCGCTGGCGCTGTTGTGGGGTGCGTCTGGCTTTGCGCTCACGGGCATCAAGCTCTGGCAGCTCCAAAAGCGCGGCTATAACTCGGCTGTTCAGATCCACATCGTGCTTGCGCTGATGATCGGGTGGTACACGCTTAGCGGGCCTCTGGGCGGCTACGGGCTGCTGCTGGTCGTGTGCAACGTGGTGCTGCTGATCTATTTACTGCGCCCTGCTGTTCGCCTCCACTTCTTGCCTGACGATCTGCCGCCGTCTTCGTAGATCTATGCCCAAGCAGACAAGTGCTCTCCCTGCGGACGCTAACCAGGCTGTTTCAATCCGCCGTAGCACTTTCTCGGAGCAGATTGGTAACTAGTCAACATAGTATGTTGACTTTTTCACAAACGCCTGGTATCCTATCGCCGCGCTGATGCTGCCATGACGCAGCACTGACAAAACCAATTCCCACGTCGGAAAAGGAGACAACATGCTTGCACGACGCCTGGTTGCGTTTGCGCTTGCCTGCGCGCTGGTGTTTGGTACCCTGTTTGTGCCATCGAACACTATCGCGGCATCGCCCCCCGCTCTTTCACTACCGATTCCTCTGGGCGAAACCTGGAAAGTTATCCAGGGCTATAACTGCGGCACTCACACAAGCTACGACGACAACGCTTTCGATCTTGTTAATACCAGCGGTCGTACGCGCGGCGCTCCGGTTCGAGCAGCTGCCGACGGAACCTACTGGTGGTGGGGTGCTGCCGGCGGAACAGTGATTCTGTCGCATGGAAACGGCTACTACACGATGTACTCGCATCTCGAAAGCCGCGTTCCTTTCAGCAAGGGTCAGCCTGTTGCCGCCGGAACCGTAATCGGCACTGTTGGTAGCGCCGGCACCAGCTATTCCAATCCGCATCTCCATTTCGAGATGTTTTATGGCGAGGGTGTTGCGGCGAAGAATCGTCGTGGCGTAGCGCTGGCATTTGTGGAAGGCTACAACTTTCCCGACCATGAGCGCTGCAATGAGTACATGGGTGAGCGTCTGACCGCCGGCGCCGCGCCACGAGACGTGCAGCCGCCCACGACGCCGACGCTGCTCGACGCGGGCCAGGGCCGTAACCAGATTGTACGCTGGCAGGCATCAAGTGATGCCGAGACCGGGGTGCAGGGCTATCAGGTCTATGTCGGCACCGACGCTCAAGGAGCCGGCGAGTGGTTTGTCCTGGAGCCGCAGGTTGCACTGCCGACGCTGCCGGCCGGACACTACTTCGTGCGGGTGCGAGCCATCGACAAGGCCGGCAACGCCTCGCCATGGGTGACGCTGGTCGAGGTCAACTTATAACCGACGGTCCGATCTATGGTATCTTACAGGGACGCTACGGCGTCCCTGTTTTGATATTAACGCAAGGTCACTATGTTACTGCGTTTCGCCTCTTTCAATCATCCCGATTTGGTTCACGCCGTTACAACTCGCCACGGCGGCGTCTCCAAAGCGCCGCATGATGCGCTGAATATATCGTTTTCACGGCCCGACGATCCGTCAGCAGTGCGCGAAAATCGGCGGCGTGTCTATGCAGCGCTGGAGATTCGGCCTGAGCGCGTGGTGCAGGCGGGGCAGATCCACGGCGACGATGTGCTGCTGGTGACGGAGGAGCACGCCGGGCGCGGTGCGCTGGATCGGCCCTCGGTGCTGCCGCCCGCCGACGCGCTGATCACCAACCGGCCGGATCTGTATCTGCTGGCCTGCTTTGCCGACTGCACGCCGCTGCTCTTCTTCGATCCGGTTCAGCGCGCGGTAGGTGTAGCGCACGCAGGTTGGCAAGGAACCGCCAAACAGATCGGGGCGGCGACGGTGCGCGCCATGAATACGGCGTTCGGCTCACAGCCCGCCGATCTTCAGGTGGCGATCGGGCCGTCGGTGGGGCCGTGCTGCTACAATGTCTGGCCGCATGTCGCCGAGCAAGTTCGCGCGTCGCTGCCGATGCAGCCGCAGGTGCTGGCTGAGCGCGACGGACAAACGTTTTTCGATCTGTGGCAGTCGAACGTCGAGACGCTGCTGGCGTGCGGTGTGCGGCGTGAGCGGATCGAGGTCAGCCGAATCTGCACTGTGGATCACGCCGATCGCTTTTTCTCGCATCGAGCCGGCAATGGCGCGACCGGACGATTTGCCGCGATCATCGGGCTGCGCGGCGAGGAGCACTGATGGAACAGGCTCAGCAGATTGCTCAGAATATCGCGGCGGTACGCGAGCGCATCGCGGCTGCCGCAGGTCGCGCCGGTCGATCGCCGGACGAGATCACGCTGATCGTGGTGACAAAAACGCACTCGGCGCGGCGGATCGGCATGGCGCTGGCGGCCGGCGTGACGGATTGCGGCGAGAATCGCGTGCAGGAGGCCGAGGAAAAGATCGAGCTGCTGCGCGATGCTCAGGTGCGCTGGCATCTGATCGGCCATCTTCAGCGCAACAAGGCCAGACGAGCCGCCGCGCTCTTCGATATGATCCACTCGCTCGACAGCGTGAAGCTGGCCGAGGCGCTGAACCGTCATGTCGAGGAGGCTTCGCTGCTCGGCCAAAGACGGCTGCCGGTGCTGTTGCAGGTCAACGTGTCGGGCGAGGCAACCAAGGAAGGCTTCGATCTGGTCGGCGGTGTGGCGAACAAGGCGGCGCTGGCAAGCCTGGTCGATGCGGCGCGGCAGATCGTTGCGTTGCCGCAGCTTGAGGTGCAGGGCTTGATGACGGTCGCGCCCTACGCCGACGATCCCGAGGAGGCGCGTCCAGTCTTTCGGGCGCTGCGTGAGCTTCGCGATGAGCTGGCTCGGCAGATCCCGGAATCCTCGTGGCGCCATCTCTCGATGGGCATGACCGGCGACTTCGAGGTGGCGATCGAAGAGGGCGCGACACTGGTGCGCGTCGGGCGGGCGATCTTCGGCGAGCGAGGATGATCTAGAATCTAAGATCGGTTTGTGACTACCAGTTGGCTTTGACCAATGTGCTGGTGCCAAAAGAGGCGCTCAAGTGATATGATGTGCGCTAACAGCGTTCGATACACAGCATGATCTTCCATGCTTGCTTTTCCTAGCTTCCCTGTTTAACCCTCTTTTGTTGGTTTGCAGAACTATGTCACTTCATCTTCCGAAAATAAATCTCGTTAGGAGGTGTGACAATGATTACGCGAAGTATCCAAAGCGAGAGGAAACAGATCAATGGCGTGTATGTTACTAAGGAAAAGATTGTCTAGCGGTTACTCGGCGTTCTTCCTTTTTTTATCGAGCGACGAGAAATACAGCGGTTACATGACGACACCCCAGAAGAGCTGAAAGAAACGCAGCCTAGTCAGTTCCAGCCTCATCAACTGCCTGATGGATTGACTGCTCCTGAAAAAGTTGCCTCTCCTTTTGAGGAAAAAGTGTATCGGCTCACTAAGATCGGAGTGGTAGTCGAATCAGCCGCAGTCATTAGTGTCATAGTTTCATTATGGGCACTTTGGCAACAGTCAAATCAAGTTGAAAAAACACTCAGTCAAGCGGCATATCAAACGATGTTGGAGCGACAGCTTGCAACGCATAGTGTATTCGTAGATGATGAAGCAGGCATCTTGTACCCATACTTTAGTTGTCGCCCAATCAAACCTACATGCGAGACTATTGCAGAAACTGACCCTAATTATGGTCGAGTAGAAACAATTGCCTTCTCTTTTATAGATTTGTACCAAGAAGTTTTGTCCCAGGAAACGTATTATGCGAGTAATAACAATGAATGGGAACAGCTTCAGATTTTTATGCAGGATCAGCAAAAAGTGCAAGAATGGGCGCAAGATCAGTTGGAGAAACCGCTCGACGATTCTTTGTCAACGTGGCTGAACACAATGAAAGATCAGTATCAACATAGCCCGATTATGTGTAAGCTGATACAGGAAAACCGGGATATGTATGATGATTACTATGCTGACTTAGCACAGACGATCTGTGACTATGCGAGATTGCAGGGTGCTGCTAGTTCCATGGAATGATATCTGCAAACAAAAAGAGCGGGACACGATCCGAAGTCGTGTCCCACTCGTGCTTTAATTGCGGATCTAGCGGCCCAGCCAGCGCCTGAAGAGCGGATCGAGATCGCGACCGCTGCTCTGCTCCAGCGCGGTCTGCACATCGGCGCTGTGAGCGATGCCGTACTTGTGCGCTGCAAAGTAGCGCTGCAAGCCGCCGAAGAACGCCGCGTCGCCGATCTCGCCGCGCAGTGTGTGCAGGAACTGCGCGCCGCGTCCATAGACCGAGGCGTAGTAGACGTTCCAGGCTTTGTACTCGCCGATGCTCAATCCAGCCGGCAGTGTGGCCCGGCGCGACAGCCGCGTGATATTCTGATCGTACATGCGATTGGCGGCAGCTTTGCCGGCCCACTGCTCCTCGACCACGATCCCGCTGTACTGAGCGAAAGCCTCGTCGAGCCACGGCTCATTGAAAATATCGTTGCCGATCAGGCCGTAGAACCACTGGTGCCCGACCTCGTGCGCGGTGACAAAGCGCGTCTCCTGCGTGTAGCGACCGTTGAGCAAAATCACGATCAGGCCGGGAAACTCCGCGCCGATGTCGTAGCCGCGTCGTCCGTTGATCAGGTGAAACTCCAGCGCGCGATATGGATATGGTCCGAACTTGCCGTTGAAGGTCGCCAGCGAGGCGGCGGCGTGCTTGGCCATCGCGTCGGCGGCTGCGTCGAGGCCGTCGTCTACGCGATGATAGACCACAACCTCGGTGCCGTCGTGGCTGGCGCGGGCGCTGGCGAAGCGTCCGACGCTGAAGGCGAACTCGCGCACCGGCCCGGTGACGGCCTCAAACGTCGTCGTGCCGTTGTCGTTGGCTGTCGTGCCGATGGTGCTGCCGCTGCTGATCGCGGTCCAGCCCGTGGGCACGTTGATCCTGGCGCGATACAGGCCGCTCGTGGCATAGACCCGATCGGGAAAGCTGCTGACATCG
This sequence comes from Herpetosiphonaceae bacterium, assembly GCA_036402055.1. Classification (GTDB taxonomy): domain Bacteria; phylum Chloroflexota; class Chloroflexia; order Chloroflexales; family Kallotenuaceae; genus LB3-1. The sequence continues at coordinate 7,342 of DASWTQ010000633.1, forward strand.
GTGCGCCAGCCGTTCTGCCAGACCGCCAGCATCGGGTAGTACGAGGGCAGCGGGAAGGTGCCTTCGTTGCGCTGCCACGGCTCGATGTTGGCGCTGAAATCCAGGCTCAGCGCCACCTGCTCCTGGGGCGCGACCGGCGCGGGCAGCGGCAGGCGCAGCGCGGTTCGTCGCGCCTCGTAGCTGCCGGTTGTCGCCACGCTCTGCACGACAACGTTGCTGACATCGATCTTGATATTCCCGCCGTCGCCGAAGATGTCGCGCGGGAACTGCGGGTAGAGCCGCAGCACAACATCGTTGAGCGCGCCGCTGGTCATGTTGCGAAAGACCAGCTGCATATGGCCGCTCAGCCGCCGGGCGCGAGGATCGACGGTCAGATCGAGATCGTAGTGCGGCAGATCCGGCCGGTTCACGTCGCCGGCAAACGCGGGACGCATCGCCGCTGCGTAGTTGACGGACGGCAGCGCGGCCTGTGCCACGATCGGCGTTGGCTGGGGTGCGGCGGCAGCGCCGAGCGGGATCAACAGCAGTGCGCACAAGAGCAGCAGGCGCAGCGTGAGATTACGTAGCATCATGTGGGAGTCGCTCCTCGCGGGGGATTAAGGTTCCGGTGCCTGAGCGTTCAAGGCGTGGGCTATTCTACACCATGCCGCGCGCAAACGAAAATCTGGGGCGCTCAAGTCGACCCTTGATCTGGCCTTTAAACCAGGAGCGCCACAGCGGGGAGACCGTGTGACGCTGTTTTTTGAAGCTGAGCCCGTCGGATCAATTGAGCGCAAGCCGCCGTTTGAGCTGCGGATCGTAGACTTCGCCGCCCCAGCGCTGGATCACTCTGATCGCGATCAAACGCAGCTGAGTCGCGCCGACAGCCGTATCGCCGCGCCGCACCGTAGTATCGACGACGGCTCGCGATGCGTCGGGATCGCCCGCGTGATAGACGACGCGTAGATCCTCCATTCCAAACACATGCATCGGATAATTCCAGCGCTCGTCGGGGGGCAGCGTGTGGCGGTAGCATAAGCCGAGGTGGCTCAGCTCGGCGGCGATCTCATCTAGCGATGGCGCGTGGTCGAGATACGCGAACAGGCTCTTGCTCATGGCTGTATCCTTCTATTCTAACTGTGCAGCAGTCGTCGCTACAAAGTCGGCCTGATGCAGAACCTGCGGCTAAGGCGCGGGGTACGACGGGCAGGAGCACAATAATAATAGAACCGCCCCGACGGCGGCTTGATCGCATGAATCGGATGCTCGACGCTGAGCGAATGTTCCTCGTATCTTAGCAGATTTTGACTGGCTTTGACAACCCCGAGTTTCGTCGCGATGCGATCTCCGGCGCGAAATTTTACGTATCTTAACTCAAAGCAGAAGGTGCTTCAAGGAGGGGACCATGCGCGACACGTTGAACGACATGCAGCTGTATCTCGTCGATGAGTTCGTCGAAGAGTACCAGGAGGGCCATCTTTCGCGCCGTGAGGCGCTGCGACGAATCGCGGCGATCACCGGCAGCCTGGCGCTGGCAACCACGATCCTGGCGGCGTGTGGCGCGGCCGAGCCAACCACCGGCACGGCGACGAGCACCAGCGCATCACCGTCGGGTGCGGCCAGCCCGAGCGCGGCAGCCT
>DASWTQ010000634.1:0-4277 GCA_036402055.1 Herpetosiphonaceae bacterium
AGTAGGTGCACATGGCAGTTTTGGGCGTTCTGGTGACCGGCTCAAGGTAGCGCGAAAGCAGGAACTGGGTCTTCATCGCGCGAACCGACGAGACTGTACAGACACCGGTGGGCGCTTCCTGGTTAGGCCGCGTATAAAAGCTCACCGCCATGCCCGCATCGCGGCCCGCAAACAGCTCACGATGCGAGGCTTCTAGAATCGGATCATGACGAAACTCTTGCAGCAGGATCAGATCGGCGTTGGCCGTACGCTCGGAAAGCACATTGTAGTAGCGCTCGCGCTTGCCCTTGAAAGTATTCCAGACCACAACGCCCAGCGGCGTGTCGCGGCAAAAAAAGGGCTTTTGCGCCTGTGAAGCGATCGAAAAAAATTCCAGCCCTTCGCTTGGCTGCTCCGGCCGGAAGCGGTAGGTAAAATCTGTAAACCGTCGCTGCACGATACCACCCATCTTACGATATGCGCTCGGATAGGAAGCTCACGGCTTGATGCGATGGCGGCCTTGCCATAGCTTCCGCCCCTGCATCGTGCAGTAAGTATGCCATTGATCGACAGATCGAGGGCTGGTTTGGGATTAAAACCGGCGTGCGGCGCTAGCGAGTTTCAAGCCGCAGGTCGGTCTCGTTGAAATACGGCTCTTCCAGCTGAAGCGTGACATGCTCGATGCCGAAGCGGGTGTGCAGCAGCTCGCGCAGCTCGACCAGCAGCCGCTGATGCTCGGCGCAGCTCGGCGCTTGCTTCAGCCGCACATGGCCGCTCAGCGCCACAAAGTTCGATGCCACGCTCCAGATGTGCAGGTCGTGAACATGATCCACGCCGTCGACGCCGTCCAGCGCCGCATGCACCTTGGCCACATCGATCGAGGCCGGCGCGGCTTCCAGCAGCACGTTGACGGTATCGCGCAGCAGCCGCCAGCCGCTCCACATGATCAGCAGGCTGATCAAAATGCTGAGCACCGGATCGGCCAGGTACCAGCCGAAGGCCCACATCAGCACGCCCGCCGCGATCGCGCCCACGGAGCCGAGCGCATCGCTCAGAACATGCAGATAGGCGCTGCGCACGTTGAGGTTTTCGCCGCTGGAGCGCATCAGCACGAGCCCCGAGACCAGGTTGGCCAGCAGACCCAGCGTCGCGATCACCAGCATCGGCGCGCTTTCCACCTCCGGCGGCGACTGAATCCGCCCGATCGCCTCGTAGACGACGTAGATCGACAGCACCATCAGCGACAGTCCATTGATCAGAGCGGCCAGAATCTCGGCGCGGTAAAAGCCGAATGTGCGCTGCGGCGTGGTCGGACGCGCCATCAGCCAGGCCGCGCCCAGGCTCAGGCCCAGCGCCGCGACATCGGTCAGCATGTGCCCGGCATCGGCCAGCAGCGCGAGACTGCCGGTGATGATTCCGCCGATCACTTCGATGATCATCAGCCCGGCGGTGATGATCATCGCGATTGTCATGGCGCGCGTGCTGCCGCCGTGATGATGCGCATGGCTGTGCCCGTGATCGTGATGGCCGTGGCTATGGCTGTGATCGTCGGCGCAGGCAGCGCGCGTCGGTGCAGCACAGGTGCCTGGCCCCAGGCCGCAAACTCCTCGATTGTGATGTTGTTCAATCATGTATGCTCATCCGCTCACTGATGGGTTTGATGCGCCAAGCCTTGCTCGATCAGGCTGCGAATATGCTCGTCTTCCAGCGCGTAGAACACGTGCCGGCCGGCCTTGCGCCGACGTACGATCCGCAGCGCCCGCAGCAGCCCAAGCTGGTGCGAGACCGCCGACTCGCTGATGTCGACCAGCGCCGCAAGATCGCAGACGCACAGCTCGGCCAGCGCCAGGGCGTGCAGAATCCGCACCCGCGTCGGATCGGCCATCGCCTTGAAAGTTTGGGCCAGACGATCACTGGTGGCGGGCGAGATCAGCGCCTGCTCCACGGGGATGAGCTGTTGCGCGGAAAGAATTGTACTTACGTCGATCTCGGCTGTCGGTCGTTCCATAGCAACACCTGAATACTTGCTCAGATATTGTGTATTAAACCGCAGCCTGCGCCGAATGTCAACCGGCGAATTTGCCTATCTCCGGTATTCAAACGATCACGGGAGCAGCGGATATACAGAAAGTGAGGCTGAGAGGGCAGATTGCCGAGTCATACGGAGTGCTAGCGGACGAGCTGCTCAAAGCCCTGCGGCGGCGGGTTGTCGTAGGTTTGTTCGAGCTTGGAGCGGAAATACCGGCGGCGCGTGGCCTGGCTCGGCGCGGGTGGAGCCGTGTTCATGCGCTGTGGCTGCTGCGGGCTTGAGCTTCCAGCCTTGCCCTCATCGGTGGCGACTGGAAAGCGTTCGCGGTAGGCGTCGGCGTTGCTGTTATCGACCAGCACCAGCGAGTCGAGGATCTGCTTGATCATTGCTTCGCGCTCGGTCTCGTCGGCCAGCGCGTGCCACAGATACAGCTGCATCGCCTGATACGGCGTATCTTCCAGAACAAACCAGGCCATCGTTGCCTGCGGCAGATCCAGCGGTTGCAGCGTGTAGCTGCCGTGCGCGAACGTGCGATCCAGCTCTTGCCACGGCACGGCGCGAAACGATATGCGCGGCGTCACGATCGCGACGGTGCTCCACTCGCTCTCGTACATCTGGAGCGTCGCCGCATTGATCCCGCTAGTGCCGCGTAGATGTGCGATCAACGTTTCGCCGGGCGTGAACTCCGGCACCGGCAACACGCCGAAGCGCACGGCGGTCTCGATGTCGAGATTGGTGCCGCCGTACAGCACCAGCTGGCGCGGATCAACCTGGGTCACAACTGTAGTGCGCGGCGTGAGCTGAAAAGTATTCGGCTGAATCCCACTGCGCGGCAGCACCTCGACGACCTCAGCTTCCCAGACGCGCTCGGTCTGGCTGTTACCCGCGACATCCGGCGCGACCCGCGCTTCCAGCAGGCTCAGCGTTTCACGATCGATTGTCAGAACCGTGCGGCTGAAGCCCGGCCTGACGCTGGACAGCACATACGCCGCACGGCCACGCTTCGTTGTGGTGCCGAGCAGAACAGATTTGCTCTGCCGCGCCTGAGCCAGCAGCGTCAGATCCATGTATTCTTGATTGACCGGCGTTTCGCTGAAGCTGCCGACATATGGAAGTTGACGTAATAGTGGCATCAGCCGGGCGATCTCGCGGTTGCGGACCAGCACATTGAGCGGACGGCCTGACCCGTTGTTGAACTCGTACGCGATCCAGGTCGCGCCGTCGGTTGCCAGATCAAAGACCGGCGGAGTTTGATCCGGGCGGCGCACAGTGATGCGCAGCTGCTCAGCGCGATAATCGTACCAGCGCTCGACGACGACTGCATTTTTATCTTTGCCGACGCGAACGCGCTCATGCAGAACACCGCCCTGTCCAGATTGGCCGGCGAAGCGATTGAGCGCCTGGTCGAGCAATTCTGTGGCAGTGGGTGGAGCTGCCGCCCGCGCAGTCTCGGTGATCGTGCTTGGGGACGGCGTCAGTATTCGCATCAGGATGATAAGCGCTACAGCCGCTCCCAGCGCCGGCTTCCAGTATCGGCGGATCTGCTCCTGCCGGCGCAGCTTTTGCCGCCTGTCGATCAGCAGCGCAAAGTTCTGCGGCAGCGGCGCGCGGAAGAAGACGTTCAGCGCTTTACGCAACAGCGTCACAGTCTGGCGCAGGCCAGTCACGCGTCGACGACACGCATCGCAGCCCATTGTGTGCAGCCGAATGTCGCGCCCGATCTGCGGATCGTTCGCCTCCAGCAGGTCCGAGGCAATCGCCCGGCACTCGTCGTGTTTGCCGCCCGGCTCAACGATCCGCAGTCCCTCGCCGATATAGCTGATCAGCTCACGAACCCGATCGTCCATGTTGGTCGCGCCGGTCCAGGCATCCAGATCATCGCGGCGCACATCCCAGAGCAGATAAAGCGCCAGCCCGATCCGCTCCTCGGCGTCCCACTCGCCCAGCACCGAGAGCAAACGATCGGCCTGCTCGCGGCGCAATCCCAGCCGCAGCCACTCGCTCGGGCCGCACGCTCCCGGCCAGCTCAGCCAGCCCTGCGGCAGTCGCTCGATCAGCAGTCGCAGCGCCGCGCCCTCGGTAGTGGGAGCCTGCGCCAGAACATCGGCGGTCAGCACAGCAGCGCTATCGGCGTCGCCGACCGCGATATGGGCAAGTTTGAAGAGCTGGGGAGCAGTGGCAAGCAGTGACGGTGCGATCTCGACCTGCGTCCCAGCGGGGAGCTGTCGCAGCGCGCTCATGAGTTGAACGGCTCGTTGTCGCAGCATCG
>DASWTQ010000635.1:0-18581 GCA_036402055.1 Herpetosiphonaceae bacterium
CTCAGCCGCCGGATTGCTCATGTTGCGGAGTGCATCGCCGGACGTGCCCGGTGTGTAGATGTCCTCGCCGATCAGGTAGTCTGGGCTGCGACCGCCGACGCTGCCGGTGTAGAACTCGACCGCCGTACCGAAGATGTCGGAGAAGGACTCGTTGGCCGCGCCCGACTCGTTAGCGTAGGTCAGATCGGCGGTGAACTCGGTCAGGCCGTGGGTGATCTCGTGGCCGGCCACGTCGATCGAGACCAGCGGCGTGAATCGAGTGCCGTCGCCGTCGCCGTAGGTCATCACCGAGCCGTTCCAGAAGGCGTTGTTGTAGCGGCTGCCGTAGTGGACGCGGCTATTCATGCGGTAGCCGCTGCCGTTGATGCCGCGCCGGCCGTGGACGTTGAGATAGTAGTCCCAGGTCTTGGCAGCGCCGAAGTGCGCGTCGACGCCTGCGGTATCCTCGTCGCTGTTGGTGCCGTTGCCCCACACGTTATCGGCGTCGGTCAGCGCATAGCTGGTGAAGGTGCCGTTGCGCATGGTGGAGGTCTGCATCGAGGCACGGTTGAGATCGCGCAGGTAGTAGGTGCCGCTGGTGTTGTCGGTGTTGATCGTCACCGTGCCGCTGTAGAGGCTGCGGCCGCTGCCGGTCGCCGCCACGGTGTCCATGTTGTTGTAGGACCAGACCACGCTGCCGTTGTTGGCGTTGATGAAGTACTGATAGCGGCCGGTCTTGTCGGTGCCGTCCTCAACCGCCAGCTCGACCTTGTAGGTCAGCGTCGCGCCCTCGGTGCCGTCCTGATTCGGCAGCACCATCAGCTTAGCCTCAGGCGTGCGCGCGAACTCGCCACGATAGCCGAGCGCGTCGATCGCCGCCCGAGTCGCCAGCTTCGACGAAAGCCGGGGCGTGGTGTTGATGCGGGCGCTCTCATAGATTCGTCCGCCGACGCTGAGCACATCGCCCTCGACAAGCTGCGTGACGATCTGGCCACCAAAGACCGGAACGCCGTTATACGTCTGATCCAGGCGCAGATGTGTCTGCTTGAGATCATCCTGGATCGCGTTGCGCAGCGTCAGCTCGGCGTCGACATTGCTGATGCCCTGAGCGTGGCCCTGGCTGCGGAGATAAGCCTTGCTCTGCTCCAGCGCCGCCGCGACCCAGTCAGGACGAGCCTGGCCCTGGCTCTGGCTCTCGATATACGTCTTGACGACATCACCCTGCGGCTGCTGCGCCGCCGCACCAAAGGGCTGCAAACCGGCCACAAGCGCCAAACCACCAGCCAACGTGAAGAACCGACTCCAATGATTCCGTCGCATGATGCCAACTCCTTGGGGAGTAATGGAAACCGGACACAAGCGGCACCTGTTTTTTGAGAATCAGGTGCTAGACGGCGCGCAAAAACACACCGCTCCAACGGCGGGCAACGTCTGGACACAGACGCGTGGGGCGAGATGAGTCGTTGAAGCTCAGGGCCGTTCTGCGGGCATCGCGTGGTACACAGTACACGGGGAATACTGCGGATCAGTATGATGTGGTTGTTACGCAGGGAGCGACGAGCGAGAGCTTGCTCGTAAGGGACGGTGCGACCTCCGATGATGTTTGGTTTGAAGATATGCGAAAGTCCCTATGGGCCAAAGTGTATCAGATAGTTAAGATTTGTCAAGAGGAAACTTAAAAATCTTTACCTGCTCGCGAGCACGAGCAGGTAAGCGGACAAATCGTCAGGAAAAAGCGCAGCAGCACTAGGATCGCAGCGCCTGAAGGATCTCGTCGGCGTGGCCCTCGGGCTTGACCTTGGGCCAGACCTGCTTGACGATCCCGTTCTCGTCGATCAGATACGTGATGCGGTTGATGCCTTCAAACTCGCGGCCCATGAATTTTTTGAGACCCCAGACGCCGTACTGCTCGGCTACCTGATGATCAGGATCGGAGAGCAGCGGGAAAGGCAGGCTAAACTTGGTCTTGAACTTCTGATGGCTGCGGGTAGTGTCGGTGCTGACGCCGAGCACCACCGCGCCCGCCTGCTGAAACTCGGCGTAGGCATCGCGGAACGAGCAGGCCTCGACCGTACAGCCAGGCGTGTCGTCGCGGGGATACCAGTACAAGATCACAGGCTTGCCCCGCAGCGAACTAAGGCTGACATCTTCCCCGGCGTCGTTCTTGAGCGTAAAGTCGGGCGCTTGATCGCCAATGTTGAGCATATGTACCTCCCTATCAACCTGCATCTATTGTACGGCAAATCAAGCGCGGCTCCGCATCGACAGTAATTATTTTGTCATCCTACAGGGCTGTGTGAATGGCTCCGATAAGAGATACTTCCCGGCATCATGCCGGGCGAGAGCCAGGAAGCTCCGCCTCATGCACTCCGTTCCACGACGAAAGGATGTACGGGGATGACAACATTGCACTCACTCCGCAGAACCTATGCCCTTACGTTTTCCGAGCTGGCGGCGATCACCGGGGTAGAAACCCGCGTCCTGGCAGCGTTTGAATATCAAGGCTATCCGCTCGCGCCACATGAGCGGCACGCCATAGCAAGATTTTTCGGCATTCCTGAGCGCACGTTGGAAGGCGGCTTCCACGCCCGCCACGCAGCCGAGCCGACGTTATCCTCCGCGCGTGCCCGGGCACTGGTGCTGGCCGCCGCCGCCCTGACGATCACCTGGGGACTGCAAACCGCACAGGCCGACGAACTCGATCCGCTGAGCGAAGCTGCCACGGGAGCGCTGAGCGCCGCTTCGGCGTATGTCGCCGAGGTCTCCTCCACGATCGCGCTACCCAACACCGAATCAGCCGCTGTGGATCTAAACATCGACCTCGCCGGCGCACCTGAGACAGCTCAAGCGTCGTCGACATCACCTGCCTTAGCAGAAGCGCCGCAGCCAAGCTCTGCGCCGGCCGAAGCTGCCACATTGGAGACAGCTCTACCAGACCAGCGCGCGGCGCTAAATGTCCAGATCCCGTCCCGGATCATCCCAACCGCTGTGCCCAAACCCTCGACGCCGACAATCACGCCAACCGCTGCGCATCGGGCGACGCTCAAAGATGCGTATGAGAACAATTACGACTTCGATCACGCCGCAGAGATCGCGGTCGATATTCCAGCTTCCAGGCTAAACTTCGTTTGTCCTGACGACGGCGGCTGTGTCGACAACGATTTCTTCAAAGTGCACCGTACCGGCGCTGACTGCTACCGGTTCGCGACGACGGATCTGGCGGATGGGATCGACACCAACATGATCGTGTTTGGGCCTGAGCGCACAGCTAAACCGGCGCTGGGCGGCAACGATAATGCGTCGCCGGGTGAGCTGCGCAGCGAGCTTGATCTTTGTATGCCCGGCCGTGGCGCGCAGACCGCCTTTGTCCTGATCGGCAACCACGACAACCAGCGCCCACCGGAGCCGGCTGCCGAGCGATTCTACAGCTTGCAGGTCACGCGTCTGGATACCAACAGCGGCAAGCCGCAGCGCTGCCCGCTGGTGCCGGAGCGCGGCTCGGTGGCGGTTATTCAAGAGTGGGGCGTGGGAACTCATGCTCCGGCGGCGCAATGGGGCGGTGTGGACCTGATCGTTAGGGGTGGCCCGACTGCCGGCACGCCGATTGTTGCTACGCACGCCGGCCGGGTACAGGTTGTTCTCAACTCGTGGCCGGGCGGCAACTACGTTGGGATCACCAGTGACGCGGGCTGGCGCACCGCCTATGCGCATCTGGCGACGGTGCTGGTTGCAGACGGCGCCTATGTAGAGGCGGGAACGATCATCGGAACCGTGGGACAAACAGGTTGGGCGACAGGGCCGCACCTGCATTATGAAACCTGGGAGCATGGGATCAACGTCGATCCGCGCCCAATGCTGTTCTGCGACGGCTAGGCTGACGGCAATATCGATCGGCCAGTGAAAAGCCAAGGAGGTGCTCTGCTTTATCAGCAACATATCAGCTTGATTTTTATTAACAAATGATTGACACATCAAACGTAGTAGTGCTATCCTTGGAGCCTGCTGCCACGTCCGCAGCATGCGGTTAGATTAAGGAGGTTATTATGTTCTCTCGCCGTGATGCGAGCAGCGATCGTCCGGCAACGGATGACGTGCAACGGGCCGCAACCCCTACAACACAGCCGACCCCATCGCCGCAACCAGCGGTTCCTCAAATAGCAACACCTCAGCAGACCTCTGTTCGCAACCCTGAAGAGAGCTTAGTCGCACGCGATGATACGTTTGAAGGCCAGCTTCGAACGACGCGGGGTGTGCGTGTTCTGGGAACCGTGCGCGGCGGCATCGAGTCGTCGCAGTACGTGCATATCGACGAGAACGCCCACGTCGAGGCCGACATTACAGCTGAGGAGGTCGTGATCGCCGGCGAGTACAGCGGCAAGCTGACCTGCCGCCAGCGGGTCGAGATCCGCGCTACCGGACGCGTGACCGGCCAGATCGACACGCAGAAGCTGCTGCTGCACGAGGGCGGCTACTTCGATGGCGAGCTGCATATGCAGAAGCCATCCGGTGGCGCAGCGCCGACGACCAGCCGCAGCGAGACCACGGAAGACAGCCGACCACGCCGCACCCGCTACGTCGACATTTCGGAGACCTCTTCTCCGCGCGAAGTCGGCGCTTCGGACTCTCCTTCCTCCTAAACATCTGCGCAGCAGGGATCGCCTTGATCCCTGCTGCCGCTCCGCCTTTCTGTCACCACGACCAGCGCACTGTCACTCCCGGCTCTCGGTCTAAGCCCAGGTTTGATCGAGCTTGTCGGCATAGAACAGGATCGCGCGCCGGTAGCGCAGGATCGACTCGTCCTGCGTGGTCTCGGCCAGATGCCGCAGCAACAGCTCCATCGCCGGGCCGGGCTGCTGCAAGTTATACAGACTCATCGCCAGAAAAACCTCGAACACACGCTCGGCAGGAAACAGCTCGACGCCACGGCGCAACGTCCGCGCCGACTGCTCGTACAGCCCCAGGCTGCGATAGGTGCTGCCCAGCCCGAGCAGCGCACCGCGCAGATCGTCGCCGGCCAGCCCCAGCGCGATCGCCCGCTCGTAGTAGGGAACCGCCGCCAGCTCGCGGCCAAGCAGATCGTGCGCCCAGGCACACTGGTAGTTAATCTGCGGATCGTCGGGTGTGGCAGCGTGAAGTGCCCGCAGCACCTCCAGCGACTCGGCGTGGCGTCCCTCGGCGCGGAGCTGGAGCGCCCGGTCAAGCTCATGACTCATGCAGTAGGCTTCCTTCCCTGAATGCGATCATAGCGTCTCTATGCTACACGATCCGCAGGCAAAAAAGGCCGCCCCCGGAGGAGCGGCTTGAACGAGACGCGCAGCGACAGCGAGCGCTAATGCGGGGTGATACTCTCCTGTGTGGAAGGCTCCACAAGTGGGTATGGAGAGGCGCTCGCTGTGTGCGGCGACAAGATATGTGCTGGCTGGACAACAGCTTGAACTTGCTGCACCAACATTTCCGCGTCGAAATGCCTGTCGATCCAATCGGCGATCAGCAGCTTCTTGATGGTGGATTTCGGCGGGCGACGGCTGGCGATCAGCAGCAGCGGCAGGCGGCGCAGGCGGCGCATCTCGCGCAGGATGGTCAGCATTTCGCAGCACTGCGGCACGGCGCTATCGGCGATCACCAGATCCGGCCGCGCGCGATGGATCAACAACAGTCCATCCCAGCTCTGACGTGCCCATAAAACGGCATGACCCACCGTTCCCAGATTATCGACGATAAGCCGGGCTTGAAGCGGATCGTCATCGATCAACACTACACAGGACATGCCGTGATGCTCCTTGCAAACCAGATAGCAAGCTTGCGTAGCATAGCCGAGCGGCTGAGACTGGCGTTAGCGCGCTCGATGGGCAACTCTACCGGCAAGCATAGGCGCTGCATCTAGCACGTGGCTAAGGAAGCAGCCGTCGATACTTGCAGTTAACTTACAAAATGTTCAGGCATCTCAATGTCCCGTAGCTCGAATCAGCGCGTGCGCTCCTGGAGCGCGGCGCTCACGTCGGCATCGCTGGGCATCATATAGCCGATGCCGGGCCGCGTAACGATCAGCCGCGAGGCATGGGCATCTTCGCCCAGCTTGCGCCGCAGACGGCTAATGTAGAGATGGAGCGAGGCATAATCGCCGACGTACTGCGGTCCCCAGACCCTGGTAAGCAGCGCATCGGCGACAAGCGTGCGGCCGGCGTTCAGCGAAAGATGCTCAAGCAGCCGGTACTCGGTGCGCGAAAGCTGAACCTCCGCGCCGTTCATAGTCACCAGCCGCTGCTCATAGTCGATCTTGAGCGGGCCGCAGTGAAACAGCGAGGACTGTACCGGCGGACGATTCTGCACCCGCCGCAGCACCGCCTCGATGCGGGCCGACAGCTCGATCGTGTCGTAGGGCTTGGTAACATAGTCGTCGGCGCCCAGCGACAGGCCGCGCACCTTGTCGGCGGGCTGCCCAAACGCGCTGACAATAATCACCGGCACCGAGGAGAGCGCCCGAATCTGGCGACACACCTCAAAACCATCGGCATCAGGCAACTTAATATCCAGCACCACCAGGTCCGGCGCGAGGGCCTCGACCGCCTCGGTCACGCCCTCCGCGTGATCCAGCGTAATCACACGGTAGCCCAGCGGCTCCAGATTCACGCGTAACAGCCGCTGCGAACGTAGCTCATCTTCGACGACAAGGATCGTGCCTTGTCGCGCCCGTGGAGACGATTTGACTGCTGTAACCATATTGCAGGATTCCTTCCGCTGCCTTCCTACCAGCATTTAAGGGCAAAGCCGGCAGAATGCTCAAGGGTTTTATGGCAACCTTCCCCGTGATGGATCGTTCGAGGTTGAGCGTGCTACCAGCTGTTTAGCAAGTGAGCGACGACGTGGCAGCGTAAAGCGAAATGCAGCACCGCCGTTGGGCACGAGGTCTACCCAGATCGCGCCGCCATGCTGCTCGATAATGCCTTTACAGATATCCAACCCTAATCCGCTGCCGTTGCGCCGACGATAGGCCAGCGGATCGACTTGATAGAATCGATCGAAAAGATGCGGTATGTGCTCGGCGCCGATCCCTGGGCCTTGATCCATGACCGAGACCAGCAGCTGCTCACGGCTGACCTCGATGCTCACGATCGTCAGGGTGTGGCTGGGCGTGTGCCTGACCACATTCGCCAGCAGATTATCCAGCACCTGCTCGATGCGATACGGGTCGGCGGCGACCAGCGGCACAATCTCGGGGATGCACAGCCCGAAGGTATGCGCCTCGATGCCCTGCCAGCGCTGCACCACGTTGCGCACAATCTCGTCGAGCTGAATGCTATCGATCTCCAGCGAGAGCGCGCCGGTCTCGATCCGCGACGTATCCAGCAGATCGACGATCAGCCGCTCAAGCTTATCGCTCTCCTCGGTGATGATGCGCAGATACTCCTGAACTGTCGCCGGCTCGAACCGCACTTGTGGCCGCAGCAGCGTCGAAGCGTAGCCCTTGATGTGATGCAGCGGTGTGCGCAGCTCATGCGATACATTGGCGATCAGCTCCGATTTCAGGCGATCGGTTTTGCGCAGCACCTCGGCCTCAGCCTGCGCGCGCTGCTCACGCATAAACAGCTCAGCGCTTTCTTCCTCGGCACGTTTTCGCTGCGTAACATCCCGTGAGGTCGTATAAATCTCGACGATCGTGTCGGTCTCGGCTTCACGCGCTGCTCGGCAGGTGGTTTCGAACCACACGTACGAGCCGCTCTTGTGCCGAATACGATACTCAACCGTGCAAATGTCGCGGCGTTCAAAGAGCGCGGCATGGGCTTGCTGTATCGTGGACACGTCGTCGGGATGGAAGAATTGGTACGGCGAGTGGCCGATCAGCTCATCAGGAGTGTAGCCCAGCAAGGTCTGGCAGGCCGATGAAACATACAGATACTGGCCGTCCAGCGCGTGCCGGGCGATCATATCGGTGGAGTTTTCGACCATAAATCGGTAGCGCAGCTCGCTTGCCCGCAGATCGCTCTCGGCCTGGCGATAGGCCGTGATGTCGAAGGTCAGCCCGTGCAGCCAGTGCCGGCATTGAGCATCCACGTCCAACCGCAGCGAGGTTTGGAACCAGCGCACCCGGCCATCCGCCGCCACACAGCGATGCTCGCAGCTCACGCTGCTGCCGTCCGTCGTCGCGGATCGCCACAGCGCCAGCACGCGCTCTCGATCGTCGGGATGCAGCAGCCGCTGCCAGATTGGCTCCGCTAGCCACTGCTGCACAGGATAGCCCAGGATCATCGCGGCCTGCTGATTCACAAACACCGGCTGGAGTTGCTCAAGCTCGGCTTCCCAGATGATCGCGTCAATTCGGTCGACCACTGCCCGCAGCCGATCGTCACATGTAACTATGTAATCTGGAGCGGTTGCCGAGGAGCTGAGCTGAGCCTGGATCTCCACCATGATCTGGAACACTCCTAAGCCAGAGCAAGCAGCGGCGCGATTCAGAAGGCACACGATCGAGCAGCCCAGTCGCCGATGAGCTTGATAGCATGTGAGACAGCGCTACAGCGCTGGTCCTATTTCGATCTCATGTGTGACGCGCCAGGGAGGAGCACATTGAGCTGTTCGATCGATTAACAGTGGGAGGAGCTGTTGAAAGATGATCAGACTCAATACCAGAGCTATCGGCGTGGATAGTATGGCGCACCATAGCTTAGAACCGGGAATCTACGGACTACGCGTTTAGGGTACTTGGATATATGTGGGGCAACACATACTCTTAAGGTACTATCGATTATACAGGATCAAAGTACCAGGTCAATAGAAAAAGTATCAAAGTTTTTATAACATTTGATATGTTACCGACACTGCTGCTTGATCTGCGACCGCACCTCCAAAGCCCAACGCCGCCTCGGGCTTAAGTCTGAGCGCCGGCGGTGATACCAGTGCTATGCTCGCATTGATCCTAATGAACGACTACTCAGCCGGCAGAACGTATCCACACTGTTGGGCGACATATCCACATACTTTGTAAGTATCAAACAGCTCGTATCAGCGACTGATCTTAAGCATGCCTGCATCGGCGCGTCTGGCGCGGTGCCGGCCCAGGAGACATCTCATGTTCGATGCCAACTTTATCGCCAATCCGTACCCGGCCTACCAGCACATGCTCGCCAATGGGCGCATTCACTGGCTGGATTTTGCGGGCGGCGCGTGGCTCGTCCCCCACTATGCCGATGTCATGACCTTATTTCGCGATCCGCGCTTTACCACTGCTCGGGCTGATCTTTTCTCACGTCAGTTCTCAGATGAAGATCGACAGTATCTGCGCGGATTCGAGGAGATTACGCGGCTCTGGCTGGCAGCTATGAACGGCGAGGAGCATCTGCGGCTGCGACGGCTGCTGAACAAAGCTTTCACGCCGCGCGTGGTCGAGGCGATGCGCCCGCGTGTTCAGCGCCTGACCAACGAGCTGATCGACGCGTTCTTCGTCGCGGGCGAGGTCGACCTGATGAGCCAGTTCGCGCACCAGCTGCCAGCGCTGGTGATCGGCCAGCTGCTGGGCGTGCCGCGCGAGGACCGCAGCCGATTTGTAGACTGGTCGGATCATATCGCCACGTTTTTCAGCAGCCCGAAAGCTACTATCGAGCAAGGCCGTGCGGCCAACGATGCGCTGGTCGCGATGCGTGAGTATTTTCGCCCGATCGTGGCCGAGCGCCGTCAGCATCCCGGCGACGATCTGATTAGCCATATGATTGCAGTCGAAGAGCAGGGTGAAATGTTCAGCGAAGACCAGCTGCTTTCCCAGTGCACACTCTTTCTCTTCGCAGGCCACGAGACCACACAGAACCTGATCGGCAACGGCATGATGGCACTGATCGAGCATCCTGATCAGCTGGAGCTGCTGCGCAACAACCCGGATCTGCTTCAGAGCGCGCTGGATGAAATTGTGCGCTACGACTGTCCGGTACAGTTGATCCCGCGTCTCGCGGCGGAAGACGTGGAGCTATGGGGCCAGCAGATCAAGCAGGGCCAGGCGTTACATCTGATGCTCGGGGCGGCCAATCGCGACGCCGAGCAGTTCCCCGACCCGGATCGCTTCGATATTACCCGCAGCTACAAACGACCGGCCACCTTTGGCTTCGGCGCGCACTTCTGCATCGGCATGCCGCTGGCGATGCTGGAGATCGAGACCGCGCTCACGACGCTGATTCGCCGCCTGCCCAATCTGCGGCTGGCCGGTGAGGCCGAGCGCTCGCCGAACGTTACGCTACGCGGCTTCCGGCGCCTGCCGCTGGCCTTCGATACGGTGCAGTCCACAATCGTGGACGAGACGCTCGTCGCAGCCTAGCGCTCAACCAAACGATTACGTTCAAACACGGACCGGGCGATCTGCTCGGTCCGATTTGTTGTATACCGGGATCGAGTCCTTCCCGATCGCTGCAAGACGTTTGAAAGAATCGTCTGCTACACTAAAGCTGGATGATTGTGCGCCGCAGACTTCCCGGCGTATGTACAGCACGGCAAAGCTGCAACCGCTGCCGGTTGCTCTCCCGCTCGCCCTTAGCCAGATCTTTGAAACTCCTTCGCTCTGCCTGTCTAAAGGAGACTGCTCATGTTCGACGCCAACTTTATCGCCAATCCCTACCCGACGTACCAGCAGCTGCTTGCCGATGGCCGGATTCACTGGCTGGAGTCCGGCGGTGGCTCATGGTTCATCCCCCACTATGCCGACGTCATGACGCTGCTGCGCCACCCGCATCTGGTGACGGCGCTCTCCGGCGCGTTCGTGCGCCAGCTGCCGGAGGAAGATCGCCATGAGCTTGACGACTTCGAGGACACCGTGAAGCTGTGGATCTCGGGTATGAACGGCGAGGAGCATCTGCGGCTGCGACGGCTGCTGAACAAAGCCTTCACGCCGCGTATCATGGAAGCGATACGGCCACAGGTGCAGCAGCTGACCGACGAGCTGATCGACACGTTCCACGCGCAGGGCGAGGTTGAGCTGATGAGCCAGTTCGCGCATCCGCTGCCGGCGCTGGTGATCGCGCAGCTGCTGGACGTGCCGCCCGAGGACCGTGACCGGTTTGTGCATTGGTCAGATGCGCTCGGCGAGTTCTTTGGTAGTCTGCAAATTACGCTGGCGCAGGCGCGCGCCGCGAATGGGGCGCTGGTGGCGATGCGCGAGTACTTCCGCCCGATCGTGGCCGAGCGACGCCAGCACCCCGGCGACGATCTGATCAGCCTGTTGATCGCAGTCGAAGAGCAGGGCGAGATGGTTACCGAGGACCAGCTGCTGGCGCAGTGCTCGCTGTTTCTGTTTGCCGGCCATGAGACCACGCGCAACCTGATCGGCAACGGCATGAAAGCACTGCTCGACAACCCGGATCAGCTGGAGCTGCTGCGTCAGAACCCGCATCTACTCCAGAGCGCGATCGAGGAGATCGTGCGCTACGACATTCCGATCCAGATCATTCCACGCCTGGCTGGCGCGGACCTGGAGGTCGCCGGCCAGCCGATCCAGCAGGGCCAGATCGTGCAGATCATGCTGGCGTCGGCCAATCGTGACGGCGCGGAGTTTCCCGATCCCGACCGCTTCGACATCACGCGCAGCTACAAACGCACAGCTACCTTTGGCTTCGGGCCGCATATCTGCCTCGGGCTGCCGCTGGCGCTCATGGAGCTTGAGATCGCCTTCAGCACGCTGATTCGCCGCCTGCCCAATTTGCGGCTAGCCGGTGAAGCCGTGCGCGTGCCCAGCGTTGTGCTGCGGGCGTTTCATATGCTGCCGCTGGCCTTCGATCCTGTTCAGTCTCCAGCCGAAGAAACGCAGACCATGGCGGCGTAGCAACCGAGCACAACATGTTCGACGAGCCAGGGACCGAGCGTATCTGCTTGGTCCTTGCTGCTTGAATCAGCACTCCCGACAACCAAAGAACGAGAAGAACGAAACCTCGTGCCGTAATCAAAATAATTGTAAGAATATGAGCGTGTGAGTACCTTTTTCTACAAGACCTGTGAATGGGCCATCAAAGGAATGCGTATCAACAAGCAACCTTTAGGCGTTGGAAAAGGAGAGCGGCTATGTCAGCACTTGATTTTATTGGTGTTGCGATCGGTGTAGTTTTTGTTTATTTGCTGCTTAGTCTGATCTGCACAGCAGCATATGAGATTGTAGAAGGGTGGCTTAAGCGCCGGGCGTCAGATCTGGTTAAGGGCATCGAGGATCTACTTGAGGGGAATAGCTCTACAAATGCATCGTGGTGGCGAAGACTTGGGAAGTGGACTATGCAGGCTCCACGAGCCCTTGGTGGACTAATTCAAAAAATTAACATGTCCGTTTCCAGAGATCAATCCATTGCCGATAGAGATCAAGAAATCCGCACAAAGAATCAAATAATATTCGACAAAAATCAGATAATCTCCACCAAGGATAAAGAAATCCTTACCAAAGATCAAGAGATTAGTGATATAGATACATCTATCTCCAACCTCATCACCAATATTACTGCGGTGCTTTCACAAAAAACCGTCACGTCTTCGGTATCGCAGGTTGGTCAGATCAGGGATCTTGTGAGCAATTTTCAAACCAAGGCGCAGAAGTATCATACAGCAGCGCGCTCAGGAATATCGATTAAGAAACTTTACGAACATCCCCTGATTTCCAGCCTGTATAACGGAGACTATGGACAAAAGAGCCGCTGGATCAGGGGAAGTAACTTACCGTCTTATATCCCAGCACGGAACTTTGCGCTTGCTGTGATGAGTCTGGTCTACGACGAGAACGCGCTTGATCCCGAGGCACCGTTATCGTTTGATTCACTTCGTGAGGCGGTTAGCCGTCTGCCAACAGATCTTCATATACGAGGGGCGCTCCTCGCCCTTATCGACTCAGCTGATCAGGATCTGGACAAAGTCCGTCAGAACATCGAGGAGTGGTACAACGGAACGATGGATCGCGTGGCAGGCTGGTATAAGCGCCGCGCTCAATGGGTGCTTGGCATAATGGGCTTCGGGTTTGCGCTGTTTCTCAATCTCGACACGTTTGCTATTGCGACGACCCTGGCCAGGGATGCTTACGCACGTGAGGCATTGGTAGCCGCCAGCCAGACGTACATCGATGAAGCGAAAGCCAGCCCTGTCGCATCTCCACCACCAACCACGTCATGCAACAATGATAAAAATTCTCCGGAATGCCGTTTCGATACCAACATGACTACGCTACGCTCGCTGCCGCTGCCGATCGGCTGGAGTTGGGACAAGCTTCCACCAGACCCGCTGAGTCAAAACTGGTGGTGGTTCTGGTTCTTCAAAATCCTTGGCCTGCTCTGCACAGGTCTGGCGGTCTCGCTGGGCGCGCCCTTCTGGTTCGATCTACTGAACAAGCTGATGGTGATTCGTTCAACAGTCAAGCCGAAGGAGAAGAGCCCCGAAGAAGGATCAGAAGATCGTCCGGCGGGTGCTCGACGCTGAGCGGGACGTGCCGGCGTGGGTATTGCCGCGATAACCCTGGTTGACGATCGCGCGCCGGCGATGATAAAACGATGGTGTCGCGCGTTGACTCTCAAAACCCCTCGCGCTCACACGATCGTTCCGAGCTAAACGCCGAAGCCACCAGAGAGGAGCCGTACTCATGGCGGAAGGTAGCAACAAACGCCCGCGTCGTCGCAAGCAGAAGACCGATACGCCGGCATCCGCTGAGCAGCCGCAGCAGCCGATCCCGGCGGACGTTCCGGCTGTAGACAAGGCCAAGCCGGTGCAGATGGAGTCGCGCGAGCGCTCGGCCCGGCAGAGCCAGGATTTCCAGTCGCGCATCCTGGATCGCACAGTGATCGCGATTCCGCTGCTGGAAAAGTTCGATGTCGAGCAAGCCCAGCCTGCGACCCGCTCTCTTGAGCCGCCGGAGGTCTACCAGGTGATTATCGACCTGAACCTGGACTATCCCGACGGCCGCGCCAAAGCCCGCGAAGTCGTCGCCGAGCTAGCCACGGAGGCGATCGCGCAGACCGGTGGCGATCCGCAGCGCGAGGGCATCAACCAGCTGAAGGGCCAGTACAGCGATCAGTATGTTTTCGGCAGCTTCACCAGCGCGACGATCCGCAAGCTGATTCAGCTGGATCAGGCGCGCGCCGAGCGGGCGATCTTCCGCATCTGGCCTGACTTCAAGGTGAAAGCGCTGATCAACAAATCGGTCAGCACCGTCAAGGCCGACGCGGCGCGAGTCTCGTTCTCGGCGCTGGGCGAAGGCATCGTCTGGGCGGTGCTGGACTCCGGTATCGACGATTCGCATCCACACTTTAAGAAGCACGAAAACCTCCAGGCCGAGGCGCCGCTGCAACATCGCGATTTTACGGTGCTGGACGCTACCAAGGGCCAGCCATGCCTGGATGAGTACGGCCACGGCACGCATGTCGCGGGCATCATCGCCGGGGAGATGGCCGCCGCGCGCAACAAGCCGATTCACGCCATATCGCGCCGCCGCGACGAGAACGGCGAAGTCACCTTCAGCCCGCTGAAAGACATCGAGACGATCTCGGGGATGGCGCCTAAGTGCAAGCTGCTGAGCCTCAAAGTGCTGGACGAGAACGGCGAGGGCGATGCCAGCAGCTTGATCGCGGCGATCAACTATATTCAGGAGCTAAACGGCTACGGGCGGCGGCTGCTCGTTCACGGCGTCAACATGAGCGTCGGCTACGAGTTCGATCCCGAGTGGTTCGCCTGCGGTCAAAGCCCGCTCTGCGTCGAGGTGGATCGGCTGGTGCGCTCGGGCGTCGTGGTGGTTGTCGCGGCGGGCAACAGCGGCTACGGCTGGGCGCAGACCGAGCCGCGCGGGCCGGTCAACGCGGGGCTGGATCTGACGATCAACGATCCCGGTAACGCAGAATTAGCCATCACCGTAGGCTCGACACATCGTAACATGCCGCATATCTACGGCGTGTCCTACTTCTCGTCCAAAGGCCCGACCGGCGATGGCCGTCTCAAGCCGGATCTGGTCGCGCCCGGCGAAAAGATCGTGTCGTGCGCGGCCGGCGTCCCGCGCAAAGACATCGAGACGGCGATCGACTGGCCGTGCGACTACCGCGAGGATAGCGGTACCAGCATGGCCGCGCCGCATGTCTCGGGTGTGATCGCGGCGTTTCTCTCGGTGCGCCAGGAGTTTATCGGCAAGCCCGAGACCGTTAAGCAGATCTTTCTTGCCACGGCGACGGATCTGAAGCGCGATCGTTACTTCCAGGGACACGGTCTGATCGATCTCATGCGGGCGATTCAATCAGTCTAGCGGTACGGAGGTGGTTATGCAGCAGGTGGCAGGCTTTCCCTACTTCGAAGTCCAGTTCAACAAAGACGGCGCGATCGTCTCGCAAAGCGAGGTTACGCAGATCGTCGATTTCGCCGGCCAGGGCACGATCAGCGATCTGCTGGTGATCGCCCACGGCTGGAACAACGATATGGACGATGCGCGCGGCTTCTACAAGCATTTCTTCTCCTTTGTTCGCCAGCAGCTCGATCAGGCGACGCTGCCCGGTCTGGCCGGGCGCTCGTTCGCGATCCTGGGCGTGCTCTGGCCCTCCAAAAAATTCGCCGAAAAGGATCTGACGCCTGGCGGCGCGGCCAGCACTGCAGGCGCGATCAGCAACAAGCTGATCCAGGATCAGCTGGCGAATCTCAAAGGCACGTTCGATGCGCCCAAGGCCGATACGATCTTGAGCGATGCCCAGGCGCTGGTGCCTAAGCTCGAAAGCTCGCCCGCCGCCCGTGCGGAGTTCGCCGCGCTGCTACGCCAGCTGATGCCGTCGTCGCCGGCGCAGGAGGGCGAGGTGCCGCAACAGTTCTTTAAGCTTTCGGACAAAACCCTGATGGAGCGACTGGCCAAGCCGCCCAGGATCGACGGCGCGGCGCACACTGTCGGCGGTGGAGCTGCGCTGGGAGCGGCGGGACATGCAGCGGGCAATACCGGCTTCGGGGAGATGCTGACCGGCGTGAAAGCTGCGGCGCTGAACCTGCTGAACTTTGTCACCTACTACCAGATGAAAGATCGGGCGGGCGTCGTCGGGCAGCAGGGGCTATACCAGGTGCTGCGCAAGCTGCGCGAGAAGCGGCCCGATCTCAAGCTACATCTGATGGGCCACAGCTTCGGCTGCCGGCTGCTCTCGGCGGCGGTCAACGGCCCCGACAATCAGCCTGCGATCCAGGTCAGCAGCATGACGATGCTTCAGGCGGCATTCTCCCACAACGGCTTTGCCGAGCGCTTCGACGGCAAGCACAACGGCTTTTTCCGCCGCGTTGTCGCCGAGCATCGCGTGAAGGGGCCGATTTTGATCAGCCACACGCCCAACGACACAGCGGTCGGCATGGCCTATCCGATCGCGTCGCGGCTGGTGGGTCAGAACGCCTCCGGGCTGGGCGACAAAAACGATCCTTTCGGCGGCATGGGCCGTAACGGCGCGCAGAAAACGCCCGAGGCGATCGACGGCACGCTGCTGGATGCCGGCGGCGCGTACAGCTTCCAGGCCGGCAAAGTGTATAACCTGAGCGCCGACGAGTGGATCAAGGGACACTCCGACATCAGCAGCAAGCAGGTTGCCTACGCGATGCTGGCCGGCGTCGCGGCGAGCTGAGGCGAGCTTAACGACGCAGCCAGCGCGGACGCGTCTGATCCACGCTGGCTGCTTGATCTGGCCTTCACTAGTTATTGAGCTTAGCGATGCGGCGCGCGAAAGATCTGCAAGCCATGCGATTGACTGGCAGCAAAAACGAGGTTGCCGCGCAGCTCCAGATCCGCACTCCACGACGGAACCGGAGCACGATCGCCAGCCACAGGATGCGCGGGATCGCTGACATCGAGCGCCTGGATCGCGCCGTTGGTCACCAGTGCCAGCTTGCCGACCACTGTAACATCGTTGGTGGTGCTTGGATGCCGTCCTACCTCGCGCCAGGTCGCCGGATCGTTGGGATTGCCGGCCTCAAGAGTGATTAGCCCGCAGCCCGGTGTTGCAACATAGATCAGCTTTCCGGCGACATCCAGGCCGGTAGGATGACATCCGTACTCGAAATCAAACTCTCTGACATCTCCGCCGCTGAGATCCATCAGCGAGACGCCCCAGGGTGTCGCGACATAGACCGTCTCGCCTCTAATTTCCAGATCATAGCCCTGGCTAATATGGACGCTATTTACAGGAAGAATCGCCGCCGGATCAGCGGCGTCTAGAATCTCCATATGCTCATAGCCTGAGAGAAACACCCGGTCTCCTACAACATCCACTCGCCAGGGAGTATTGGTAGTGGCGATGCTGCCAAGCAACACCGGCTGATCCGGGTCGGCGACATCTACTACCTGAAGTCCAGCAAAAGGATAGGGGCCGTACACATCCCTGGGTCGAACCGCCAGATACGCACGATCGCCAGCTACCTTCACCGCCACCACATTCTGCCCGATGACGGAGCGAATACGGGGACGTGCCGGATCGCTGATGTCCACGATCTGTAAGCCGCCGAGTGTTGCGACATAGGCCAGCGAATCCTGGATGTCGAGATCCCAGCTATGGCCGCCCCGGTAGCTGTGCGCTATGCCCTGCGGCCTCGCCGGATCTGACACGTCTACCACCGCCAGGCCACCGTTCATCTGGGGAACATACAGGTGATTGCCGACCAGCTGGAGCCCACCGACCATATCGATCTCCAGCGGGTAGGCGCCAAGCTGCGGCTGCTCATCTGGCTTAGAAACGTCGATGATGCTCAGATCGATATTTTGATCGACGACATAGGCCAGCCGATCGACGACGACGATGTTCCAGATCGCGCCGTTGAGCTTCGAGCCAATCAAATACGGCTTGGCAGGCGCTGAAATATTGAAGATTTGCAGGCCATGACTATCGCCGATGTACAACAGCCCATCGCTGATGGTGATCGCGATGGTGCCGATGGCGCCCGGCGATGGTGGGATAATTCGCAGCAGCCGTGGATCGCCTGGATCGCTTACGTCGATCACATGGACGCCTTCACTGCCCGGCGCATTACTGATCGCATAGACGGTGGAGCCTAGCAGCGCAATATGCTGGCTGAATCCCCATCCACCGAGATTAGCTGTGTACTGCCCGAGCAACACCGGCGCGTACGGCTCCTGTAGGTCGTAGATGGACAGCCCGCGCGACTGGCTGCGGACGTACAGGCGCGTCCCAGCGATTTCCAGACCATTCGGCGAGCTATATCCCGTCAATGGCAGTGTCGCAACCAGCAGCGGCTGCTGAGGATTGGAAACATCGTAGATGGCTACGCCAACATCATAGATTCCCACATACGCTATCGAGCCCGCGATCGCTATATCCTCGATCTGCCCGACCACCGGCAGCGACGCCTGCGGCACGATGCGG
Source organism: Herpetosiphonaceae bacterium (assembly GCA_036402055.1). Taxonomy (GTDB): domain Bacteria; phylum Chloroflexota; class Chloroflexia; order Chloroflexales; family Kallotenuaceae; genus LB3-1. The sequence continues at coordinate 18,300 of DASWTQ010000635.1, forward strand.
GGAAGATCGCTCACGTCAAGGATGGTGAGATAGCGACCTTCCGCCAGATATGCGGTGTGGCTATCGATCTTGACAATATTGGCATAGCCGCCGAGATGGCTCTGCGGCGCGAACGAAACCGGCGCAGGCGATCGAGGCTGCGTGGTAGCCGACGCTAGCGGCGTAGAGAGCGCTGCCGCCAGAATAAGGCATAGCCAGAAGCCTAGTAAACGCATAGATCCTCCTGTAAGCATGAAGTGATTGAACGCAAGGATCACGAGTTCCACAATCAGCAGCTGAAGG
>DASWTQ010000636.1:0-10027 GCA_036402055.1 Herpetosiphonaceae bacterium
TGTATCGAGCGCCCGCAGCAGCGCGCTCTGGTGCTCCATTGGCAGCGCCTCGATCGCTTTGAGCAGCAGCGTGCCGCCGTGCGCCAGCTCAAGCTTGCCGGGCCGTCCGCGCAGCAGACCCTCGCTGCTGCTCTCGAAGCCAAACAGCTCGCTGCCGATCAGCGTGCGCGGAATCGTCGCGCAGTTGAGCGTGACAAACGGCCCGCTGGCGCGCATGCTCGACTGGTGGATCGCTCGCGCCAGCAGCTCTTTGCCCGTGCCGTGCTCCCCGACGAGCAGCACATTCGCCGCCCCGTTGGCCGCCACGCGCGCCTGTCGCAGCGCAACCTGCACCGCCGAGCTTTCGCCGATGATGTCGCGAAACGAGATCTGCGCCTGCGCGCCGACCATCTGATGCACCAGCGAGCGCACGCGCTCCGGCGGATGGAGCATCAGCAGCGCGCCAAAGTAGCTGCCGTTCTTCTGGTGGATCGATTTCAGCGAGCAGACGACTGCCAGCGTGCCGTGCTGGGTCGGAAAAAGCAGCTCTTGCTCGCTCAAGGCCGTGCGCTGCTGGAATGCCCGCTCCAGGACCGGCGGCAGCGGCAGCACATCGTTCAGGTTGCGTCCCGCCACGGAGCGCACCGACAGCCCGAAGATCTGCTCGATCCGCCGATTGAGATGCACAATCCGACCCTCGTGGTTGATCAGCAGCAGGCCCTCGCTCATGGTCTCCAGCGCGGCGTTCAGCTCGGTGAGATGCGCGTTGGCCTCGGTCAGTAGCCGATCCATATGCAGCCGCGTGTGGATCGATTGGGCTGCCGCCGCGATCATGCCCAGCGCCTGCGGGTGATAGCTGCCGGCTCGCGTGACGAGTGCCACGCCGCCCAGCGGCTGGCCTTCGGGGCCAAAGAGCGGCGCAGCCGCGATCGCAAGCGGGTGCAGCCGGGCGCAGTAGTGCTCCTGCCCGACCGTCGCGATCGGATGGCTGTCGTGCAGCGCTAGCGCCAGCGCGTTCGTGCCGATGCGGCTTTCTTGCCACGAGCACATCCGATCCAGGCTTAGCTGCTCCAGTGTTGCCAGCGCCTCGTCGTTCCCCAGCATCTCGATGATGCAGGCGTTTTCGTCGGCCAGCAGCAGCGCCGACCACGAGCGTTCTAAGAACTCGTAGACGTCTTCCAAAATAGGCATCAAGGGAGTCAGGACGCTGGAGCCCGGCCGAGGGTTGGACTGCGGCGCGCCGCCGAGCCAGGTTTCGGGCAGCAGGCCAAGAGCACGGCAGCGCTGCCACGAGCGTTGGATGATGGGCGCTACAGCGATCTCATGCTGTCTGTCGCCGGCTGCCAGTTCTTGCGCAAAGCCTTCTGTTACGCGTTGCATGGTGGTTGTCCATGAGCGAGTGAAACAGATCTTAAGTGTAGCACTGAGCGCAAGGGGAAACGAGAACCGAGAACCAAGAACTAAGAACCTAGAACCGGGAGGAGAACAAAGAACAATAGAACAGAAGCAGTACGACCATTCCCCTCGCCTGCCGCAGCGGAGGCGGAAGCCCGCCGACGTTCGGGGCAGGGGGTGCCGCGCCAGCGGCGGGGGTGAGGGCCTGCACTCACCTGCTAAAGCCCAGCCGTTTCTCGCGCAGGCTCACCCAGCGCCCCTGCCCGATCACCAGATGATCCAGCACGTCCACGTCGAGCAGCTCGCCCGCCTCGATCAGCTGGCGCGTGACGGCGATGTCCTCCGGCGACGGTGTGGGATCGCCCGATGGATGATTGTGCACGACGATCAGCGAGGCCGCATTGACGGGACAAACTAATCAGGATTATAAGAAGTCTTGTTTTGCTCGATGTATCAGTAGTAGAATACAATTTATATTATCACATCCCTTCCTCTAACTTTCTCAACTTCCTTTTCCTTAATACCTGATAATCAGGTTGAGAGACCAATCTGCATGACACCCACAGTATCCACATTCCATCTTTACGATGTTTTTATTTCGTATAGCCATGCTGACAGTAGATGGGTACAAGGATGGCTCCTGCCACATTTGCAAGCAGTAGGCTTATGTGTCTGTATTGACTTTCAGAATTTCGATGTAGGGGTGCCAAGTATCATCAACATGGAACGTGCGATCGACTACAGTCGTCACACTCTACTTGTACTCACGCCTGATTGGGTTGCTAGTGAATGGAGGGAGCTAGAGGTCTTACTTATTCAGTCTATCGACCCAGCTGCTCGCCAACGTCGGATGATTCCTATTCTTCTTCGACCATGTGAGCCTCCGCGCCGTATTGCAATGCTCACGTATGCCGATTTTACCCAGGTAGAACAACAAAATGTTCAATTACAACGGGTTATTGCAGCAGTAACCGGAAAGTTACACTTGCCTGATGTTGGCCCACAACTTAGACGATTGTTATCACAAGAGTTGGATAGTCAAGCTGAACGGAACCGTAGTCGGATGTTATCCAAAGTACGTACAATCTGGATCACCGGTCTACTGGAAAACTCATTAGCTCATGAAGCACGAATTACGTTGAACTTAGTTGAAAAGCTAGATGCAGTTATCTTACCTCTTAATGTACAAGTGCAGGAATTAAATCACCCTCCGCGTGATTTACCTCCAGGCATCCCAATAATCCAGGTTTTTGATAACTTTGTTGAAGAACTACTAATCCTTGGCGCGCCAGGATCAGGGAAAACAACTCTGCTTCTAGAGTTGGCGCGCGATCTGATAAGCCGTGCTGAATTGGAAATTAGTCATCCAATACCTGTTATTTTCAATTTATCATCGTGGTCAGCGAAGTATTTATCACTGGAGTATTGGTTAATTGATGAGCTTGCCAAGGTGTATGATGTACCACCTACTTTAGGTCAAGTATGGGTTGAATTGGACCAAATCTTACCCCTGCTAGATGGGCTAGATGAGGTGAGACAGGATCATCGCGCTGAGTGTATAAAAGAGATCAATGCCTTCCGCTTAGTTCATGGACTTTGTAGTCTAGTAGTTAGTAGTCGGACTGCTGACTATGAGTCACTATCGTCCCGCCTTAAGCTTCAAGGTGCGGTTCTAATTGAACCACTTTCTCCAGAGCAAGTGCTCACATATCTGTCAAATGGTGGTGATCAACTTGCTGCCCTACTTGAAGCAATTAAACGTGACAGTTTATTGAGCGAACTTGCTGAGTCGCCATTAATGCTCGGCATTATGACTTTAGCTTATCAAGGAAGAAGCATCGAAACCCTTCCAGTAAGTAGGAATATTGACGAAGGGCGTAAGCAGTTGTTTGCAATGTATGTAGAACGTATGTTTATACGGAGATCCAGCAACAAGAATTTTTCTCGGCAGCAAACTATGCACTGGCTAATATTTCTAGCTAGAATGCTGACAAGACATTCTCATACTGTTTTCTTTGTAGAACATATTCAACCAGCCTCACTGCTCACGAAACGACAGATCAAAATATATGTAGTTATAGTAGGGTTGATACATTGCCTTGCCTATGGAATGATGATGGGCTTCCTTCTTGGCTTGATTATCCGATTATCTGGTTTGCCAGGAGGATTTGGAGTTGGGCTATTTCTAGGCTTGATAATGGGATTATATGTAACAGTGTCCGGGGGAATGATTACTGTAAACCAATTGAGACAGATTCAATTGGTTGAAAAGATTGGTTGGTCTTGGTATGAAGCGAAGCGAAATATTGTCAACGGATCGATCTTTGGTCTTATTATTGGTCCATTTCTAGGAATGTCTGTTAGTTTAGCTAGCACTGTTGGTGGTGTGCCAATGGCACCGATAACTGGAATAATTATGGGTGTAGTTGGTAGTGAAACTATTATTTTGCTTGTGGGTATTATAAGTGGGCTTAACCATAGACAAGTAGAAATGACGCATGCTCCAAATCAGGGAATCTTAAGCTCAGCTTTAAATGCTGCTGCGATTGGACTGGGTACATTTCTTTCCTTTAGCTTGATTAGCGGGATCTCGATGGGTTTAGTTAGTGGACGAAACTGGGGCGTCATTGGTGGATTAACAATAGGATCAATTGCTGGCTTAATAGCAACCATGTCATTTGGAGGACTCGCCGTTATTCAACATTATGTATTACGTTTGATATTTCAATGGCAGGATTACATGCCGTGGCATATTACCTTGTTTTTAGATTATTGCACCGAACGTATCTTTCTCCGTAAAGTAGGCGGTGGTTATATCTTCATCCACCGCCTACTTATGGAATATTTTGCTTCGTTGGATATATCCGAACCAGGTAAGAGATAATGATCAATTCTAATATTCCTACCTGCTAAAGCCCAGCCGCTTCTCGCGCAGGCTCACCCAGCGCCCCTGCCCGATCACGAGATGATCCAGCACGTCCACGTCGAGCAACTCGCCCGCCTCGATCAGCTGGCGCGTGACGGCGATGTCCTCCGGCGACGGTGTGGGATCGCCCGATGGGTGGTTGTGCACCACGATCAGCGAGGCGGCGTTCATTTTGAGAGCTTCTTTAAATAGTTCACCTATGCGAACTGCGGAGCTGTTGATCGAGCCAATGTATATGGTCGGGATCTTGAGGACGTAGTTTTTGGTGTTGAGCAATACCACGCGGAGATGCTCTTGCTCCAGGTGACTCATCTCGACCATCAGCAGATTTGCCACGTCGCCAGGGCTGGAGATCTGCGGACGCTGCTCAGGCTGTGCCAGCAGGAGTCGCCGCCCGATCTCCAGCGCCGCCTTGACCTGCGCCGCTTTGGCCTCGCCCAGACCATGGATTTTTGTCATTTCCTCGAAGCTCAGGCGCTGAAGCCCCACCCAGCCGCCATGCTCGATCAGCAGCTTGCGCGCCAGCTCGACGACGTTCATTCCCGTGACGCCGGTTCTCAGGAGTATAGCCAGCAGCTCGGCGTCGCTGAGAGCGGCCGGGCCGTGATCGCGCATACGCTCCCGGGGTTGCTCGGAGGCGGGCAGTTCTTTGATGCGAAGATGGTACGAGGCAAGCATGGTTGCACCTTTGCTGGATGGCGGCAGGGGGTGTCGCGATCATACTATAGGCTGTCGTTTGCGCAATCGTACCAAAGGTTCTATGACGACCTAAGACCGATCGAGAGTGAGGATTTGCATTGCTCTATAATCGCTGTCACAAAATTTCGGCGGGCGGTGTTTACCATGTGTAACAAACGAACTGCTCATGGTTTGGGGCGCGATACTGCCGGCAGCAAACGATGAGCATACGGGCGAGTATTTCACGATGGTATTTGCATCCGAGCGCTCGATTGAAGGACGATCGCTGATGAGTGACGACTCGGACGAACAACTGCTGATACGGTTGCGTCGCAGCGATGAGGCAGCGTTTGAAACGTTGTTTATGCGCTACTACAGCCAGGTCTATCGCGTGCTGTACCGGCTGACCGGCACACGCGAAGCAGCCGAAGATCTGGCGCAGGAGACGTTTCTCACGCTCTACGATAACCCGCCGCGTCTGGCGTGGGGCACCACACTTGCGGCCTGGCTCTGCCGTGTCGCGCTGAACCGTGGCTACAACGCGCTCCGTGGTGAGCGCCGCGCCGCCCTGCGGATCGAGCAGGCCACAGAGTCGCCCAGGGAGAGCGACCCCCAGGCTGAGGCGCTGCGGGCTGAGGAGCGGTCGCGCGTCCGAGCGATCCTTGAGCGGCTGCCGGAGCGTCAGAGCAAGATGCTGCTGCTGCGTCACGCCGGCCTTGCGTATGCCGAGATCGCCGCTGTGCTGGATGTAGCGCCCGGCTCGATCGGAACGCTGCTGGCGCGAGCAGAGCGTGCGTTCGTGGCCGCCTACCAGCAGCACGAGCCGGTCGAGCGCGAGGTGTAGCTGTGGGATACGAGGAAATCATGACTCACTGTGTTGATGAGGGGCGACTGCGATCGTATCTGGACGACGCTCTCGACTCTGCCGAGCGTGGGGCGATCGCCTGGCACCTTGCGAAGTGCGCCGACTGCCGAGCCCAGACCGAAACGCTACGCCTGGTGGCGGCCCAGGTCCATCAGGTGCTGGACGTGCCCGCCCAGCCGGTCAATGCGCAGCTTGCGCTGGCGCGACTCCGCGAGTCGCAGGCCGCGCAGAAACGAATTGCGGAACAATCGGTCGATTCGCCGTCGAGTGGCCGAGGAGTATTGTGGAGAAACACCATGCAACAGATCGCTCGTCTTTGGAGCGGCCCGCGCCGAATGGTTGCGACTAGCCTGGCCGCTGTAGTTGTAATGCTCAGTCTGCTCGCCTTTCCGCCCGTGCGCGCCGCCGCCAGCCGCGTGCTGGACGTCTTCCGTGTGCAGCAGGTGATCCTGATGCCGATCAGCCCCGAGCGCGTGGAGCAGTTCGAAAACCTGAACTTAGACGGCATTACGCTCTTTGTCGACGAGCCCAAGCTTATCAACAAGCCGGCCGAGCCGCGAGCAGTCGCTTCGGCAGATGAGGCCAGCCAGGCGGTGGGCTTTCCGGTTCAGGAGCTGACGGTGTTTCCCGACCAGGTGATCGATACCAAGCGGCAGGTGATCGATCGCACGATCCTGGAGTTCCAGGTCAACGTCGACGGCGCGCGCAAGCTGCTGGAGCTGCTGGATATTCATGACGTCACGCTGCCCGACGCGCTCGGCGAGCAGCCGATCGTGGCCGATGTCGCGCCGTGGACCGAGACCCGCTACACTGGTCAGGGCTACGATCTACAGCTGTACCAGGGCCATAGCCCGACGATGACGCTGCCGGAAGGAACCAATCTTCAGGAGATGGGCCGGGCGCTGCTGCGACTGCTGGGCATGGACCCCGCGCGCGCCGATGCGCTCAGCCACCAGATCGACTGGAGCAGCACGTTCATCCTGCCGATCCCGCAGAATGTGTCCGACCTGCAACAGGTGTCGGTCGGCGGCGCGCAGGGTATGCTGGTCGGCGCGAACCGCGACTGGATGCTCTACTGGCAGCGCGACGATCGCTTCTACGTGCTGGAAGGCCACGGCTCGCTTGACGAGAGCCAGATGATCGCGGCGGCTGAGTCGCTGCGCTAACAGTGCGGCGAGACTGAGTGCTGGAAGCCACAGCTTCCAGCACTTGGCGATTCATGTAGCGGAGATGTCTATGAGCGACCTGGCGATCGAGACGATCGGGCTGCGCAAAATCTATGGACGCAAAGTTGCGGTTGCCGACCTGACGCTCTCCGTGCCCAAGGGCGAGGTTTTTGGCTTTCTGGGGCCGAATGGCGCGGGCAAGAGCACGGCGGTCAAAATGCTGCTGCGGCTGGTGACGCCCAGCGGCGGTACAGCTCGTGTGCTGGGTCGCGCGCCCGGCGATACGGTGGCGCTGGCCCGGATCGGCTTCTTGCCTGAGCACTTTCGCTTTCACGAGTGGCTGCGCGCGGGCGAGTTTCTGGCTCTTCACGGCCGGCTGTATGGCATGGATGCCGATGCGCGGCGGCGGCGCGTTCCCGAGGTGCTCGATCTGGTTGGCCTGAGTGAGCAGCGCCAGCGACCGCTCGCGTCGTTCTCCAAAGGCATGTTGCAGCGTGTCGGTCTGGCGCAGGCGCTGCTCCACGATCCCGATCTGATCTTTCTCGACGAGCCGACGTCCGCGCTCGATCCTTTTGGGCGGCTGCTGGTGCGCAATGTGATCCATGAGCTGAAAGCGCAGGGCAAGACCGTTTTCCTTAACTCGCATCTGCTGGGCGAGGTCGAGGTCACCTGCGATCGGGTCTCGTTCATTCGCGAGGGCCGCGTGTTGAAAACGCTGGTCTTGCACGATCTGCACGCCGGCCATCTCTCGGTTGAGCTGCGTGTCGACGTGCTCACGCCGATGCTGCGCGCCGCGCTGGAAGATCTGGTACTGGCCTGGCAGATCAAGGAGCAGCCCGGCCCGGCTCACGATCCCGCAGTCAATGGCTATCACGGCGACTCGGCCATGGTTCCAGCCAGCGACGCGGCCTATCCGACCGAAACGTTGGTTTCCAGCGCAGCCACTACGACGTTGGAGCTGACGATCGCCGAGGCCGATGTGCTGCCGGTGATCGCCGAGCGCGTGATCGCCAGTGGGGCACGGCTGTACGCGCTATCGCCGCATCAAACATCGCTAGAGCAGCTGTTTTTGGAGATCGTCGGCAGGGAGGACAGCGGCCAATGAGATCGATTCGAACCATCGCCTGGTTAACTTTCCACGAAGCCTGGCGTCGCCGCATGGTGCTGCTCGCGCTGATTCTCGGCGTCGCGTTTGTGCTGCTGTACTCGATCGGCATCCGGCTGATCCATTCGGATATTGCCGACGACAACACGCCGCTGATCGTCAAAAATCAGGCTTATAATTTTCTGCTGCTGGCGGGCATGTACGTCATCCATTTCCTGACGGTCATGTTGGCGATCTTCGCGTCGGTCGATACGATCGCGGGCGAGATCGCGACCCACACGATTCACGCGATCGCGATCAAGCCCATGCGGCGCTGGCAGATTGTGCTGGGCAAGTGGCTCGGCTACGCGCTGATGCTGCCCGTCTATATTGTGCTGCTGACCGGCGGGATTATGCTCAGCACCTATCTGATCATGGGCTATGCGCCGCCGAACCCGATCCAGGCGATCGCGCTCCAATGCCTGGAGGCGCTGGTGCTGCTCTCGCTCTCGCTGCTGGGCGGGACCAGGCTCTCGACTCTGACCAACGGCGTCGCGCTGTTTATGCTCTACGGCGTGGCCTTCATCGGCACCTGGGTCGAGCAGATCGGCTCGCTGCTGGAATCACAGGCTGCCGTACGCGTCGGCATTGTCACCAGCCTGATCATGCCGGTCGAAACGATCTGGCGACGTGTGGCCTATGTGCTCCAGCCGCCGCTCATCAGCCGCACCAACTTCTCGCCCTTCTCGGCCTTTTCGGTGCCCAGCTCGGCGATGGTGATCTATGCCTGCGTCTACGCGCTTGTGATGCTCCTGCTGGCCATGCGCTCATTCAGCCGCCGCGATCTGTAGGACTCGCGCTATGCGATCGAGCTGCGCGAGTCCTTGGAGATTTTTTAGGGTTTAGCAGGACTTGCGGGCCTTGGAATCACTGCGCTGAGCACGTGGTTGGGTGCCAGGGCACAATCGCCCAATCCGTACTTCGTGGAGCCCAGCACATAGAGGTAGGTCAGGAGCGAGTGGTAGCATTCCAGGCTGCGCTTGATCGGATACAGCAGCGAGTTGATCATGATGCCGGTGTTGACTTGCTCATAGCCCAGCCACTCGCCCGGCAGCGTCGGCACGAGATCGGGCTTGTTGTAGATCCGGTAGCTATTGGGAACCAGCTGCTCGAAAGTCGCGACAAACGTGGCATCGCCGACCATCGGCGCGGCAAAGGTGTATAGCTCGGGGCTGAGACGGCTGTCGTTATTGGCGATGACCGCCGCGTGGAGGATCGCGAGCGCGCCGCCGAGACTATGCCCGGCCACGGTGATCGAGCGGCTGCCGCCCAGAGTGACCATAAAATCTTTCAAGCTTTGTTGCCCAGCCGCGCCGGGAATAACCACGCTCAGCGAGCTGTAGAGCGAAGCAAAACCTTCCTCGACCATGCCGCCGTTCTTGATGTCGGGAAAATCCACCTGCCAGAACTCAAAGTCGTCGAACCAATCGAAGACGCCGATCGTTCCGCGAAACACAACGCCAACCTGCGACGGATCAGTGGTGGACTGTGTAATAAAGCCGATGAGCTGCTTCTCTGAGAAGATGCCGATTGCCGGATCGACATCGAGATTGGCGATCAGCTTCCAGCCCGTGGGAAAGTAATCAGGCTGCGGCGGATTGGTATCCGATGTATCCGCAAGATACATCTTGTAGGCGACTTCGATGAACTCTCCCCACATGATCGCCGTGCTGGTGGTGTACGCCTGAATCGTCATAGCTGTGTCCTCCCATGTATGTAGCGATAGCTGATCAGGAGCGACTTCCGACAAACAAAGGGAACAAGCGAACAAGTGAACAAATGGAGGCGATCCCCAAGTCGGCGTGTTGCGGCAGGCGAAGGGAAGAGCAGGCCCTCACCCCGTCTCGCTTCGCTCGACTCCCCTCTCCCACTGC
>DASWTQ010000637.1:0-5688 GCA_036402055.1 Herpetosiphonaceae bacterium
GAATATGTGCGCGGCCTGTATCGCTATGTGTGCGCCAGCGGCCACGAGGCGGTGATCTTTTCCAGCGCCGGCGGCCGGCCGCAAGATGATCTACACCAGAAACCGCTGGGCGCCGCCTTGCCGCTCAGCGGCAGCGGATCGACCACCTCGATTCCTCTCACGACGGCCGCTCCCGCTCATCTACGGCAGCTGCTTGCCCGCGAGAGCTGCGATGTGCTGCATGTGATGGCTCCCTACTCGCCGACGCTCAGCGGGCGGCTGCTGGTACAATCGCGGGCCGCGCACGTGCTGACGTTTCTGGTCGCGATCGAGCCGGGGCTGTACCGAACCATGCTTGGCAGCCTGGCTCGGCTTCAGCGCCGCTCGTTGAGTCGCTTCCACGCGCGCATCGCGCTCTCGGAGACGGCGGCAGAGACTGGACGCGCGCTCTACGGTGGCGCGTATGAGATTATTCCAAGCGGCGTCGATACCAGTCAGTTCGCGCCCGGCGTCGAGCCGCTGCCCCGGCTGCGCGACGATTGCACCAATCTGTTGTATGTCGGCCGGCTTGAGCAGCGCAAGGGCGTGGCGCATCTCGTGCGGGCATTTGCGCGGCTGCATCGCCAGTATCCGCGTCTGCGCCTGGTGATCGGCGGCGATGGCCCCGAGCGTGCGGCGCTGGAACAATTAGTGCGGGATCTTGGCCTGGAGCGCGTGCTGTTTCTGGGCTATGTTCCGGCCACAGATCTGCCGCGACTCTTCGCATCCGCCGACATCTTCTGCGCTCCCGCAACCTACGCCGAAAGCTTCGGCATCGTGCTGATCGAGGCGATGGCGGCGGGCCTGCCGATTGTGGCGGCTGCGAACGCCGGCTACGCCGGTCTGCTGGCAGCCCATCCCAGCAATCTTCTGGTGCCGCCCGGCGACGATCGGGCGATGGCGGGCGCGATCGCGGCGCTGGTGGAGCAGCCCGGCTACGCGCGCACGATCGGCGGCCGCAACCATGGCGCGGCGCAGCGCTACAGCTGGCAGAGCGTCGGACAGGCGATTATGCAGGTCTATGAGCGGATCGCTGCCGGTCGTTAGATTCGACATAACTGTCTGATACGTAGCTCATCATGAATCTATGGGATTGTTGTAGCCCGGCTTTCAGGTAGACACGCGTGAGCGGACATGTTTTTTTGAGGCACATGTGCGATAATAACCATACTTTCGTCATTATGAACCTTTTTTTGATTGGTTTGAAGGGAGCGTGTGATGGAGCGCTTGCGCGTTTTGATCGCCGAGGATGATCCCCTTGTCGCTGTAACATTGTCGGATCAGCTTATGGAATTGGGACATAATGTTGTGGCGGTCGCAAGCGATGGCGAGGAAGCGGTCGCAATGGTCAAGCAGGAGCGGCCGGATATTGCGATTCTGGACATCAAAATGCCAAATCGGGATGGTATCAGCGCTGCCGAAGAGATCAGTCGCGAGTTTGATATTCCGATCTTGATGCTGACCGCGTACAGCGAACGTCCGCTGGTGCTGCGTGCCGCCGAGGCAGGCGCGCTGGCCTATCTGCTCAAGCCGGTTGCGGCGGAAGAGCTGGGCGCTTCGCTCCGTCTGGCCCTGGCCCGTCACAAAGACAAAGAAGCGCTGCGCAGCGAGGTCGAGCGCCTGGAAGAAACCCTGGCCGAGCGCCAGACGATCGACAAGGCCAAAGCGATTCTGATGCAGCGCGTCGGCCTCAGCGAGAACGAAGCCTACTCGCGCATGCGCCAGCGCGCCCGCGAGAAGCGCGTCAAAATGGTGCAGGTCGCCCAGACGATTATCGCAGCCGAGGAATTTTTGGCCGGCTAAGCGCCCTCCTGTTCCCAAACGATCAAGCTGCCTCACGTCGGTGAGACAGCTTGTTTGTTTAATCTCCGCTCAATGCATTGAACCGGCGATCTAACGCTCCCGCCGCCCGATCTCGATCCGTGCCGGAGGATGCGCCGCGATGTACTCGCGCAGAAAATCACGGAAGGTCTGCGCCGCCACCGGCAAATAGCGATCCGCGTGCCAGACGGCCTCGACGGTCCACGTCGGCGCCGAGCGCAGCGGCACGATCGCGGGCCGCAGCCGACCCCACTCGTGCAGCGCCAGCGCCGGCAGCAGCGACACGCCCAGCCCAGCCGCGACCAGGCCGCGCACGGTTGCCAGATCCTCGCCCTCGACCGCAGTCCGAGGCCAGAAGCCTACGCGCTGGCAAGCAGCCTCGATCACCCGGCGTAGCCCGGAGCCGCTGCGCACCAGCACAAAAGGATCGGATGCAAGCTCGTGCAGGTCGATGTCCTCCTGGTTGGCGCAGCGATGATCCGGCGGCAGCGCGGCGTACAGCTCTTCGATCAGCAGCGGCGCGCTGGTTAGCTCGGGCATCTCGTGGCTGTAGGGCAGCGCCGTCGCGATGCACAGCTCGACCTCGCCGGCCTGAAGCCAGTGCAGCATCTCCAGGGTTGTGCTCTGGCGCAAAGTGAACTGCACGGCGGGATAGCGCTCACGGTAGGCGGCTAGCGCCTCGGGCAGTAGATCCGCGCCGACAGCCGGCATAAACGCCATGCGCACATGGCCATGCTCGGGTCCCAGCAGATCGCGCACTGCCTGCCGCCCAGCCTCGAACTGGCCGAAGCCGCGCGTAACATATTGCAGAAACGTCTCGCCGACCGTCGTCAGGCGCATGCCGCGCTTTGAGCGATCGAACAGCGGCGCGCCCAGCTCGTCCTCAAGGCGCTGGATCTGGCGACTCAGCGCTGGCTGCGTTGTGTATAATTTTTTGGCCGCACGCGTAACATTGCCCTCCTGGGCAACCGCAAGAAACGACTCAAGCTGGCGTAATTCCACGTTGTCTTCACCTTAGATCGTCAGGCATTATAGCGTACGGACATGCTGCTGTCGCGCGGGCTAAACGTTTATATTCAGGCGTGCTATAATACACAGACATCCTTGAAGGAGGCGGAGGAAGGCGCGCGTATGGCAGAACTTGGAGCAAATCGGCGCTGGGACGAGCTAGAACGGCGAGGCGTGATCCGGCGCTTTGTGAAAGGCGCGGCGATCTACGTGCCCGACGAGCCCGCCAGCGAGCTGTATGTGATCAAAGAGGGGCGAGTGGCGCTCAACCTGTTGTCGCCCGAGGGCCGCACGCTGACAGTACGCGTTGTTCGAGCCGGCGAGATCTTTGGTCACGCGGCGCTGCTCTCCGACGGCGCGTTCGATACCTTTGCTCAGGCGCTGCGGCCCACGACGGTTGCCGCTGTGCGCGCCGACGATCTGGAATCCCTCATGATCGAGCGGCCCGCGCTGGCGCTTGGTCTGATGGACGACCTGGGACGGCACTCGCAGGCGCTGAGCCGCCGCCTGGGCAACGTGGCGTTCAAATCGGTCCCGGCGCGTCTGGCCGCGCTGCTGCTGGAGCTGGCCCAGCCTACCAATCGCGAAGAGCCTGTTACTACTGGTCGTTGGACGCATCAGGAGCTGGCCGATATGATCAACGCCTATCGCGAGACGACGACCAAAGTGCTCAATCAGTTTCGCGCGGCGCATCTGATCGACGTCGACCGGCGCGGCGTGACCTTGCTCGACGTTTCGGGGCTGCAAGAGGTCGCTCAGCACTGAGCGCGCTGAGCGGCGTATCAGATTTAACCGGCGCGGCATACGATACAATAAGGACGAGCACAGGCTCGTCCTTTCGCTATTAATAACCATGAGTACACAATCATATCGAATCTATGTGTGTCACGGCCCGACGTGTTCGCAGCACCAGGCGCGATCGATCTGGAGCGCGCTGAATGCCGAGGTGCGGACGCGCGGCCTGGAAGAGCGCTGCGAGCTGATCGTGAGCGGCTGCCAGGGGCGCTGTGACGACGCGCCTAATATCAACGTGTATCCCAATCTGACCAAGTACGCTCACATGTCGCCCGAGAAGGCGCGGCGTGTCGTGTGTGAGCATCTGGCCGAGGGAAAGCCGGTGGCCGAGTTTATCTACCGCGATGAGCGCTACTAGTCCGCGCCCGCGACAATCCAGGGAGGTTCGGTGAACGGCTCGATCGTTATGGCGCTGGTCTTTGGCGCGGCGGCTCTAACCACGGCGGCGCTCACGCCGCTGGTCCGCGCGCTGTCGATCCGTTTCGGCGTGTACGCGCCAACCAACGCGCGCACGATCCACAAGCAGCCGATCTCGCAGCTCGGCGGCGTCGCGATCTTTGGCGGCTTCGTCGTGGCGATGCTGCTGTCGCTGGTGCTGACCAATGTCCTCGGCTGGCTGCCCCGCGACTCGTTCGAGCTGCTGCGGGTGGCGCTGCTCCTCATCGGCGCGACGATGCTGTGGGTTGTGTCGCTGCTTGATGATCTGTGGGATCTGCCGGCGCTGCCGCGATTGATCTGGCAGTTCATCTGCGCGCTGGTCGCAGTCGGGCCGTATCTCTGGGATCACACGCTCTACCAGCCGGATAACCAGGCGCGAGGCATTATTTTCACGGCCTTCAATAATCCGCTCGGCGGCGGCCAGATCAACTTCCACGATCTCAGTCCCTGGCTGGCGATCGGCGTGACGCTCTTCTGGATCGCCGGCACGACCAACACGCTCAACTGGATCGATGGGCTGGATGGCCTGGCCGCCGGTCTGACGCTGATCTCGGCGCTGGTGCTGGCGATCCATACGATCACGCTCAATCAGTCGACGATCGCGCTGCTGCCGCTGGCGCTGGCCGGCGCCTGCCTTGGCTTTCTGCCCTACAACTTTCATCCGGCGCGCATCTTCATGGGCGACTCCGGCGCGATGACGCTGGGCTATCTGCTGGCGATCACGGCGATCATCGGCGGCGCGAAGCTGGCGACGGCGCTGCTGGTGCTCGGCATTCCGATCCTCGACGGCGTGTGGATGGTCTTCTACCGGCGCTTCACCGGCGGGCGCTCGATGGGCGCTGACCGGCGGCATCTGCACCACCGGCTGCTGGATCTCGGCCTTTCGCAGCGCCAGGTGGTGCTGCTGTACTACTCGGTGAGTCTGCTCTTCGGCGCGATCGCGCTGCTGGTGCCGGACGGCAATCGTTTGTTCAAGCTGGGCGCGCTCGGTCTGCTCGTGCTCTTACTCGCAGGAGTGCTGATCTATGTCACACGACGAGGGCCGCGACCTGCCAGCGCTGGACGCTGAGGCCAAACGGTTGCAGGACACGGTGCGCCAGCTGGTGTTGATGAAGGAGACTGGTCCCAAAAGCGCCGCCTGGC
The DNA here is from genome assembly GCA_036402055.1 of Herpetosiphonaceae bacterium. Classification (GTDB taxonomy): domain Bacteria; phylum Chloroflexota; class Chloroflexia; order Chloroflexales; family Kallotenuaceae; genus LB3-1. The sequence goes on from DASWTQ010000637.1 coordinate 5,224, forward strand.
ACCGCGCCCGCGTCCAGATGATCTGGCGGCTACACCGCAGGCTTGAGCGGCGCGCCGCTGGATCGGACGAGTCGCCCGGCTCACTCGATCAGGCTGAGCAGCGCCAGCAGCCCAAATCCGAGGATGATCGCGCCTGACAGCTTGTTGATCCACCACAGGCTGCGCAGGTTGAGCCGCGATCGCAGTAGGCCCACGCCGCCGCTGAGCAGCAGCCACCACAGCGCCGAGCCGAGGAAAACTCCCAGCACCAGGATGCTGGCCGTGCTGTAGCTGCCGGGCGTGCTTGCTAGCCCGAAGCCGGCGAAGATCGCCAGGAACGATAAGATCGTCATGGGGTTGGTGACGGTCAGAAAAAAGGTTGAGGTGTACGCGCCAAGCAGGCTGGCGGGAGTGTTCGTAGCTGCGCGCTCGCTCGGTCTGCTCACAAAGGTTTTGAGGCCGAGGTAGCACCGGTAGAGGCCGCCG
>DASWTQ010000638.1:0-3596 GCA_036402055.1 Herpetosiphonaceae bacterium
TCCTTGACCAGCTCAGGATCGGTGTACAGGTTCAGCTCGTCGGCGTAGCTCACGGCGCGGCGCAGCAAACGCCGAGATGCGCCAACGCCTACCACGACGCGCGGCGGCGCCGGCGGCGCAGGCGTGCACGCGGCCTCGGTGAGCTGCACATGCTTGCCGCTGTAGTTGACCGCGCCGCCCTGCCAGATCAGGCGCAGCGCCGCGATCGACTCTTCCAGCGCCTCGATGCGAGTGATCGCGTCGGGGAAAGGCTGGTGCCAGGCGGTGTACTCGACCGGGTAGTCGCCCGCGCCGATGCCAAGCTCGAAGCGGCCGCCGCTGATGATCGAGATCAGCGAGGTTTCTTTGGCCAGCACGCCGAGCGTGTAGTTGAGGCGACAGATCACCATCGGCAGCAGGTGAATCCGCTTGGTCGCCTGGGCCAGCGCGCCGTACGCCGACCAGCCGCAGACATAGCTCCACTCCGGCCGCTCGGAGTGATAGTGGTCCCAGAAGCCAACCGCATCGATCCCGGACTCGTCGGCCAGCTGCGCGGCGCGCAGAATCTCGTTCCAGTCACCGGTCGGGCTGAGCGTGACAGCGATTCGCATAGTACCTCCTTGCGGAAGGAGCAGCATGCCAGAGTTTTGTGTCACCTACGGTCACAACGATCCGGCATTCTGGAAGAACGTCACCACGGCCCAATCGCATCTTCCAATGATTCCGCCTGAGCCAGCTGTGCCTGGGTTACTGTCGCCCCGTAGAGGATGGCCCGGCGCAGGTCGGCATCGCGCAGAGTAGCGCCTTCGAATTTGGCACCCATCAGCTTGGCCTCACGCAGATCAGCCCTGATCAGATTGGCCTTGCTGAGCGTGACCTGTTGGAGATTCGCTCCCTGGAAGTTTGCTTTAGCGAGGTCGGCCTTAGCGAGATCGGCCTGTTGGAGGTCGGCGCCACGCAGGTCGGCTCGGTGGAGCATGGCCTGTTGGAGGTTCGCTCCCTGGAGCTTCGCTCTTCGTAAATCAGCCCTCTGGAGGCTGGCGCCCTGAAGATTGGCTCCGCGCAGATCCGCCCCGCGCAGATCAGTCCTGAGGAGAAGGGCTCCCGAAAGATTCGCCCCCTGGAGGTTAGCGCCCTGAAGGTTGCTCTCGTGCAGGTAAGCTCCCCGGAGGCTGGCGCCCTGAAGGTTGGCTCCGCGCAGATCCACCTTCGTTGTAGGATGCTCCTCCAGCCAAGCAATCCACGCTGCCGTACCGCGCCTCAGTATTTCAAGCTGCCCCTGATCTGCCATGGTCACACCTCTTTCTGGCTAACATTGTCCAGGAAGCACGAGTTACAGACCTATTCACCCAAAGCCAGGAGAACCAACGCTTCCAACCGATGCGCAGGAAGCCGCTTAATCTTCGGCGGATGTGAGGCACAGCAGCGCGTTCTGGACCGGCTTCCACACTTCCAGCACTCCGACGACCGGCGTGTTCTGGGGCGTGCTCAGCACCTCCAACTTCGACATCGACAGCCGCTTGTTCATCGCTTGCAGCTCGCCGAGACGTTGCTCGGGCGCGATGAAAACGGTGTGGGGCTTGCGCACGACATTTGTCACGACGTCGCAGGTAAACTCTTTCTTGATGTTGTTGCCGGGCTTGTCGGTCAGAAACGCCAGCACCGGACTGGCCTCGTAGTACATCAGCTCGGTTTGCAGGAAAAAGATCTCGAAGTCTTGATCCGGCAGCGTTTGCAGATAGCGCGCGGCGTAGGTCGCCATCTGGCCGGTGTGATCGATCTCCCAGATCGCCTCGGTGTCGTGCTTGAGATAGTTCGAAATATTGATGCCCAGGTAGAGGCAGGTTAGCGCCATGGCCAGGCCCAGCTTGAGCGGGCGCTGAGCGGCCGGTCTTCTCAGCGCCTGGATCAGCCGATCCAGCGCGTAGCCCGCAGCGAGCGCGACCCCCGGAACGAAGATCACGTAGCGGCTCGGCATCGGCGTGTCGATCGTGAGTACGCCGGCCAGGAACATGCCCAGCAGCAGATAGATCGCCAGAAACAGCTTGAGCCAGCGCGGCGTCTGCCGTCCCACCCACACGCCGATCAGGCCCAGCGCGAAGAGCGCGGCGTCGAACGGGCCGAGATACTGCGGCCAGACGAACCAGATCGCCGGGCCTTTGAGCGGCACAAAGAACGGCAGATACGCGTCGCGCAGCTGCGTGAACAGCACGCTCCACCACGGCCGCTGCTCCAGCTGCTGCGCGAGCCAGCCTGACGAGAAGATGCTCACGATCGTGATGCGCGCGCTGTAAATCTCGGGCTTGCGGATGAAGAAGGGGATCATCGGGCCGTAGATCGCCAGCACGCCGACGATCAGCCAGAGCAAGCCCCAGCCGCCGCGCCGCCATGAGCGATCACCCTCGGGCGGAAACAGCGTCAGCAGGCCGATCTGCGCCACCGCCAGGATCGGAATCAGCCGTGCGCCGGGATAAAAATACTGGCTGAGGCCGATCGTGAGGCCGCTCAGCAAAAACCAGCGCCAGTCGTTTCGGCGCCAGCCCTGCCAGATGCTCCACGCCGCCAGCGGCAGCAGCCAGGTCACATGGATCACCTCGGTGCCGACGCGGGAAAAGACCAGGTGAAACGGCAGCACCGCCGTGATCAGCGCCGCCCAGAAGCCGACCCAGAAGTTCCACAGCGAGCGTCCCAGCGCGTAGATCGCCAGCACGCCGAGGGTGCCGCCCAGCGCGCCGAAGAAGCGCAGGCCGAACGCGGTGTAGCCGAAGAGCCACAGCACCCGCGACTCCAGGAATAGATACACGTTGGTGTGCGATTGCCAGCCCACGCCGATCAGCGACGGCGGATCGGGCCGCAAAAAATCGTCGGCGGAGGCGGCAAACGCGGCGGCGTCGCCATCGATGCGGAAGGGCAGCGTTTCCAGCCAGACGAAGCGCAGCAGTCCGGCCAGCACCACGATCGCAGCGATCGCTATGAGCTGCGTACGGCGTGACGGCACGCCTTCGGTCTCGGAGCCGGCTTCGCTGCGAAAGCTGAGCCAGGCTAGCCCGCCGCCTAGAACGTGCAGCACAGCGCCGAGCAGAACCGCAACACTAGACGTCGCCGGTGGACTCAGCGTGAACAAGAGCTGCCCGATGAGGAGGCAGAGCAGCGCCGCAAATAAGGTTAGCAACATGCGTGTGGAACCCATGATGATCAGCCGCTTGTCGGGAGCATGGTACAATTTCGCCGGTTAATTGTACATGAGGTATCGATGACAGTGATCAACCAAAAGATGGTTCGGGCGTTTATCGAGGGCCGCTACTGGCGCCATCCAATCCGGGCGCTGCGGATCTACGCCGCCGAGACCGCCCGTAAAAATAAAGGCTACAAACAGGCATGGGAGGCCGTCGGCAAGGATGCCGGCTGGACCTTCACCATGATGAACGGCTCGCCCGACGAGGCCACGCTTCAGCGCACCGGCCGCGAGATGGCTCAGCGCCTGGTCGATGCGCTGGCGATCGAGCCGACGCACCGCGTGATGGAGGTAGGCTGTGGCGTGGCGCGGGTTGGGCGCGAACTTGCGCCGCGCGTGGGCCAGTGGCATGGCATGGATATTTCCTCGTCAATCATCAAGA
>DASWTQ010000639.1:0-12904 GCA_036402055.1 Herpetosiphonaceae bacterium
GTGCTGGTCTATGTGATCAACCGGCGCTCGTTCGGCTGGACGCTTCAGGTCAATCTGACACCCGGTGTGTTTGTGCAGGCGATGATCCTGGCGCTGATCGCGGCGCTGCTGGCCGGGATCTATCCCGCGTATCGCATGGCGCGCACGCCACCGGCGCTGGCGCTGAGAGAAGAGTAACGAAGAACCTAGATGTAATGGTTCAGAAAGTTAGCGCACATGGCTGGTGTATTTTTCGCTTTCCAAAGCCAGAAAATGCGTACGCACCTGTGCCAACTCAGCGTTCCATTACACCCAGGGTCCAGGTTCTCCGTCACCGCCCTGCCATTCCCGTCAGCGTCACACCCTCGATAAAGTAGCGCTGGAAGAGCAGAAAGATCACGACTACGGGCAGCATTACCACCAGGCTGGCGGCCATCAGCCAGTTCCACGCGGGAGCGCCGCCCGCCGCGAACTCGAACTGGCGCAGGCCGAGCTGCAAAGTGTACAGCTCCTCGCGCTGAAGATAAAGCAGCGGGCCGATAAAGTCTTCCCAGGTGAACTGGAACGTGAAGATCGCGATCGCGGCCAGCGCGGGCTTGGTCAGCGGCATCACGACGCTCCACCAGATGCGCAGCTCAGACGCGCCGTCGATGCGGGCGGCCTCGGAAAGCTCCATCGGAATGCCGCGCATAAACTGTCGCAGCAGGAAGATATAAAACGCGTTGCCGGTAAACGCGGGCACCGTAAGCGGCAAAAACGTGTCGATCCAGACGCGCGAGCCCTGGAAGCCGAACGCGGGCAGCTTCGAGAACAAAATAAACTGCGGGATCATCGTCACAATGCCGGGCAGCATCATCGTCGCCAGCACCAGCGAGAAAAGCAGATCGCGGCCCGGCCAGCGCAGCCGCGCGAACGAGTAGGCTACCAGCGAGGTCGAGAGCAGCATACCGAGCATCGCGACCGCCGTAATGATCACCGTGTTGATCGTCCAGCGCCGCCACAGGCCGAAGCTAAACGCATCGCGGTAGTTTTCCCAGGCTAGCCGCGACGGAATCCAGCGCGAGTCGAACAGCTCGCGCACATCCTTGAGCGAGGTCGAGAGCATCCAGAAGAACGGCACCAGGAACAGGAAGCTCAGCCCGAGCAGCAGCAGCAGCGCCAGAATCTCGCCGATCGAGAGCCTGCGCCGGCGACGGCGAAAATCCTGGCGGAGCGCATCCGCGCGCGGAGTTTGTTCAACGACAACAGCCATCAGCTACCTCCTACTGCTGTTCCGACTCGTAATAGACCCAGCGCCGAGCCAGCCATAGCTGAAGCAGCGTTATCGCCAGAATGATCACAAACAGAATCCAGGCCATCGCCGAGGCATAGCCCATCTGAAAGCCGCCCGGCCCGGATTTGCCGAACGCACGATTGTATAGATACAGCACATAAAACAGCAGCGATTGGCTGGGACCGCCCTTGCCCACATCCTCGCCGTTCTGGCCCGAGATAATGTAGGCCGTGGTGAAGATCTGGAACGCGCCGATAATGCCGGTCACCACCTGAAAAAAGATCGTCGGCGAAAGCATCGGCAGCGTGATGTAGCGGGTCTTGCTCCAGCCAGTCGCGCCGTCGATCGCGGCGGCCTCGTAGAGCTGCGCCGGAATGCCTTTGAGACTGGCGAGATAGATCAGAATATTGCCGCCGATCCACCACATGCCCATCACCACGATGCCGGGCTTGGTCCAGGCCGGATCGAAAAACCAGGCCGGGCCGCTGATGCCGAGCAGCGCCAGACCGCGATTGAGCAGACCATCGGGAGCGAGAATCCAGCGCCAGAGGAAGATCGCCGCGACGCCGGCCAGCACGTTGGGCAGGTAAAAGATCGCGCGGAAGGTTTTAGCGCCGGGCAGATCCATGTTCAGCAGCAGCGCGATCGCGATCGACACGACCACCACGACCGGTATTTTTACGGCAACCATCCAGAAGGTGTTGCGCAGGCTGACATAGAAGCGCGGATCGTTGAAGAGCGCCTGATAGTTCTCGGTGCCGACCCACTCAGGAGGCGTGGTGATGTTGTAGGCCGTGAAGCTGGTGTAGAGCGAAAAGACCATCGGTCCCAGCGTAAAGACCAGAAAGCCGATGATCCAGGGCAGCGCAAAGAGCCAGCCCGTGAGCGCCTCGCGCGTCGCGGGACGCCAGAACATTTTACGCTGCGCGACACCCTGACGCTGGATCGCTTGAGCCATCGAGTTCTCCTTTCGGGAGCCGGAAGCGGGACGAGGCCAGCCGGCAAACCTGCCCGACCTCGTCCCCGGCGCTGCCTGTTATTTATTGACCTGCGCTTCGACCGCTGCCTGGGCCTCGTCGAGCGCGGCCTTAGGCTCTAGCTCGCCGGTCCAGATCTTCTCGTAACGCTGCTCAAGCTGCTCTTTCCAGTTGGGATACTCCGGCAGATACACGCCGCCGCTGGTGTGCTCCATCGCCTCGACAAAGAACTGCCAGCGCGGATCGGCCGCCAGAACTGGATCTTTGGCCGCTGTCTCGTTGGCGGGCATGGCGTAGGTATCGCGGGCCCAGGACGCCTGCGCGTCAGGGCTGGTCGCGCACTTGATGAACTCCCAGGCCGGCTCCTTGTTCGGCGCGCCGCGCGGGATCGACAGCGCAAAGCCGCCGCTGGTCGAGCCGCGCTCCTTGTTGTAGGGCAGATAGCTCACGCCCCAGCTCAGCTCTTCCTGATTGCCCTCGGCGTTGGTCAGGCGCGGGCGGTAGAAGTCCAGCTGCGAGGTGTAGCCGTTGATGTCGGTGAACATCGCGACCTTGCCCGACATGAACGCGTCCTGCGGCGGCGCGGCAAAGCCGCCACGGAACTTCTGGAAGTTCTCCCAGCCGCCGTAGCGATCGACCCACTTCTTGACCCACTCGACGGTCTCGACGGCCTCGGGGCTGTTGATCTGCGGCTTGCCGTCCTGGCTGATCCACTCCACGCCGTTGGTATAGCCGAAGGTCTCGGTGCGCACGTTCAGCTCGGGGTGGAAGCCGATCCGGGCATAGGTGCCGTCCTCGTTCTTCTTGTCGAGCTTGTCGGCGTACTGCTCGACCTCGGCCCAGGTTGTGGGCGGCTTCTCGGGATCGAGACCGACCTCTTTGAAGGCATTCTTGTTCCAGTAGAGCACGCGCACGTCGGTCTCGTAGGGAATGCCGTAGGTCTGATCCTCATACAGCGTCTGCTGCCAGGTGAAGGGCCAGAACGCGCTGCCGTCGATGCCGTCGCGAGTCGCCAGCTCCTGCAAGTTCTCGTCGACCTGATCCTTGGCGCGCAGCGGCAGCTGTGGACGATCCTCGACGATCACGTCGGGCATGCCGGAGCCGGCCGCCACCGCCGCGATGTTGGCCGTCCAGATGTCGCCGAAGGGCTTGAAGGTTTCGGTGACGGTGATATTGGGAAGTTTCTGATTACAGATGGCGATCACGCGGCGGATCGCGTTACGACGAACAGGAGAGCCCCAGAAATGCCAGAAGTTCACCGTGCCCGATACATCGGGGTTGAGCTTCGCGCCGCCGGTCTCGGCTCCACCGGCTGAGGCTGCCGGACTCGCCGCGCCAGATCCCGCTGGACTTGCCGCGCCGGATGCCGCCGGGCTAGCTGCGCCGGATGCTGCCGGGCTTGCCGCGCCGGGCTGACCCGCATCAGCTCCGCCACACGCGGCAAGCAGGAGACTCATCAATGTGAGCAGTGCCACACCTCGCCACACGGGGCCGTACGTAGATGGCTTCATCGTCGCATCCTTTCGTAGTTCGTTCTACGCCTTGATTTATCAACACTACGATCTTCTCGCCTGAATTACCGGTTGTCGAGAAGCAGGTTCGGTGAGTTTGGGCCGATCTTTACGCCAGACCTTCCTCCTCTCAGTATTAGCTGATGCTAGATTCTATCGAAGCGGCGCTAGAGGATGGTTACCGCTTCACCGAAGCTACGCTGTTTTGCAGTGACGCAGGGCTAGCTGTTTACGCCCATAAAATGCAGTCCCCTAGCATCGCAAGTAGCGTGCCAGCGCTCAGCCCAGCAATATTATTTGTGCTGTAGCTACTCCCTGATCAGGGAAGGCCAGGTCGCAGATTGCGCCTGATGAATATCGCTGGGAGGTGGGATGGTAAGCCTGAAGCCAGATTACACCACGCTGCTGGGATGATTGGCCTGGGGGCTATCATAAAACTAAAATCACAGTGCCGCAACTATAGACGTATCGATTGAGCACAAGATGGCGAAAAAGAGCGGAGTTCAAGTCATGCATGGCCAGTGTCGGCCGGGTATGTGAGCGCCAGTACTTTTTAACACTTTTAAATATCTACAGATCTTTTGCAGATTTACGGCCGAGCTGTACAGATCTTTTTCAGATCTTCTTGCTACACTCCCTTCCAGATCGATTCGCTGTCCCCCCTGAATCGATCGACTCCTAAACAATCAAGCCCAAACCACCAGCGGCGACGATCATCTACCGCAGGCGCTTGTCCTGGAGCTGACGGAGATGCGCGAGCTTCAGGCCGTCCACGCTCATCGCTCCGTCTCAGGTCTTGCATCGGCCTGCCTGGCTGTCCGTCTGCCGCGCTGCTAGTCAGGAGGCCCGATCGACGACGATTTTTTTTCCTGGTTACGCTCGGATTGGTCGGATCGTTATTGGGGAATATGTCCAGCCCTGAGGAGTAAACATGATCAAGCTGCCACGAAAAATAGTGCTGTGCTTTGCGCTGCTGATGCTCACGGTAAGCGTGAGCCAGGCCGCGCCGTCTACGCCCGGCTTCTACCGCGTGCAGGATAGCCTCCAGAACATGTATGTGCGCATGAACCACGGCGGCTTTGTGATCGGCACAGTCTTTGGGAAGAACACACCCTATGTCGCCGGCAAGACCATCTCGGACGGCTTCTACATGAAAGATCCTTTCGATGGCTTCTGGCAGTGGGGCTACGCCTACGGCACAACCAATCTCTGCGGCTGGATTCAGGGCAACTACCTGGGCAGCCGTGAGTCCGGCCACGCCGAGCCGAGCTGCCCGAATCCCAAGTACACCGGCGGCGGCGGCGCGGATTCGCGCAATCATCTGCTGACATACTACGCCTACCAGGTCAACGACTGCGGCGCGTCCGGCGATGCGTGCGGCGGCGACAACAGCACGATCGTGCCGGTCAACCCCGGAACCTGGGGCATCTACGGCAACTATACCGCCGGCAACTTCGGCTACCAGTACGCCAACATCGCCATCACCAGCAGCACGACCGTCGGCTGGCGCTACGTGACCAAAGATCGCCGCGCGGTGCTGGTCCACGATGCGACGCATGGCATCTGGGGCTTTGTGCCGCGCGCCGCGCTGCCGAACTGCCTGCGCCACACGGGCGGCGCAACCATCTGCGGCTAAATCTCGCCCAAAATCGCCACTGATCTCGCCGTGCACGAGGCTTCTAGTGGCGAATCCTCTGACCTCCTGGTGTATCGGACCGCCAGGAGGTCTTTTTGTATCTGATGGAGACGGCAGGCACAGCACAGCCGCCAGCAGATCGCTGACGGCTGCGGAGGACGGTCGCGGCTACTCGACGTGTCCGTTGCGGAGCGGACGTCGCTTGTGGAGATCGAACTGGTCGCCCCGGCCAAGCACATGCAGCTTGACATCGTCGATCGTGACCACGCCCTCGGGATTTTCCTCCGAGAGGCTGGAATAGCTGATGTCCTGACCATCCACGATATACACCGCGCCCGAACCTTCGACCCAGAAGCAATCGTCGCGCTCAAGCACAATCGCGGTATCTTCGTCAATGCCGATGCCGAGATTGCGCGGATTCTGCACCACCGCGCCCAGCAGCCGTCCCATGCGGCCACGCTCGGCAAAGTGCGAGTCGATGACCACGTTACGCGTGAACGCCAGGCCGGGAGCCATCGACAGCGCCGAGACGCGGTTGGATGTATCGCTGGCGCCGCCGATCAGCATCGTCTCGGGCATGGCCGCCGCGCCCGCCGACGTACCCACGATCGTACCGCCGTCGTGGTACAGCTCGCGCAGGCACTTGAACACATCCGAGTCGCCGATCTGGCTGGTGATGCGCAGCTGATCGCCGCCGGTGAAAAAGACGACCCGCGCGCCGAGAATCTTCTCGATATTCGCCGGATCGTAGGCTTCCTCGCGCTCACGAATATCCAGCACATCGACCCGCTTAATGCCCAGCTCACCAAACACTTTCTGGTAATCTTTTGCCAGCTCTTCCGGCTCCTGCGAGGCAACCGTGATAATCACAATCCGACCCGAGTCCTGCTTCGCCCGGCGCGCGACTTCCTTGAGAATATCGCGATCGCCTTCTTTATCTTCGTGACCGCCAATAATAATCAGCGCGCCTTTTGGTTGATTACTCATCGTGATGCTCCTTCGTCATTGCACGAATCTTGAACGTGTGTAGCTCTAGCCGCATCAGCTCTCGGGATCTGCCTCGGCATCGTGCGCGACGAGCTGCCCATCTTTGAGCAGCTGCTGTCCACGCGCAAAAAGATGCATCAGATCCAGACTGTCGCGGCGCAGAATCTGTATATCCGCATCCATGCCCGGCTGAAGCTGGCCTTTGCGCTTGAGCTTCAGCACTGCTGCCGGATTGCGTGTGCATAGCGGCAGAACCTCGGCCAGCGTCCACCCATGCTCGCGGATCAGACCAAGCAGATTGCGGCGCAGCTTGGCCGGGCTGCCGTCCTTGGTATGCGCGTCCGACGACACGGTCAGTCGATCCAGCAGGCCGTCGTGCTCGCGGTAATAGCTCAGCCACTGCGCCAGATCGTCGTCGACGGTATCGAGATCCACGAACGCGCCGCGCCGCGCCAGATCGATCGCCTCGTCCATCAGCGCCTCGCTGCGGTTAATATGCGTCGGGTACAACGACTCGACCGGCACCTCGTGATCTTCGATCAGCGTCGTGAGCAGCGATAGGCGCTTCTTGCCCGGCCCAAGATGAAAATGTGTGATGCCGGCCTTGCCGCTGAGCATGCCGCCGGCCATGCCCTGCGAGACCAGCCGCGCCAGATCGTGCGGCGTCGGCTCGGAGCAGCGCGGATCGGCGATCGCGAACTCGCCCACGCCGATTACGCTGGCAACCAGCACCAGATCGTTGGTGACGGTGCCGGTGAGCGTATTGGGCGGCAGAGCATAGCCACCGGTGTACATGTAGGCGCTGAGGCCCTGAACCTCAAGCTGCTGCACCTTGGCCAGCAGCGATGTGAGATGCCGGGTGGTCATGTCGGTGCCCAGGCAGCCGACGACCGTGGTGATGCCCGCGCGGAGCAGCTCTTCCAGCGCAACCTCGGGCAGCCGCGAGCCAAAGCCTTCTTCGCCGCCCGCGCCGATCAGGTGCTCGTGCGGATCGATCAGACCGGGCGCGACCACGCAGCCGGTGGCGTCGACCGTGAGGCAGGGCACGCCCAGCGCGCGGACAGTCTGCGGATCGACCTCGCCGATCTTGAGGATGGTATCGCCGGCTATGAGCAGCGATTGCACGCCGATCGGATCGGGCGTGTAGACTTCGCCGCCGTGAATCAGCGTCAGCATGGAAATTCCTTTGATCCAGTCGCCAAGGCTAGGCGCCGACCTCCGCGCTAATCGGAGCCGAGCACGCCGCATCGATCGTCACCGACTCGACCAGCGAGTTGACCAGCGGCAGCACCTCGTCGACTTCGTCGATAATAAAGACCAGCCGATCGCCGGGCCGGCAGCTGTGCCAGGCTTTGAGCAGCGCGTCCTGCTGATCGGTCGCCTGCTCACAGGACGCGCCCTGTGGAATGCGGCTGTGCATCAGCGATCGAACCTCGTTCTCAGCCCGGCCGCGCAGATTGTTCAGCTCATAGAGCACATAGGCATCCGTGAACGGAATCGTCGCGTCGACCGAGGCAACGATGTCTTCGTCGCGCCGATCGCCCGGCAGCGCGATCGCAAGCACGGTTCGTCGCTGGCCCAGGCCCTGCACCGCCGAGCCGAGCGCCCGGATCGCCGCCGGATTGTGGCCGTAGTCCAGGATCAGCTCGACGCCATTAACTTCGCTCACGTTGAAGCGTCCGGGCGTCATACCGGCATCGCTGGTGAACGTCGAGAGCGCCCGCGCGATCAGCGCCGGGTTGAGACCCGCCGCCCAGGCTGCCGCCGTCGCCGCCAGCGCGTTCTGCACCTGGAAGCAGATCTTGCCGCCGGCCGTAAACGTCACCCGCTCCAGCTCAACCAGCTCGATCCGCTCTTCGCCGGTCGCCAGCACGATCGCGCCCTGATCGACCAGCACCGCGCGGCCGTCCTCGGCCAGATGCGCCGTGATCACATGCTGGTGCGGATTGGCGCTGAAGTAAACAACATCGGCGTCAGTCGCAGCGGCCATCTCGGCTACCAGCGGATCGTCGGCGTTCAGCACTGCAGCGCCGTCGCGACTCACCGCCTCCACAACCACCTGCTTGACGCGCGCCAGATCGGTCAGCGTGTTGACGCCGCCGATGCCCAGATGATCCGCGCTGATATTGGTCACCACGCCCACGCTGCACGCGTCAAAGGCCAGACCTTCGCGCAGGATGCCGCCGCGCGCCGTCTCCAGGATCGCTACCTCGACCCGAGGATGCAGCAGCACCGCTCGTGCGCTGCGCGGCCCCGAGCAGTCGCCCTGCATGATCCGCTCTTTATCGATGTAGGTTCCTTCGGTGCAGGTCATGCCCACCACCCAGCGCGCGGTCTCGTACATGTGGCTGATCAGGCGCGTGACGGTGGTCTTGCCATTGGTTCCAGTGACGGCGATGATCGGAATGCGCGACGGCGCGTTCTTGGGATACAGCATCTCGACGATCGGACGTCCGACATCGCGGGGCTGGCCCTGGGCTGGATGCAGATGCATTCGCAGGCCGGGCGCGGCGTTGACCTCGACGATCGCGCCGTGTTGCTCGCTCAGCGGACGGCTGATGTCACGGCAGAGCACGTCGATGCCGGCGACGTCCAGGCCCATGATCTGCGCCGCCAGCCGCGCTATCCGCGCGTTGCTGGGATGCACCTCGTCGGTCACATCGGTCGCGGTGCCGCCGGTCGAAAGATTGCAGTTGGTGCGCAGCTTAACGATCGCTCCGACCTCGGGCACATCGTCGATCGCCAGGCCCTGCTGCTCCAGCACCAGCTCGACCGCCGCGTCGATCACAATGCGCGTGAGTGTGCTGCTGTGGCCGGGCCGGCGACGCGGGTCCTGGTTGATCTGCTCGACCAGCTCCGCGATTGTGTGGCTGCCATCGCCGACAACCTGCGCCGGATCGCGACGCGACGCCGCAACCAGCTCGCCGTTGACGACCAACAGCCGGTAGTCGTCGCCGGTGATCATCCGCTCGACCAGCACCTCGTGGCTGTAGCGCCGGGCGATCGCGTAGGCCGAGCCGACCTCGGCCTCGGTTGTGAGATTGACGCTCACGCCCTTGCCCTGATTGCCGGCCGCCGGCTTCACCACGACGGGCAGCCCGATCGCCTCTGCGGCCGTCCAGGCATCATCCGCCGACATCACAATTCGTCCATCGGGCACGGGCACACCAACTGCGCGCAGCATCTGGTTCGTCAGCGCTTTATCCTGGCACATGTCCACTGCGATCGCGCTGGTGCCCGAGGTTTCCGAGGCTTGAATGCGTTTCTGGTGAACGCCGTAGCCTAGCTGAACCAGACTCGTCGTCGGAGTGACACGCAGGATCGGAATGTTGCGCGCCTCGGCAGCGGCTACGATCGCGGCGGTGCTGGGGCCGAAGCGATACTCGTCGGCGAGCGCCAGCAGCCGCTCAAGCTCGGCCTGAACATCAAACGGCTCGTCGTGCAACGCCGCCAGCGTCAGCTGAAGCGCCGTCTCGAAAGCCGCGCGGGCGGGAGCTTCCTCTTTGTAGGCGATCACAACCGTGTACACGCCGCGCTCGCCGGCTCCCCGCGCACGGCCAAACGCCACGTTAAAGCCCATCAGATTTTGCAGCTCAAGCGCAATATGCTCACAGATATGTGCGAGATAGGTTCCACCCCTGAGGCGCTCGACAAAGCCTCCCGGACGGCCAACGCTACACTCGTGTTTTTCGAGGCCAGGCAACCAGGCCGTGAGCCGTTCGACGCAACCAGGAAATGCCGTGCTCGGCCGATCTTCGTACGGCCCAATGTCAAGGGTAATCTGGAGAACCGGCATGTAGGCATGAATGTTAGGCCCGCGCAGGGCGCGGATCGATCGAACGGAAATGCCGTGGGTTTCCATATCCTTAGCCTTTCTTGGTCAGCCACGCTGCTGCCCCACAGGGCCGATTCAGCGACAACATAGCTCAGCAAAATGCAGACCAATGCCAGGGAGTGATCGGTTAGTAGATGTGCGCCGCGCGGCCGAGTGTATGCTTATCCTGACCGCGCGGCACGAGGCTTCATCTCAACCAAATATGAGCTATTGTTGCGTCCCAGCTTACGGCGACGCCGATGGTGACGCTCCGGTATCGCCGCCGGTTGTGCCGCCGGTCCCGGTATCACCGCCGGTCGTGCCGCCGGTTCCGGTATCGCCACCTGTCGTGCCACCCGTACCGCCCGTGCCGCTGGTGTCGCCGCAGGCCGTGAGTGCGCCCAGCGCAAGCACGCCGCACAGAATCCAGCTCAGTAATCTCCGCCTCATGCGCTCCTCCTCCTTAGATGCGCTGCAATCGTCGCAGCTTTAGACGAAGGGCGGCCTATTAGCAAGTCACGTGCCAGGTTCTGTGCCGCGCAGCTAGATCACAGATCAGGCGGTCCGACGCACATCGTCGCCCAGATCAGTTGCGCCCGCATCGATGCCGCCTTCGAGTCCGGTCTCGGGATTCGTACCCAACAGGCTGTCCTGGTTGCCGGCCGTGCGATTCACATCGTCGCCCAGGTCGGTAGTTCCGGCATCGATCCTGCCTTCCAGACCGCTAGCCGGATGGGCATCGAGCGCGCTATTCTGGCTGCCCGCCGTGCGGCGCACATCATCGCCCAGATCGATCGCCTCGGCATCGACGTCACGATTCGGATTGGGTGTTTCTGCTGCTGAGTGTTCGCGTGAAGACACGTTCTGCTCCTTTCAACGGCACGATCGCCGCTTACAAAGCAGATTCGGGAGCAGATCCGATGCCACCAGCCGACGCGCAGATCCAGAGGTGAATCTGCGAGCGGCGTTTGTTCGTAGCGCCAGGCTGTGTTTATGGGAGTAGAAGAAGATGAGGCAGGCAGGGAACAGATGAGATCGCGATCATGCGCGGCGGACATCAAACTCCGAGGTTGTAAAAGCCGTAGGTAGTGACCGGACGAAAGCCGCACGACTGGTAGAGCTTCAGCGCGTTCTGATTCTCGATCACCACGTCGATCATAATCTGCGACCAGCCTTCGGCCAGCAGCAGATCGATCGCATCCAGCAGCATCTGCCGCCCGTAGCCTCGGCCCTGATACTCGGGCAGCACACCAAACGCCGTAATGTCGGCCTCGTGCTCGTAGCGACTCAGCCGCATCATGCCCACTGGCTGATCGTCGAGCAGCCCGATCCAATACTGACGATGCGGCTGGTGCAGCGCGCGGATCACATACGGCCGCACCATGTCCTCGGACTCGCCAAACGCCGCCGCCTGGATACGCGCCAGCAGATCGGCGTCCTCCACTGTGCCCGGCTGGAGCCGCAGCGTCGGGAAGCGCGGCCGCGAACGGTCGATCGCCGCCGGGTCGAGCCGCATACGATATTCGGCGTAGTTAAGGTTGGCGCCAACAGCGGCGGCAAAAGCTTTGCCCGACTCACCCGCCTCATCGCAGATCAGCAAGATCTGCGCAAGACCGCGCCGCCGGCACTCAGCCTGCGCCGCCGCCCACAGCGCGCGCCCAACGCCTTTACGCCGGTGACGCGGATCGACGGCGCCGCATAGCTCGGGCTCAGACCAGCCGTCCAGCCGCGCAAAGCCGATCAGCGCTCCCTGATCGTAGGCCAGAAATTGATCAACGTTCTCAGCCGTCGCCTCAGGGCCGAAGTCGGCGGGCTTTAGATTAATGATCAGATTGATCTGCTCATGCTGATTGCACTCGGTCAGCAGCACCTCGACGGCGGCGTGCTGCTCAGCGCTCAGCGCGGTCGTCCCGACCACACCATGCTTTAGATTGGACATCTATCACGCTCCAGGTTGTGCTTGAGGATCAGCGAGGAAGCTATTGTAGCTCAAGATCGTTTTCTAAGCGGCGTTTGAGCGCGACCAGAAACTGGCGCACGGCAGCCTCGTGCCGGAAATGCGGCACCAGCTCCGACAGCAGCTGCTCGCTGGCTAGCGCCAGCGTCATGGCCTGGAGATATTCGCGCGGCGTCGCCTGCTGGTCGGCATAGATGATCCGATTCAGCACACGATCGATCCCGAGCATAAGATTCGAGTCGAATTGTACCTGGTAGAGGATTTTACGAACATAGCCGCGCCATTGCAGCTTTTCCGGTGCACGTAGATGCTGGCTCGGTGTACACATCTGACTCATCCACCCTGCTCCTATCCGCGACAACAACGTAGCGGACGCTCGGTCGCTTAACCGTTAACTTTGACGAAAAGATACGTCATGATCACAAACTATTTCTTTACTACCTGAATTAGGAATCACCATTTGTGGTTTTCTTCGGCTTAAACTATTTTGGATCAAAAATTCCTGATTCTTTTCGCTAATCTTTCGCTGCTTTTCGACACTTTTATGTAAATTCAGTAACGTAATGAGGCTGTCAAACAATCGGTTGATTTGTATCCTGATGTGTTGATTAGCACCGGTGCTCTTCCAGAATCAAGCTGTACAACGGCCAACTCTCAGGCGCTGGTGTCGGCGGAAAAGATATGCCGGGCGAGCGGCGAACATATCTGCTGCCCCGGCGAGCGCAGATGCGAAAAGCCAGCCGGGTAACGCACGGATTCCAGGCGGAAAA
>DASWTQ010000640.1:0-12620 GCA_036402055.1 Herpetosiphonaceae bacterium
TGCTGCGCTTGCAACCAGATCTGCATGTGCTGCTGCTGACCATGCACCACATCATCTCGGACGGCTGGTCGATCGGCGTGTTGATCGGCGAGCTTGCCGCGCACTACAGCGCGCTGCTCAGCCACAACGCGGCGCTGGAGCAGACTCCTGTCAGCCCGGAGCTACCGTCGCTGCCGGTGCAATACGCAGACTATGCTTTGTGGCAGCGCGCCTGGCTGCGCGACGAGCTGCTGGCTGAGCAACTGGCCTACTGGACGCAGCAGTTCGAGCCGCTGCCGACGGTGCTGGCGCTGCCCACCGATCGCCCGCGCCCGCCGATCCAGACCTACCACGGCGCGATCCGCGAGTTCCAGATTGGCCTGCCGCTGCTGGATTCGCTCAAAGGGCTGGGCCATCGGCAGGGCGCGACGCTGTTCATGACGCTGCTGGCGGCGTTCAAGGTGCTGCTCCAGCGCTGGAGCGGACAGGCGGATCTCGTCGTCGGCGCGCCGATCGCCGGACGCACGCACGCCGAGCTGGAGCCGCTGATCGGCTTTTTCGTCAACACGCTGGCGCTGCGCACCGACCTCAGCGGCAATCCGGCCTTTGTCGAGCTGCTGCGCCGCGTGCGCGACACCACCCTCGGCGCCTACGCCCATCAAGATCTGCCCTTTGAGCTGCTGCTGGATGCGCTGGCGCTGGAGCGCGACCTGCGCCACCATCCGCTGTTCCAGGTGATGTTTGTCCTGCAAAACACGCCGCTGCCGACGCTGCACCTTGACGATCTCCTACTGGAGCCGGTCACGTTCGATCCGGGGATTGCCAAGTTCGATCTGACGCTCAATCTGAGCGAGACTGCCACCGGGCTGATCGGCAGCTTCGAGTACAACACCGATCTGTTCGACGCCGCCACGATCGCGCGCATGGCTGAGCAGTTCCAACTGCTGCTTGCCAGCATCGTCGCCGCGCCGGAGCAGCCGGTTGGATCGCTTCCGCTACTGCCGCCCGACGAACGCCGGCTGCTGCTTGACTGGAGCGGCCCGGCGACGACGTTCGCCGCCGAGTGCTTGCATGAGCGGTTTGCGGCGCAGGTCGGGCGCACACCAGATGCGATCGCCGTAACCTGCGGGAACGACTCCCTGAGCTATGCCGAGCTGAACGCGCGCGCCAACCAGCTGGCGCATCATCTCCGGTCGCTGGGCGTGAGCGGCGAGATCTGTGTAGGCATCTGCGTCGAGCCGTCGGTCGCGGTGCTGGTCGGGCTGCTGGGCATTCTCAAGGCCGGCGGCGCGTACGTGCCGCTTGATCCGGCCCTGCCTGCCGAGCGCCTCCAGTTTATGCTGCACGACAGCCGGAGTCGCGTGCTGCTCACCCAGCAGCATCTGCTCGCAGTCCTGCCTGCGTACCAGGGGCAGACGATCTGCCTGGATCGCGATTGGCCCGAGATTGCGCGCCAGCCCGAGACGCAGCCGGCGATTCATGTCGAGCCGGAGCAGCTCGCGTACATCATCTATACCTCGGGCTCGACCGGCGTTCCCAAGGGCGTGATGATTGCGCAGCGTGGACTGGCCAGCTACCTCGGCTGGGCAGTCGAGGTGTATCGTGTGGCCGAGGGTGCGGGAGCGCCGGTTCACTCATCGCTGGGCTTTGATCTGACGGTCACCAGTCTTTTCACGCCGCTGCTGTGCGGCCGTACGGTGCAGCTCCTGCCGCACGGGGCGCACGTCGAAGCGCTGGCGTCGGCGCTCGACGCGGCTCCGGCGTTCAGCCTGGTGAAAGCGACGCCCGCCCATCTCGACCTGCTGCGCCACATGCTGGACGCTCACACGCTGCCTCGGCAGGCGCGCGCCCTGGTGATCGGCGGCGAGGCGCTGCGCTACGATACGCTTGCCTTCTGGCGCACGCACGCGCCCGAGACACGGCTGATCAACGAGTACGGCCCGACCGAAGCCGTCGTCGGCTGCTGCATCTACGAGGTCGAATCCGGCGATCCACAGGACGGCTTGGTGCCGATCGGCCGGCCAACCGCACACACGCGGATCTACATTCTGGATGCGCACGGCCAGCTAGCGCCGATCGGCGTGGCCGGCGAGATCTACCTGGGCGGCGTCCAGCTGGCGCGTGGCTATCTCGGCCGCCCCGATCTCACCGCCGAGCGCTTCATCCCCGATCCGTTCAGCTCAATTCCAGGATCGCGGCTCTACCGCACCGGCGACCTGGGCCGCTACCGGCCAGATGGCACGCTCGACTATCTTGGCCGCATCGACCGCCAGATCAAGCTGCGCGGCTATCGCGTCGAGCTGGGCGAGATCGAAGCCGTACTGGTGCAGCATCCCGCCGTCCGCAAGGCAGCCGTCGTCGCCCACGGAGAGCGCGGCGAGACGCAGCTGGTAGCGTACGTGGTTGAGAACCAAGAACCAAGAACCAAGAACCCAGGCGGGGAACAAAAGAACAAAGGATCAAAAGAACAAAGAACAGAGAACAAAGAACAAAGCAGTACCGCAGACTCCCCCTCGCCTATCGCAATGGGAGAGGGGGAAAGCCGAAGGCTGGGGGGTGAGGGCCTGACCTCCACGCTCCTTACATTTCTTCAAGAGCGCCTGCCCAGCTACATGATCCCGTCGGAGATTATGCTGCTCGACGCGCTGCCGCTCACGCCTAACGGCAAGCTTGATCAGCGCGCGCTGCCAGCGCCGAGCACCGCCCGCCCCGAGCTGAGCAGCGCCTTTGTCGCGCCGCGCACGCCGACTGAGCAGACGCTCGCCGCGATCTGGCAGGACGTGCTTGGCCGCGATCAGGTCGGCATCCATGATAACTTTTTCGCGCTCGGCGGCGATTCGATCCGCAGCATTGCGGTAGTAACGGCTGCTCAGGCCGCCGGATTATCGCTGACCGTGCAGCAGATCTTTCAGCACCAGACGATCGCCGCGCTCGCGCCGAACGCGCACGCCGGTCGCCAGGCTGAGCTGCCCGCGCCTGAGCCCTTCAGCCTGATCAGCGCAGCCGATCGCGAGCGTCTGCCCGCCGGTGTCGAAGATGCGTATCCGCTGACGCAGCTTCAGCTGGGTATGCTCTTCCATAGCCAGTATCATCCTGAGGAGAGTGTTTATCACAATATTTTTAGCTACCAGCTCCACGGGCCGTACAATCTGGAAGCTTTCGTCCAGGCAGCGCAGGAGGTCGTCGATCGCCATGTCGCGTTGCGCACGGCCTTTGAGATGAGCGGCTATGAGGAGCCGCTACAGCTCGTCTATCGTGATGTGCCGGTCCAGGTGCTGACCGGCGATCTCCGGTCGCTTGACGAGGCGGCGCAGGAGGCGTTCCTGGACACGTGGATCGATCAGGAGCGCGAACACGTCATTCGCTGGGACGAGCCGCCGCTGGCGCGCATTTACCTGCATCGTCGCGCAGATGAGCGCTTCCAGTTCAGCTTTAGCTTCCACCACGCGATCCTGGATGGCTGGAGCGTCGCCATGCTGCTGACCGAGCTGTTCCAGCGCTACATGGCGCGAGTCGAGGTCACACCGATCGCCGTGGAGCCGCTGCAAACCAGCTTCCGCTCGTTTGTGGGCCTGGAGCTAGCGGCCCGTGAATCGATCGAGCAGCAGGCGTTTTGGGCGCAGGTGTTGCGGAATCGCCCGACGCTGCGCTTGCCTCTGGCCGCGACGCCGCAGCCTTACGCCGGGCCGCATCAGATCTTGCTCGCCCCTGAATTAGCCGAGGCGCTCAGGCGACTTGCCGTCGATCTCGCCGTGCCGTTGCGCAGTGTCCTGCTGACGGCGCATCTCGCGGTGCTGCGGCTGATCAGCGGCGAGCGCCGCGTGCTCACCGGGCTGGTGACGAATGGCCGGCCGGAGACACCCGACGGCGAGCGGCTGCTTGGCCTGTTCCTCAACAGCGTGCCGCTCCAGATGACGATCGATCGGCGGAGCTGGCGGGAGCTGATCCGCGCGACATTCGCCGTCGAGCAGCAGATGCTGCCCTTCCGGCGCTACCCGCTTGCCCAGATGCAGCGCGACTTTGATGGACAGCCCTTGTTCGAGGTGCTGTTCAACTTCGTGCATTTCCACGCCTACCAGCAGCTTCAGCAGGTACCCGGCCTCCAGGCGATCGATCAGCGCAGCTTCGTCAAGACTAATTTTGCGCTGGATGTGACCTTCAGCGTAGGCGTGAACGGTCAAACGATCGGCCTAGAGCTGGACTATGATGTACGACTCGGCGCGGCCCAGGCTGATCGGATAGTCGGCTTCTACTTTGCTATGCTCGCGGCGATCGTCGAGCAGCCGGATCGCGGCTATAGCGCCGCAGCGCTGCTCTCGCCCAGCGAACACGAACAGCTGCTCACCGGAAACCAGACTTCGCTCGCCGTGCCGGACGAGGCCAGCATCCAGCACTTCTTTGAGGCGCAGGTTGCGCGCACCCCCGAGGCGACGGCGCTGATCTGGGGCACGCAGCGGCTGACGTATCAGACGTTGAATCAGCGCTCCAATCAGCTGGCGCATGCGCTGCGGGAGCGCGGCATCGGGCCGGAGGTGCGCGTGGGCGTGTGCCTCGATCGCGCGGCCGATCTCGTGGTGGCGCTGCTGGCGGTGCTCAAGGCTGGCGGCGCGTATGTCCCGCTCGATCCCGCTTATCCTCGGGAGCGCCTCCGCTTCATGCTCGACGACGCCCAGGCACCGCTGCTGCTCACCCAAACGTCACTCATCGAGCGCGTCCCCGCGCACGACGCGGCCGCGCTGTGCCTCGATACCGATTGGCCATCCATCGCGTCCCAGCCGACGAGCAATCCGCCGCGTACCAGCACCGCGCTCAATCTGGCGTATCTGATCTACACGTCGGGCTCGACCGGACGGCCCAAGGGCGTAGCGATCACGCACCACAGCGCGGCCGTGCTGCTGGCCTGGGCGCAGCAGGTCTACACGCCGCAGCAGCTGGCGGGCGTGCTGGCCTCGACCTCGGTCTGCTTCGATCTGTCGGTCTTTGAGCTGTTCGTCCCGCTGAGCGTGGGCGGTGCGGTGATCCTCGCGAATACCGCACTCGATCTGCCCTCGCTGCCCGCCGCTCAAATGGTCACGCTGCTCAACACCGTACCGTCGGCCGCCGCCGAGCTGCTGCGCATGGACGGACTCCCGGCCTCGGTCCAGACCGTCAACCTGGCCGGCGAGCCGCTGCCCCAGTCGCTAGCTCTCGATTTGTATGGATGCGGCACGGTGACACAGGTACTCAACCTGTACGGTCCTTCGGAAGACACCACCTACTCCACCTGGGCGGCGATCCCGCAGCCCGTCACCGACGCGCCCACCATCGGCCAGCCGATCGCCAACACGCAGGCGTATGTGCTGGATGCGGAGATGCAGCCGGTGCCGCTCGGCGTGGCGGGCGAGCTATACCTCGGCGGCGACGGCCTGGCGCGCGGCTATCTCGGCCGTCCCGATCTGACCGCCGAGCGCTTCGTGCCCGATCCCTTCGGCTCAATTCCTGGTGCGCGGCTCTACCGCACCGGCGATCTGGCGCTGCGACGGGCGGACGGCCAGCTAGAGTATATCGGCCGGACCGATCAGCAGGTCAAACTGCGCGGCTTCCGCATCGAGCTGGGCGAGATCGAGGCCGCGCTCCGGCAGCATCCTGCCGTGCGTGACGCGGCGGTGCTCCTCCGCGATGACACCGGCACGAAACGAATCGTGGCGTACGTGGTGAGGGAGAACCTAGAACCTAGAACCAAGAACCTACGGAACAAAGGAACAAACAAACAAGCGAACAAAGAACAAGGAAGTACCGATTCTCCCCCTTCGCCTGTCGCCGACGAGGCGGAAGCCCGCCGAGGAGTGGGGAAGGGGGAAAGCCGCAGGCTGGGGGGTGAGGGCCTGAAATCCTTCCTCGCCGAGCGCCTACCCGAGTACATGGTTCCCGGCGCGTTCGTGGAGCTGGACGCGCTGCCGCTGACGATCAACGGCAAGCTCGATCGGCGAGCGCTCCCGGCGCCGGAGCAGCAGCGCGATGAGGCGCTGGTGGGGCCGCGCGACACGATCGAGTTGCGGCTGGTGCGGCTCTGGGAGGAACTGCTCGACACGCGGCCGATCGGCGTGCACGACAGCTTCTTCGCGCTGGGCGGCGACTCGCTCCTGGCGGTGCGGCTGATAGCTCAGATCCAGCGCCAGTTCGATCGGCAGCTGCCGCTGGCCGCGCTCTTCCAGGCCCGAACCATCGAGCAGCTGGGCGGTCTCCTGCGCCACGGAACGATGCATGAGTCCGACGTGCTCGTGCCGATCCAGCCGCATGGCACGCAGCCGCCGCTCTTCCTCGTCCACCCGATCGGCGGCAACGTGCTGGCCTACGTCGAGCTGGCGCAGCAGCTGGGCAGCAACCAGCCGCTGTACGGCTTGCAGGCGCGTGGCCTGAGCGATCCACAGCGCGCGTCCAGCACGATCGCGGAGATGGCCGCCGACTATCTTGCTGCCCTGCGAACGATCCAGCCCCACGGCCCCTACCGGCTCGGCGGCTGGTCGTTTGGCGGCGTCGTCGCCGTCGAGATGGCCCGGCAGCTTCAAGATCTGGGCGAGCAGATCGCGGCGCTGCTCCTGATCGACTCGGGCCTGCCTACAACGACAACGGAAGCGCCCGACGATCTCGCGCTGCTGGCCGGCTTTGCCCGCGACCTCGGCGTAACGATCGAGTCGCCCGCCGCGCTGGCCGAGCGCTTCACGACCGAGGATGAGCGCTTCGGCGCGCTGCTTGAGCACGCGCAGCGCAGCGGCATCGTCCCGCCGGATCTTGAGCGACCTGCGCTGCAACAACTCTTTGCGATCTTTAAGACCAATCTGCTGGCGCTTCAGCGCTACACGCCGCAGCCATACGCGGGCTCGATCACGCTCTTTGTCGCGGCAGAGGAGCCCGCTGGACCGACCGATCCGCGCCTGGCCTGGGCCGAGCTGGTCGACGGCTTGAGCGTGCATGAGATCCCCGCCGATCACTACACCATCCTCAAATCACCGGCGGTCCAGCTGCTTGCCGCCGAGCTGCGGCGTGAGCTGGAGCGCGATCTTGAGGCCGATCCGGTTCGCGAGCCGGCCAGTTGAATACCGAGCACAGAAGCGAGCAGCACATCACGAGAGGATCTATGAGCATACAAACTGTTGGCGTCATCGGCGCGGGTGTGATGGGACGTGGCGTAGCGCAGGCGCTGGCCCAGACTAACCATCAGGTCATTCTGGTCGATGTTGTCGAGTCGGCGCTGGAGCAGGCGATCGCCGAGATTCAGCACAACCTGCGCTTTAGCGCCTTCTTCCAGCCCGCAGCGGAGGAGATCCAGCCTCAGGATCTGCTCATGCGGATCACGCCGACAACCGACTACACGGCCCTGAAGGATGTCGATTTCGTGATCGAAAATGCGACCGAGCGCTGGGAGATCAAGCAGCCGATCTACCAGCAGATCGATACGATCTGCCGCCCTGACTGCATCTTTGCCGTCAACACCTCGGCGATCTCGATCACGCGGCTGGCCGGTCAGACCAAACGCCCGGCGCAGGTTCTGGGCATGCATTTTATGAATCCGGTGCCGCTCAAGCCGATGGTTGAGATGATCCGCGCGTTTCACACCTCCGACGAGACGATCGCCGCCGCCAAAGCACTGCTGGCCCAGATGGGCAAAGACGGTATCGTGGTCAACGACGCGGCCGGCTTTGTGACCAATCGGGTCATGATGCTGACCGTCAACGAGGCGATCTTTTTGCTGCACGAGCAGGTCGCTACGGTCGAGGAGATCGACCGGCTGTTCAAGCTGTGCTTCGGCCATAAAATGGGGCCGCTGGAGACCGCCGATCTGATCGGACTGGACACCATACTGCTGTCGCTTGAGGTGCTCTACGACAGCTTCGCCGACAGCAAATACCGGCCCTGTCCGCTGCTCAAAAAGCTGGTCGACGCCGGACTCTACGGCCGCAAGAGCGGTCGCGGCTTCTACACCTACGACGATTAGCCAGCCCGATCAATCAATTCATTCACCAAGGAGCTACCATGCACGACCAGTATCGTCAGCAGATTCGCGCCTTTCTGATGCGCCACATGCCCGACTATGAGCTGCAAGACGACGAGGATATTTTCGCGACCGGCTTTGTAACGTCGCTGTTCGTGGTCCAGCTGGTGTTGTTCATCGAAAAAACCTGCCATGTCACGCTCTCGCGCACCGATCTCAACAACGATAATCTGCGCAGCGTCGACGCGATCATGGCGCTGCTGGACCGCAAGCTGGCCGCAGAAAATGCCTAGCGCCTGTCGGCCTGAGCGCTTGTGCGTGTGAAGGCGGGAGAAAACTTTGCTATGGATTTTGCCTGGAACCGACAACAGTTGATCCTCAAGGATTCGATCATCGCGTTTGCCCGCGAGCAGCTCAACGAGCGCGTGACCGAGCGCGACCGCAGGGGCGAGTTCAATCGCGACGGCTGGCGGCGCTGCGCGGACTTTGGCCTGCTCGGGCTGACGATTCCGACCGAATATGGCGGTCAGGGCTACGATCCGCTGACGGCCATGCTGGCGCTTGAAGCGCTCGGCTACGGCTGCACCGACAATGGGCTGGTCTTCGTGATCAATAACCATCTCTGGAGCTGCGCGATCTCGATCCTGGACTTCGGCACCGAGGCGCAAAAACAGCGCTTCCTGCCGCCGATGTGTCGCGGCGAGCTGATCGGCGGGCAGGTGCTCACCGAGCCCGAGTCCGGCTCGGCGGCGTTTACCATGCAGACCAGCGCGGTGCGTGACGGCGATGCCTACGTGCTGAACGGCACCAAAACCTTTCTCACCAGCGCGCCGATCGGCGATGTCTTCATCGTCTATGCGCGTACCAGCGAGTCGCGCGCGGTGCAGGAAGGATTCTCGGCCTTTATCGTCAGCCGCGACCTGCCCGGCCTGGAGATGACCAAAGAGTGGGAAAAGTCCGGGCTGCGCACCGCGCCGATGGGCCAGCTCACCTTCACGGACTGCCGCGTCCCGGCCGATTGTCTGCTCGGCGCGGAAGGCATGGGCCATGGCATTTTCCAATCCACGATCGAGTGGGAGCGCGGCTTCTTTTTTGCGAGCCAGGTCGGCGTGATGGAGCGACTGCTCGATCAGTCGATCGAGTATGCGCAGCAGCGGCGGCAGGGCGGCAAGCCGATCGGCTCGTTTCAGTCGATCAGCAACAAGATCGTCGACATGAAGCTGCGCGTCGAGCTGGCGAAGCTGCTGGTCTACAAGATCGGCTGGCTCAAGCGCGAGGGGCGGATGGCGTTTCTGGAAGCGTCGCTGGCCAAGCTGTTTATCAGCGAAAGCCATGTGCAGACCAGCCTGGACGCGATCCAGATTCATGGCGCGCGCGGCTACATGACCGAGTACGGCATCGAGCGTGAGCTGCGCGACGCGGTAGCCGGCACGCTCTACGCGGGCACGTCCGAGATCCAGCGCGAGGTGATCGCGAGCCTGCTCGGCCTGTAAGCCTCGCGCGCCGTTCAGCAAAAGGATTAAGCATGTTTCATCATCGTGTCGCGCTGCACCAGCCGCTGAGCCAGGAGCAGAGCCAGGAGCTGGCCAAGCGACTCTTCTTCGTCTCGGAGCAGATCACAGGCTTTGAGCTGATCGAGCAGGATCAGCAACTGGTGGCGATCGACATTACCAGCGCGCAGCCGATCGACGACGCCGCGCTGGCGGAGAAGATCAATACCGTAGTCGTCACGGATATTATCGATCAGCGTCCGATCGAGCAAAAAGTGATCTGGCAGTCGGCGCACACCCGCGCGATCCACGACGATCTGTACGCGCAGATGATCGAGCGCGGGATTGTCGCCGAGATGGGCGAGGGCCAGATCTGTGTCGGCGAGCCGTTCATCAAGCTGATGAACTATTTCGACGCGCGGCTGCGACGGATTGCGGTCGATGTCCTGGATGGACAGGAGTTCCAGTATCCCACGCTGATTCCGACCGACGTGCTGGATCGCTGCGGATATTTCAACTCGTTTCCGCAGTTCCTGATGTTTGTGACGCGGCTCCACAGCGACATCGACGTGTACCGCACGTTTCTGGAGCGCTACCGGCAGACCGGCGATGTGCGCGCGTTTGCGCTCGAAAGCTGCGGCAACCTCGACTATTGCCTGCCGCCCACGATGTGCTTTCATACCTATCATCATTTCCGCGACCGCCGGCTTGGCGATCAGAGCCTGGTCGTCACAGCGCGCGGCAAGTCGTTTCGCTTCGAGTCGCGCTACGCTCAGACGTTGGAGCGGCTGTGGGACTTTACGATCCGCGAGATCGTTTTTATCGGCGCGCGCGATTTCGTGCTCGATAGCCGCGAAACCTTTATGCGGCACTGCTTTGCGCTCATGGACGAGCTGGGGCTGACCGGACACTGCGAAGTTGCCAACGATCCGTTCTTCGCCAACCAGGATACTGCGGCCAGGATCTGGGCGCAGAAGGTGCTTGAGCTGAAGTACGAGCTGCGGCTCAACGTGGCCGCCGAGCGCACGATCGCGGTGGGCTCGTTCAACTTTCACGAGGAGTTCTTCGGCCAGAACTTCAACATCCGCAGCGATGACGAGTCCTGGGTGCGCACCGGCTGCGTCGGCTTTGGGCTTGAGCGGCTGGTCTATGCCTTTCTCTGCCAGTATGGCCTCGACGAGCGCGACTGGCCGGCGGCGATCACCGGCGCGCCGCTGCCGCATAGTCTGATCTGAGTCCACAAACGCGTAGGGGCGTGCTGCGCGATCCTCAGCGCATCGCCGCCCCTACAGCGTCGATCAATCCCCTCACACCTTCCCTCTGCTCCAATCCATCGCCGGGCGTTGGTCCGTCCAGCTTTCAGACCATGGTCCGAAGTTTCAGCGGCCCTTGTCCGATGTGCTGCGCTGGCGTGTCTGCTATGCTACAGGCAGACGGAAACGCGGCGCACAGGTGCCGCTCCAGATTTGGCTTCCAGCCCACACCTGTGCGATCGAGGACACACTACCCATGCGAGGACGAATGTTTACAACCCGCTTGAGCCTGGCACATCGCTTTATGCTGACCAGCCTGCTGACGCTGGCAGTGGGCATGTCCGGGATCGGCTGGTGGGTTGGACAACAGATCGAGGATGGCGTGGCCCAGCGCACCGCCGCCACGACCGCGCTGTATGTCGATAGTCTGATCGCGCCGCAGCTAGAGGATCTTGAGCCCAACCAGCCGCTCACGCCGGACCATCGCGCGAATCTGAGCCGCCTGCTGCAAGACACGCCGCTCGGGCAGCAGATCGTCGTGCTCAAAGTCTGGGATCGCGAGGGCCGCGTGGTGTACAGCACCGACGCGGCGACGATCGGACAGGTTTTTCCGATCAAGCCCTGGCTGGCGCTGGCCTTGCAGGGCACCGTGAGCGCCAAAATCAGCGATCTTGAGGACGAGGAGAACATCGCGGAGCGGCAGCACTTTGCGCGATTGCTCGAAATGTACACGCCCATCCGCCAGCATACCACCGGCCAGGTGGTTGCCGTCGCCGAGTTTTACCAGCAGGTCGACGATCTTCAGCGCGAGATCGACGATGCTCAGCGACGCAGCTGGCTCGTGGTAGGCGTCGCGGCCCTGGTGATGTACCTGCTGCTGTCGAGCTTTGTGCAGCACGCGAGCACCACGATCGCCAGCCAGCAAGTGCGGCTCCAGACACAGGTCGGCCAGTTGCAGAGCCTGCTGTCCCAGAACCAGCGCCTGCACGATCGCGTTCGCCGCGCCGCCGCACGCACCACGGCCCTCAACGAGCGCGTTCTGCGCCGCATCAGCGCGGAGTTGCACGATGGACCGGCCCAGGATCTCGGGCTGGCGCTGCTGCGACTGGATCACAGCATCGTTTGCTGCACCGGCTGCACAATCGGCGCGGACAACCAGGCGGCGATCGAGAATTTGAATATCATCCAAAGCTCGTTGCGCCGGGCCATGCAGGAGATCCGCGCGATCTCGACCGGACTCGGCGTGCCGCAGCTGACGCGGCTCACCCCGCGCGATGTGGTCGAGCGTGTTGTGCGCACCCATGAGCGCCGGACTGGAACGACGGTCAGCTTGACGACCACTGAGCTGCCGGACGACGCATCCCTGGCCGCGAAAATAACGCTGTACCGATTCTTGCAGGAAGCGTTGACCAACGCCTATCGCCACGCCGCCGGGCTCGGGCAGGTAGCCACGGTGGCCGCCGAGGCCGATCGGCTGCGGATCGAGGTGTGCGATCAAGGTCCTGGCTTTGCGGGCGCGCCGATCGACGACTGTGAGCAGCATCTGGGCCTGGTCGGGATGCGCGAGCGCGTTGAAAGCCTGGGCGGCGTCTTCGAGATCGCCAGCCTGGCCGGCCAGGGCACACGCGTGAGCGCGCGATTCCCGGTCCATGCCGGAGAAGGGAGCTTATGAGCGAGTCGATCCAGATCGTGATTGTCGACGATCATCCACTGTTTCGCGAAGGTGTCGCGCATACGCTGGCGGCGCAGCCCGACATCGAGGTGGTAGCCGAGGGCGCCAGCGCCGACGATGCGATCCGGCTGGCCGAAGAGTTCCTGCCCGATCTGATCCTGGTCGATATAACGATGCCCGGCGGTGGCCTGCACGCGACCCAGGTAATCGCGACGACCTGTCCGGCAACCAGGATCGTGATGCTGACCGCGTCG
>DASWTQ010000641.1:0-4550 GCA_036402055.1 Herpetosiphonaceae bacterium
CGGCTTTTCCAATCTGACCTACCTGCTGCGGCTCGGCGATCGTGAGCTGGTGCTGCGGCGACCACCCTTCGGCGCGAACATCAAATCCGGCCACGACATGAGCCGCGAATATCGCATCTTGAGCGCGCTGATCGCCACCTATCCCAAAGTGCCGCGCCCGCTGCTGTACAGCGACGACCTGTCGATCATCGGTGCGCCCTTCTACGTGATGGAGCGCGTCGACGGCGTGATCCTGCGCACGCGGCTGCCGGAGGGCCTGACGATCGAGCCCAAGCTGATGCGCCGAATCTGCCACGCGCTGATCGATACGCTGGTCGAGCTGCACAGCCTGGACTACGACGCGGCGGGACTGGCCGATCTGGGCAAGCCCGAAGGCTATGTCGAGCGGCAGGTCGGCGGCTGGGCCAAGCGCTACGCCAACGCGCGCACCGACGACGTGCCGGCGATGGAGCAGGCGGCGACCTGGCTTCAGGCGCATATTCCGCCGACCTCCGAAGCCACGCTGATCCACAACGACTACAAATACGACAATATGGTGCTCGATCCGGCCGACCTGACGCGGATCAAGGCGATCCTGGATTGGGAGATGGCCACGCTGGGCGATCCGCTGACCGATGTCGGCACCACGCTGGCCTACTGGGCCGAGCCCGACGATCCGCCCGCGCTCAAACAGTTCGGCATCACGACGCTGCCCGGCAACCTCGATCGGCAGGAGTGGGTCGAGCGCTACGCCCAGGAGAGTGGCCGCGATGTTAGCCGGATCTTGTTCTACTACGTCTACGGCCTGTTCAAGAACGGCGTGATCGTCCAGCAGATCTACTACCGCTATCGCCAGGGCCACACCCGCGACGAGCGCTTTGCCAATCTGATCGAGCTGGTGCGACTGTATGGCGAGATGACCACGCGCGCGATCGAGGGCCAGCGCATTCATCACCTGTTTGCGGCGCGCTAGATGAATCGACTGAGGAGCGAACACCATGGGAGAACGTTCAAGTGAGCGAGTGGCGCTGGTAACCGGCGGCAGCGGCGGGATCGGGCGCGCGACGGCGCTGGCGCTGGCTCGAACCGGCGCGCAGGTTGTGGTCGTGGATGTGAGCGAGGCCGGCGGCGCTGAGACGGCGCAGATGATCGAGCAAGCTGGCGGCACAGCGCAGTTCATGCGCGTCGATGTTACCGATGCCCGAGCAGTCGAGCAGATGATCAGCGTGACCGTCGCAACCTTCGGCCGGCTCGACTACGCCGTCAACAACGCAGGTATCGATGGCCTGCGCGCTCGCACCGCCGACTATCCCGAGGACGAGTGGCTGCGCGTGCTGAGCATCAACGTGACCGGCGTATGGCTATGCATGAAGTACGAGCTTCAGCAGATGCAGGCGCAGGGCAGCGGCGTGATCGTCAACACGGCGTCGGTGGCGGGTCTGGTCGGCTTTCCCGGCCATAGCGCCTACGCCGCCAGCAAGCACGCGGTGATCGGGTTGACGAAAACGGCGGCGCTTGAGTATGCCCGGCGCGGCATCCGCGTGAACGCTATCTGTCCCGGCTACACGCGTACGCCGATGGTCGAGCGCGTCTTCGAGCAGGCGCCCGAGATGCAGGCCAAGGTCACACAGGCGATGCCGATTGGACGCATCGGCACACCCGAGGAGATCGCCGGCGCGATCGTGTATATGTGTAGCGATAGCGCCGCGTTTATGACCGGCCATGCGCTGGTGCTCGACGGCGGACTGATCGCGCAGTAGCCATGCCGAAACCGTAGCTGTAAGCGGGTCTTGATCCACCACGAGCCTATGGTACTATACCGCCACGCCGCGCAAGCATAGCGCGCTAATGGCTCGATCAGGAGGCTCGCATGGTGACGGATACGCACAGCCGCTTTTACCAGAATAACGGATATGTCGTCGTCAGCGGGCTGTTCCAGCCGGATGAAGTCGAGCTGTACCGCCAGCACTACATGACGCTGCGTCGCCACGGCAGCTATCCCGGCGATCTGGCCGGTGTCGCGTCGACAAGTACCGATCCGCTCGCGCGCTATCCCCGCATGATCCACATGCACCGCTGGGATGAACAATCGTTGCTCTGGCTGCTTGACGACCGGTTGAATCGCTGTTTGACCGCGCTGCTAGGCTGCGAGCCGTACGCCGTGCAGACGATGCTGTACTTCAAGCCGCCAGGCGCACGTGGACAGGCGCTGCATCAGGATAACTTTTATCTGCGCGCGCAGCCGGGAACCTGTATGGCCGCCTGGCTGGCGCTGGATCGCTGTGACGAGGCGAATGGCTGTATGCAGGTTGTGCCGGGCAGCCACAACTGGTCGCTGCTCTGCACCACGCCCGCCGATACGAAGATCAGCTTTACGGATGTGACGGTTCCGATCCCGCCCGGCCAGGAGGTGTGCCCGGTCCCGATGGAGCCCGGCGATGTGCTGTTTTTCAACGGCGCGCTGGTTCACGGCAGCTTTCCCAACACCACCACGGATCGGTTTCGCCGCGCGCTGATCGGCCACTACATCGCGGGAGAGGCGGAGCAAGTAGCGCAGTTCTACCATCCGGCGCTACGCATGGATGGAACGACCGTCGAGCTGAATACCAGCCAGGGTGGCGGCTCGTGCGGCGTGTGGGTGGAGCGCGACGGTCACCAGCTGATCGAGATGAGCGGCCAGGAAGCGGTCAGCCGCAAACACGAGTAAGCTGTCGCGTCAATCCTGGGGCGCGGCTAGCGCTCCGCTGGTGTCGGAGACCACTCGCTCCGCAGCAAGCCGTACACAACCTGATCCACCAGCTGGCCCTGACGTCGCCAGGATTGGCGCAAGATCCCTTCTTGTTGAAAGCCCAGGCGCTGGGCGACCTGCCGGCTGCGCTGATTGTCCGTCGCACACTGGATTTCGAGCCGATCAAGTTCCAGCTCTGTAAACGCATGGGCGATCACCGCCTGACAGCTTCTGGTGATAATGCCGTAGCCCTGGAAGGCAGCGCCGAGCCAGTAGCCAAAGCTGGCCTTGCGATCGTTCCAGTCCACGCTGTAGAGACTGATGCAGCCGGCTAGCTGATCGCGCCACCAGATGCCGGCGCGAAAGCCATTGTTGGCAGCAAACCGATCGAGCCCCGCCTGAATATAAGCCTGGACATCAGCTGAGGAAAATGGCTCCACCAGCCAGGACAGCTCGGCTGTGAGATGGGCGCGATTGTCACGAAAAAAAGCGGCCAGCGCATCGGCATGGCGGTGTTCAAACAGGCGCAGAAGCAGATCCGGCTCGATCGCGGCGTGAAACACGGGCGGTAATATCCTTTCTACCTCAAGCTTTCATCGACATCTGTCGCGATGCTTGCATACATGTGCTTTATGCGCGGCTCAAGCCCCAGAGCATGAGCGTCCAGTAGCCAACAAACCCTGCGACGATCAAGAGTGCGATCCCATACCAAAAAGATCTGCGCTGATCCGCAAGCGGCACGGGCGCGACTGGAGCAGGCGTGTGTGGATACCAGCCGTGGAGCAAGGCGCGCCAGCTTCGTCGCAAGCAGTGCACGGCGAATACGAGCAGCATGAGCGCGACAATTGCACCACAGAGCAGGATTATGTAGAGCGGATTCACTGGTTTTCCTCAAAAACATGCTTATTTCGTTGCCCCGATAGTGTACACCATGCAGCGGCTGGCACGGAATTTTTCAACAGCTCTCGGTCGCCCGCGATCGCTAGTCGAGCCTGGTATACGTGATATCGAAGTCGATCTCCCACTTTGCACCATCCTCCGATCTCTCGGATCGGCCGCTGATCATCCTGCCGTCGTCGCTGAACGTGCCGCTGAAGCGCTGCCAGAATCCCGGCGCCTCGCGCCACTGCTGCCAGACACCATTGTCGAAGCTCATCTGGTAGATCCGCGAGATGCCGCGTGAGTCGGACTGGAGCATGCAATAGGTTCCGAGCGTATCATCGCCGCTGACGACCGTCGTACCGGCGGGAAACTCCGGCTGCTCGGCATCCGAGTGCTCGATCAAGAACGCGCCGCCTTCCAGCCATGACCAAATGGTGCGCCCACGGCCAAACGGCTGCCCATTGATCGACGCTTCCCACTGCCACGTTCCCACAAACGCGGCGAGTCGCTTGAGGATAGGATTTTGCTGGAATGTCTGCGAAGTTTCATCGGCCATCAGTCGTACTCCTTCCTTGAGCGCGCTGCTCGATAACACTCGCAATATCGGCCCAGACTTGATCTCGCTTACCGTTAGTTTTCGAGAATGTAATCACGGCTTTGCCATCCTTGGGCAGGGCTTGAAGATCTTTCAGCACAGGCTCGCTCTGCCACACGCACGGCCGCACGATGATCGGAATGACGCACAGCTGCATGTGCTGGCGGCGCAGCAGCAGCTTGAGCTGTTCTTCCTCTTGAATAAACCGCGACGCCAGGTAATTGGCGCTGACAAGCAGCAAGGCAAGATCACACTCGTTCATCGCGTCCTGGATCGACTGGTTCCACTCATCGCCTGCTTCGATGCGGCGATCTTGCCAGGCGTCAATTATTCCGCGACGCTGCAAGCCGGCCAGCATGGTGACCA
>DASWTQ010000642.1:0-9141 GCA_036402055.1 Herpetosiphonaceae bacterium
AACACCGCCGAGGTTGTGCGCTCATTCGGCGCGCGATTGCCGGGGCTGCGGGTGATCTCAGGAGCCGCGCTGCCCAGCGGCTGGGCCGGGAAATGCTGGGCCTGCTGGCAGGCTGCTCAGGCCAGCAATGCCGAGTGGCTGCTGTTTCTGGACGCCGATACCGCGCCGCTGCCGGGTATGCTCACCACGCTGCTGGGCTACGCGCGCAGCCATCGTCTGGATCTGCTGACGCTGCTGCCGCTGCTGGAGCTGGGCAGCTGGTGGGAGCGGGTGCTGATGCCGCCGTTCGTCGGGCTGATCCAGGCGATCTATCCGATCGATCGCGTCAACGATCCGCGCTCATCGCTGGCGCTGGCGAACGGTCAGTGCATCCTGGTGCGACGCGCGGCTTACTTCGCCGTCGATGGACACCGCGCCGTCCACGACTCGGTGCTGGAAGATGTGCGGCTGGCCCAGACAATCAAAGGCGCGGGCTACCGCATGGAGGCCGTCGGCGGTCCTGAGCTGATGCGCGTGCGGATGTACACGCGCTTTAGCGAAGTGGCCGAGGGCTTGCGCAAAAACGCGCTGGCGGGCTATCGCGCTGGCGGGACGCTGCGCTCCGGTGTGGGCGGCGCGCGTCAGGCGCTGCTGGCGTTTGGGCCGCTGCTCCTGGTTGCTGCCGGGCTGCTGCTGGCCGTGCTGGGACGCCCCGAGAGCGCCGCGCTGCTGATCTGCGGTGCTGGCCTGCTGCTCCTGACGCTGAGCTACTGGGGCTATGTTGTCCATCGGCTGCACGGCCTCAGCCCGATCTGGGCGCTGCTCTACCCCTTTGGGACGCTCTGCTACTTTATGCTGGCGGGACAGGCTTTCTGGAGCATCTTACGCGGCCAGGGCGTCACCTGGAAGGGCCGATCCTATACCGGCTAGCGCCCGGCCCGGATCTTACTGCCGCCGATCCTCGGTACGAACTTCGCGGCCCTGATCGATGCGGTAGTTGCCCGCGTCGAGATGCTGCGGCTTCTGCGCCTCACGCACGATCACGCCCAGCTTGATCAACAGCGTGATCAGCCCAAGACTCAGCGACGCCAGCAGGATCAGGCCGCATAGAACCAGTCCGATAATAAGAAGTGTAGACATGCGATCGATCTCTCCTTCCGCCTTGCACAACCTTGAGAAGTATGCTACAATCCCCGCCGTTGTGAGGGCGATTAGCTCAGTTGGTTAGAGCGCTACGTTGACATCGTAGAGGTCACAAGTTCGAATCTTGTATCGCCCACCACCCAAACTCCTCCAAGCGAGGAGTTTTTTGTTTGCCCAAAGAGCGCCTGGATTGGACCTCGACACGGCTGCAGTTGTTGCAGCCACTCCACCTGCACCAGCATCGCGGGCGGCATGAGCTTCACTCATCGGCGCGCAGGATCTTCTTGAAATAAGAGTTGGCGTGATTGGGCGGACAGCCCTCGATCTTGCCTACAAGGCTATAGCCGCGCTGCTGATAAAAGTCCGGTGCCTGGAAGCTATAGCTGTTCAAAACGATGATCCGGCAGTGACGCTCCCGCGCTTCCTGCTCCGCAGTCTGGAGCAGACGCCCGCCATAGCCCTGTCCGCGCAGCTCCTCGGCAACCCACAAAAACTGAATCTCGCACATCCCGGCCCAGGTGTAGCCGGAAATGCCGGCCACAATCGTCTGCTGCTCGTCGCGCACAAAGATCGCCAGCCGCCGAGCGTCGAAAGCTCCTACCTGATCCATGTTGTAGCGGTTGATCTGATCTTCCAGAAACTCCAGATCCTGCTCTGACGGCTGATCTTCAACCACCAAGCGATCGTCTCGCATAACTGCCTCCTCAGCTAACAGTATATGCTGTTGATCAATTCCTGATTCCGGTTCTTGAGCAGAGGCCCTCACCCCCTGCGTCCCCCTCTCCAGGCCCAGAGGGCACCCCCGATAGGCGAGGGGGAGAAATGTAACCCAATGATTAGCCAGATCACCAACATATCTCTTACAACATTGATCCTCAGGCGTGATAAATCACGCCCCTACAGATTGGATTATTCACCCAATTTGTAAAGTGTTTACCTATTTGTCGTTTGGTTCTGTTGTTCTTTGTTCCGTTGTTCTTTTGTTCTTTTGTGCCCTTTTAAATCAGCAACCCCTGCCCGGAAACCGAGCAGAGGCCGCTGAGCCGAAGAATGAAGCTGAGCTTAGTTTGAGACCATCGGCAGATACACCTCGTAGGTGTTGCCCAGGTTGAGCCCGATGATCACCGGATCATGATCCGACGAGCGGTAAGGATTCGGCGCGTACAGATCCTGCGGCTTGAACTCGGTGTTGTAGTCGATCACCGACGGCTCGTCCGCGTTGATGTGCCAGTAGGTCACACCCGTGACCTGGCCGCTCAAGCTCTGCGTCGACAGGCCGTGATCCAGATAGCCGGACTGGCCGTCGAAGACGTACGAGTAGCGCTCAGCCAGCGGCACGCGTAGCGCAACCTGATTGACCAGGCCGCCCGTGACCAGCGTATCGATCGGATCTTCCTGACCGTAGGCGTTCAAGTCGCCGATCACCAGCACATCGGTGTCGCCGGTGGCCGTGATGCGCTGGTTGATGAAGCCCAGCAGCGCCTCAGCCTGCTCGACGCGCTTAACGTTCCAGCAGCCCTGGCCATCGCCCTGATCCGCGTTGGGATCGCTGGGATTGGACGGACAGCTGCCCTTCGACTTGAAGTGATTGACGATCACTGTGAACTTCTCGCCGGAGGTCACATCCTGGAACGTCTGCGCCGCCGGCGGTCGATCGAAAATGCCATCCGTGCTGCTGGCCGACGCGCCGACGCGTGAGAGCCGTCCCGGCTTGTAGATCAGCGCAACCTTGATCGCATCGTCGCCGGGCTGACCGATCGGGGCCGGATCGGGGACTGCCGCGTAGGTGCCGGGAGCCGTCGCCGCGTTCAGGCCGCTCACCAGGTTACCGATGGCGGTGCCGCCGTTGTTCTCGATCTCGATCAGACCAACCACGTCGGCGTCGATCGCCACGAGCGCCGCGATGATCTTATCGCGTTGGCGGGTGAACTCGGCCGCGCTGTCGGCGCCACGGCAATCGCTGCGAGTGCCGCTCGGGAAGCACGACGCGCCCGACTGATCGATCGTGGTGAAGTAGTTCAGCACGTTGAAGCTGGCGACCTTAAGCTCGCCGCCCACCGCCGGCGGTCCTGCCGTGCGCGGATTGGTGCGCGCAAAGGTCGGCGTGATCGTCGGCTGGAGCGTGTAGCCGCGAATGCTGGTATCGCTGTTGATCGGCCCGTAGTGTACAAGACCAGTCAGACCCGTGGTGGTATCGCCCGCGCGCAGCGTGCCATCCGCGCCGATGTACGGGATCGGATTCGGATTCTGGCTAGTGCGTCCGTCGTCCAGCACGAGGCTGCGGCGCAGATTGTAGTCGGCGCTGTTGCCCTGGTCGTTGGTCGGCGTGTACATGCGGCCTTCCGCCGAGAGATGCACCTGGCCGTAGCGACCCTGGAAGAAGTTCTGGCTGACCGTCATCGTCTCGGGAATCGTGATCAGCATGCCCTCGTAGTGCTCCAGGTCGCTGAACGTCGCCACCGGCAGATCCACAGTCGTCGGCGTGATCGGCGTCTCAGCGCTGCACACCGTCACCGCCGTTACACTGTCGATCTCGGTCAGCGTGTTGAACTCTTTGACCTGGCCGGTCACCCGCACCAGATCGCCGACGTTCACATCGACGCTGGAGCTTGGCGCATACACAAAAATACCGTCTGAGGTCGAGACCGCGCCGTCGCCGGTCGGGTCTTGCACATAAAAGCCGCCCAGCAGCGCCGTACCCTGGAAATCGCCTGTGACGATGCCCTGGAGCGTGACCGTGCTATTCTCGATCGGGCTGGCCGCGCCGCTGCCCTGGATCGCCGGGATCGCCGTGAGCGTGACGCCGCCCGGACAGGCGACGGCCGGATCGGTCACCTGAATCGTGATTGTGCAGGTCGCCGTCTGCGGCGTCTCGTCGTTGTTAGCGAAGGTGATCGTCGCGCTGTAGCTGCCGGCCGGAACCGAGGCGCTGACTGTCAGCGTGGCCTGGAGCGTGCCGCCGGGACCAGCAGCCGGCGCCGACGACGTGATCGAGATCGAGCCCGCGCCCGGTGTCGGCGTGACGTTGGTCACCGTCGCAGAAACAACCGTGCCGTTCGCATCGGTGGCGGTCACGTTGCGGGTGGCGGCCGTGCCGGTCGTGGTCGTCAGCGTACCGCCGCAGGTCGGCGTGACCGGGTCGTTGCCGCTGCCGCCGCAGGGCGCCGGCGTCGTGCCGGTATTGCGCGGCGCAACGTTGAGGATCTCGAAGTCATTGCTGTTGTTATCGGTCTCGGTGCAGCCGCCGGTCTTGCGGAACAGCGAGGTCGTGTTATTGGTCGGGCCAGGCGCAGCAGCACCTTCGGCGAAGTTCGCGGTGCCATAGCCCACCAGATCGACGATCTGAGCCTGCGCGGTGGGCGAGCACGCGGTCGAGCTGCCGTTACAGCCCAGCGTCGTGGCAATGTTGGCCAGCGCAACCTTGCCGGCGCTGCCGCTCAAATTGATCGGTGTGGTATCCGTAACGTCGGGCGTGGGCAGCGCGGAGCCACCCGAGCTGCCGGTCGCTCCCTCGATCAGAAAATACTGGCCGGGATTGAGCGAAACGTTTGGCAGCTCCGTGATCTGGTTGGTGGTCGCGCCAAAGTTGCTGGTGCCGGTCGCGCTGGCATACTGGATCGACCAGCCGTTCAGCGAGACGGTGGTCGTGCCACGGTTGAACAGCTCGACAAAATCATGGCTGTAGCTCGCGCCGCTGTTGCCGCCGCCGCCATAAACCTGGCTGATCACGACGGTTGAGGACGCGGCGCTTGCGGAAGGAGTAGCAGCGGGAACACTTAGCGCTGTCAGAAGGAGTGTCAGCGCAAGACAGAAGCGGACAAATGGATGGCCGATAGAAGGACGCGGAGCGAACATGAGCTTCCTTTCCTTACCAAGCTGGACACGCTTGCAACGTGCGATCTGCGTGTTATCGCAGCGATGCAGGGATAGCAGGGATGTGCGTAGGCAGTATAGATGATGTTTGTTAAGAGGAGTTCAAGAGTGCACGAGGAAGGTGCAGGGTCGCACAACGGCTTTATAAGATGAACGTCATTTCTACTCCAAATAGCAATGATGCGAAGATGCAGGATCAGCGGGTATTATGGCGTTATCAATGCGGGTTTGTCAACGGCAAACAGAGGGAATCCAGGGGTGATTTCAGACACGCCGATCAGAGGAGGGGGCATCCGGCAGAACATCATTGCTGGGCTAGGCCGTAGGCAGCAGCTTTCCCAGCTGCCGCAGCATCATCGGCACATCCATGGGCTTGATCCAGACTTCGTTCGCGCCCTCGGCCAGCGCCTCCTCCTCGACCTCGGGATCGCCCGTAATAATAATCACATAGATCGATCGGCCCTGAGCTTTGAGCTGGTGCAGCACCTGGCAGCCGTTGATGTCGGGCAGGCCGTAGTCGAGGATGATCAGATCTGGATGTTGGCGCTGCCAGGTATCCAGCGCCGCCTGCCCGGTCTCCACGTCGGTAATCCGCGCGTGAGGAGTGGTTCGGCGAATCAACCTGACTAGCAGGGAACGTATCGAAGGGTTGTCATCGGCAATCAGTATCGAGTCGATCATAGCGCTCTCCAACATATGTTAGCCGCATCTACTGGCTCACCTGATAGTTACGACGATGACTGCAATGCATTCGAATAATCCGACGCTCCAGTCTTAACACAAAATACTGCCAATTCGAGATCCAGAATCGACACCAAACCTTAGCTACTTATAGGAAGAACAAATACACAAAGCGCAAAGGAGATTCGGTTTGTTCTTTGTTCTCTGTTCTCTGTTCTCTGTTCTTTGTTCTTTGTTCTTTGTTCTCGATGAGACTGCTCTATAGCCAAAAGAGTGCCGAGAATCGACGCCGCGAGAGCTGCTTGTCCAGCACGACGACTGAAATCGCACACAACAATCAGAGCGTATGCCGCCTTACTAGTCATTTTCGTAGCATGTTAAAGCAAATACCAACTGCACCCAAGTGTGCGTCAACTCGGGTGCAGTCGGATAAGCGAGATGATCATCTCTCAGTTAATACAACGAGCAATAATCTGCCAACGATACGGGAATAGTAGCCGAATTTGATGACAAGAATCGACGTTTGCGCTGATATTGGTGTTATTTGTTTGTACGGCAGCAGCTACACAGCTGGTAGCCACGAACAATCGCCGTTCGTACATCCAAAAAAACTTCCATCATGATCACTTCGCAGCCGCTTCCGACACGATGAACCACGCCTGTTTCGGTATCGCCGACATACTGAACTACTGGGAGGTGTTGAGGAGTAGTGTAGTACGATGTCAACATAAGTATCTCCACGGCGAGAGCGAATAGAATCCGCGCAAAGCGGTGTGCTGTGTATT
Source organism: Herpetosiphonaceae bacterium (assembly GCA_036402055.1). Classification (GTDB taxonomy): domain Bacteria; phylum Chloroflexota; class Chloroflexia; order Chloroflexales; family Kallotenuaceae; genus LB3-1. The sequence goes on from DASWTQ010000642.1 coordinate 6,462, forward strand.
ATGTAGAACGCCTCAGATTTCCCAGCGATACGGCAGGTATTAGTAGCCACTCTCACAACAGGACCAAAGTAATGGGTAATCAGCGTGATAAGCTACCGACGACATATCTCGGAGCTACAGCTAGGAGTCCGGCAGCTCCTCGCCGCGTAGATTATCGAAGGAAGCCTCGCCCTGGCCGCTGCGCGAGGTCAGCACAAAGCCGTAGCGATTAACAAACGGCCCCGGCGGCACTGAAAACTCGCTCAGCGACTGCTCGTTAGCAAAGAAGTACACCTTCTCGCCCCGGCGCTCGATCGTCAGACGATTGACCGCGCCCGGCTCGTTTTGCAGCGCCTGGCTCTCGGTCCAATCCACGATCTTGGTGATCACGTTCTCCTGCGTGGTCGCGTTGCCTTCCTGTCTCTCGATGGCGAACGCGCCCTCCGAGACGATGATGCGATACGATGTTGCGGGCTCGGTGAACAAGAAGACCAGGCCAGCGCCGCCCTGTGAGACCGATAGATCGACGCTGAGCCGGTAGTTCTCGGCGGGCGTGGGCGTCGTAAAGCCGATGCTGGTCTGGCCGTTGAGCTTGAGCTGGTAGCGCCCATCGACCAGGCCCGCGCTCCAGGTCTCGGTCTGATCGGTCGGCCAGCCTTCCGCAGCGCCATCAAATGTTTCGTCGATAAACACCAGCGCCTGCTGCGGCTCGGGTGTGCTCTGCGTCGTCGGCGTTGGGCGTTGGGTCGGCGAGGGCTCGGGCTCGACAGTTGCCTCAGGAGTCTCAACCTGTTCCAGCGCGATCGGGCCGGCGGTCTCGGCCTCTGCCGTCGTGTCGAGATTCAACGTCGGCAGATTGCTGCCAGTCCCGTCGCTCGAACGTCCCCCACCGCCAGCAATCACGGCGGTAATATATCCGGCGACCAGGGCGCATACAATCGTCAGGCCCACCATCGCGATTTGAAACCTGCGTGAGTGGTTTAAGCGCATCGATCATTCTCCAGCCAAGCGTGGTTCAAGCCACTGGCGAGGCAGCTTCAGTTGTCAGTGCTTGAGAGGATCATTATACTGTACCGCCGCTCATGTCACAGAGCGTGCCAGGAATCGCCCGATCGCGCGATTCGGGTGGATTGGGCCAAAGTCCAGCTTGCCGCAGCGGCGGGAGCGTGTTAGAATCCGTTCACTATCGGCGTTGACGAGAAGAGTAGCTGTGATCCGCGCCATCCAGGGATAAGCCGCCACCGACTGAAAGCGGCTTATGGCACGCAGAGCGAACACCATCTCCGAGCCCGTCCGCGAAATCTGTAGCGAAACTAAGCGGATGCGCCTGACCCCCGTTAGCGGGTCGTCGAGTGAGACCACAGCGCCGGGCGCAGCCCTGGTGATGCGCGTCTTAAACCGGGTGGAACCACGGAGCCGAGCTTCGTCCCAGTGTGGACGAGGCGTTTTTGTTTTAATTTTATGTGAGGTTGCCATGCAAGACACAGCGATTCTGCACCAGGTGCTGGACCTGCTTCAAGCCGAATTCGGCGCTGAGCTGCTGGGCGTACTGGCAACCGGCTCGCGCATCCGTGGCGAGGGCGATCGCACCAGCGACATCGATCTGCCGGTAGTGATCAACCAGCCGCGCCGCCAGCGCCGCAACATCGTGGTCGAGGGCGTAGAGGTCGAGATGTTTCTCAACCCGCCGTTTCAGGTTCGCTGCTACTTTGCCGACGATCGAGCCTGCGGGCGCGGCGCGGAGCAGCATATGTGGACGACCGGCCAGATCCTCTACGATCCGCAGGGCGTCATGGCCGAGCTTCAGGCCGAGGCGCGGGAGCAGTGGTTCGCAGGACCGCCGCCGCTCTCCACCACCGGACGCTGGCTGGCGCGCTACAGCGCCGCCGACGGCCTGCGCGACATCGAGGATGTGCTCCATACCGATCCGGATCGCGCAATGTATCTGATCGGAAGCATAGTACCGGACGTGGTCAACACCTTGTATCGTATCCATCGGCGATGGCTGGTCAAGCCCAAGCGCGTGCTGCTGGATCTGGCAACCTGGGACGCGACCGCCGCCGAGCTTGCGGTGCGTGCCTGCTCCGGCAGCGCAAGCCAGCGCTTCGCCGCGCTGCAACAACTGGTCATACACACGCTCACACCGCTTGACGGCCCGATGCCGCTAAGCTGGTCTATCGATTGGGAGGAACTGCAATCATGAGCTATCGGTACGAGCGCTACCGGGAACGGCCGCAGCGACGCGGAAGAAGCTGCTTGATCAGCCTGACAGTGCTGGTCTGGGTGCTGGTGCTGGGCTTTCTGGCCGTGCGCTACTATGTGCGGCCCAACCTCAGCAACTACGTCACCCGCCAGGTCGCCGAGTCGGTCAATCCGCAGATTCCGGCCGACGCCAACCCCGGCGAGGCGCTGCGCGAAAGCCTGGAGCAGGTGCCGATCGGTATTTCTGTGCCGCCGGGCGAGATCCGCGTGACCGAGGAGCAGGCCAACAGCTATCTGGCCGCCTACCGCGAGCGGCTCAGCGGGATCGATGGGCTTGAGGTGCGCTTCGTGCCCGACGAGGTCCAGGCCGTGATCACGGTTAGCGGCATCAGCAGCACCGCGCACGCCCGGCCCGAAGTCCGCGACGGACAGATCGTCGCCGCCGAGCAGCGGCTGGACCCACCGCTCGGCCTGATTCTGTCGATGGACGAGCTGTTCA
>DASWTQ010000643.1:0-37052 GCA_036402055.1 Herpetosiphonaceae bacterium
CCAGGGCTGCATACTCTTGTAGCACAGGCAGCATGTGATCGTGCTGGCTCAGCCGCTGGAGAAAGCTTTGAAACCGCTCCTGCGCCGACTGGCCCTGAAGCAGGCCCTGAAGCCGCGCGACGTTCAGCTCCAGCACCAGCACCCGGCTGATCATCGGCAGCAGCTGCGGCGTGAGCTGCGCGTACATGATCGCTTCGGCGGCAGCAGGCTCGAAGGGCGCGGCGGCGTGACGCTCGACCAGCGCGGCGATTCCGGCCCGCAGCCGCTCGCGGCCCTGGCGAATCAGCGGCTCGATCAAATCCAGGAATTGGGCGGTCTCCTGGCTCTGGAGCGCGGGCGGCAGATCAGCACGCCCCGACGACGCGCCTTCCGCAAAAGCTTCGCCAAGCTGAAGCAGCCACTCGGGCAGCCCATCGGCGCGATCGCGAACCGCTGTGATCGGCTCGCTTAGCAGGTAGAGCAGTTCAGCCTCGTCGATGCCGTCCTGCGCCAGACGCTCCGCAAACAATGCAGCGTCGGCGAACGGTGCCTGCGCTTGCCAGCGCTGCATTCGGCGCGTCCCAAGCTCGGCGTTGATCTCGGCAGCTCTGCTCCGGGGTTTCTGCCGCAGGAGCGCGATCCGTTCGGTGAGCGTTAGCGCGTGATACCAGCCCGGATCGTGAAGCCAGGCGCGACTCATGAGTGGCTGCTCCTTCGCAAGAGTATGTTATGTCAAATGTATCAGGATATAGCGAGGCGCACGCCCGAAGCGTGCGCCCTGGTAACCAAGGCCAATTAGCAAGCAGCGTGCTGGCACGATGCGACGATACACACCGAAGAGCAGGCCATCTCGTCCCAGGTGTCACAATCGCCGGCGTTGCCAAACACAGCATCCGACACTTCAATCATACCGGCGGGATGTGCGGGAAGCATAGCGAGCTGCGCGGCGCTCAGGCTGCTGCGGAACTCTTCGTCTTTCCAGGCGCGAATGATCTCCACGTTCGACATCTGTACCTCCAATAGTGAAATGATCTATAGCTTCGGCCTGCTCAAGCGAGACCGGAAGACCCAGAAGGTATGCGAACAGAGGATTAGACAGATTATAGGACGATTTGATCGGGAGAGAATGTTGTAGTGATCAGGCAAAGCGCCCGATCCATCGACGTAGATCAATGAGAAATTGACAATTGTTAGCTATTGTACTCAGGGTTCTGAGAACGGTCAAGCATCTATGCCGGGACAGGTAGGGAAATCCCTACTTGATCTCGCGCCTCATGCCGTGCTAAAGTCAAAAAATTATTAAACCAGAATGCGTGGGCCGCTTGAAATCACGAGCGGTCTCGTTACCTGCCGCACAGCTGTGTCCACACATCCCACGTTCTTACCAAACGAAGGAGGATTTTAGCCCGCCGTCCAGTTCCGCACCCATCTCTGCGATCAGAATCAAGCCTGAGCGCAGACTTCCAGCCCCACATGCAGCATAGTGTACGAGGTTGATCATGACCCGATTCCTCGCCCATTCCGCGTTTCGACTGTTGTTGCTCGTCGCGGCCGTATCGTTCGCGCTGGGCTCTAGCTTTGTTTCCAGCACCCACGCTCAGGAAAAAGCGCCCAAGGGCCTCAACGCGGCCTTTCAGCACGCGGCCAAAGAGTTCGACGTGCCCCGCGATCTGCTGGTAGCGCTGGCCTACGCCGAAACCCACTTCGACGATCACAACGGCCAGCCCAGCCTCGACAATGGCTACGGCGTGATGCACCTGGTCGATAATCCCAAAGTCCAAACCCTGAACGAAGCCGCCAAACTGCTGCGCATCGCGCCCGACACGCTCAAGACCGACACCGAGCAGAATATTCGCGGCGCCGCTGCTTTGCTGCGCTCCTACGCCAACGGTCTGGGGCTCGGCGATCTGACGCGCAAAGATCTGACCGAGTGGTACCCGGCCGTCGCGCAGTACAGCCACGCCACCAACGACGCGTTCGCGCGCTTCTACGCCGATCAGGTGTATACCTTCCTCAATCAGGGCCTCAGCGGCACCGATAAGCGCGGCGAGACCGTGATGGTCGGCGCGGAAGAGATCCAGCCCAAGCGCGGCAAATACCAGGACGCGGTCAGCATTCAGTCCACAGACTATGCTCCGGCGATCTGGAATCCGGCCTACTCCGGCAACTACGAGGTCGCCAACCGCGAGGTCGACTACGACATCGACACGGTTGTGATCCACACGACGCAGGGCTCGTACAACAGCGCGATCAGCTGGTTCCAGAATCCCAGCTCACACGTCAGCGCGCATTATGTCATCCGCTCAAGCGATGGCCAGATTACGCAGATGGTCCGCGAAAAAGACATCGGCTACCACGCGGGCCGCACCTATAACCTGCGGTCGGTGGGCATCGAGCACGAGGGCTTTGTCAACGATCCGTCGTGGTACACCGACGCAATGTACCGGGCTTCGGCGGCGCTGACGCGCAATCTGTGTCTCAAGTACAACATCCCGATGGATCGCACGCACATCATTGGTCACGTCGAAGTTCCGGGCGCGACGCACACCGATCCCGGCCCGAACTGGAACTGGACCTACTACATGCAGCTTGTCACCCAAAGCTCGGGCTGGGAAGCGATCGTCGATAACTCCAGCAGCAACTTCACCGCCAGCGCCAACTGGGGCGTCTCCACCTACAGCACGCAGCGCTACGGCAGCGACTATCGCTACGCCAATCCACAGGCGATCACCGACACCGCCTGGTACAAGTTCACTGTTCCGGCCAGCCGCAACTACGAGGTCTTCGTCTGGTACGCCGCGAACTCGGGCTATAACTCGTCCACGCCCTACGTGGTTGTCAGCTCAACCGGCAACAAGGTTGTTAACGTCGATCAGCGCGTCAACGGCGGCAAGTGGGTCAGCATCGGCACCTTCGCGCTCAACGCGGGAACCTTTAACGCCGTGGGTGTCAGCCGCTGGACCGCCGGCACCGGCTATGTGATCGCCGACGCCGTGAAGCTGGTTCAGCGCTAAGCCGCTTCATCCAGCCGTAGCCACTCGATCCTGCCTCAGCCGTCTAGCCACGGCTGGGGCTTTTGTCGCGCCCCAAAAGGGATAATCGCGCAGCCACTGTTGCCATACTCGTATTCTGAATACGGTATGATGGTAGAGGTTCGCAGATATATGGTCGATGCCTGACTAGTTGGACGTCAGATCGGTCTCGTTGGCTAGCTCGGGGAAGAAATAGCTGGGCTGAACCCGAAACACCCGGCAGAAGGCCAGCAGCGTCTCACGGGTTGGATTTTTAATCTGGCCGCTGCGCAGACGGTGCAGATGCGATTGCTGGATCACACCTTCGGTCTTGAGCACAATCTCGACCGGCAGGTAAGGCCGGTGTTCGGTCGGGTGCAGGTGGGTTTCAAACAGGCGGTTGATCAATTCGGTAGTAGTGGGCACGTCGTGGGTCATGATCTCCCCCTATGGCGTTGATGTATGTTCCCATTATACTCGCAACAAAATCGCCTTTTACCGGGAGAATAACAGTGTCATTCAGCCGCCTATTCTGCTCAGCACCGGCTCATTCGCTTCAGCATGGTGCTCACTCGTCCATAATCTGTTGATATTCGCGCAGCAGCTCAGGAGCGTAGCGTTCCCAAACTTCTGGAAACCAGACCAGAGGATTGATGTCGAAAAAGGTTGCCAGATCCAGCATAGCTTCACGGCCGGGATTGGAAATACTGCGATCGTAGAGTTTGCGCACATATTCCGGGCTGGCGGCTACTGCTAACGAGACACGTCGAAACGAGGGACGCTCGCCTGCGTTTTGTTCTGCGTAGCGGCGAAATAAAAACTCCATGATTTGGGATACGTTAGGATAAGGTTGTGGTGCTGGCATGTATCCAGTCCTTGCTGTACAAGCCATTAATGCGTATTATACTCCGCAATTAGATAGCCCAAACCATAAATTAACACATGTTTTTCGGAAAAACACCTGCGCTCGCTGCATGGTTTGGCCCCTTGAGCAAGCGCAGGTGAATGCCCAGCATACACAACCATGCAGCCGGAGTAGAGCAGGTGCTCTACTTGCGAGATTGTAGCATGTCCGACCATGTCCGACAATCTGCGCCGGCTGCCCATGAAAGGCAGCAGATCATGCCCAACCATCGCCCGCCGCGCACACTGCGACGCTATGATCGTCTTGCAGTGCTGGATTACATCGACATCTACCAGCGCACCCACCGCCGCTCACCATCGCAGCGCATGATCGCTCAGGCGCTGGCGATGAGCACGCCCTCGGCGGCGCATACCGCGATTCACGCCCTGAAGCGCCTGGGATTGCTGAGCATCGGGGTGTCACCGAGGGGCTGGCCCGCCAACCTGACGATCACCGAGCTTGGCCAGGCGCGGCTGCAAGCGTGGCGCGATAAGGAGGAGGCTTGATGTTCTTGCCGCTGATCGTCCTGCTCTTCTCGATGATCAACCGCTGGAGCACTGCGCGCGGAGGCACAACGCGCGTTGTGCAGCGGCCGCAGGTGATTGTGATCGCCCGCGAGACGAGCACCGCCAGGATACGCGCAGTCTTAGCCGCACTGGAATTTCGCGTTGTCGTGGAGCACACGCTGCTGGCCGGATACGAGCTGATCCGCCGTCTGCTGGCGACCAGCAGGCCGCCCCGGCCAACGGTGATCGTGATCGATCTGTCGCTGTCGGAGCCGGGCTTTCCCGAGTTCACCGCCGCGCTGCTGGTCGCCGTCATCACTCAGCAGATGCAGCGCGGGAAAATCAACCCGGCCTGGTGCGTCGGTGGGCTTGCCGGGTCGCAGCCGACACTCAGCACCGAGGCGACCGCCCTCGGCTGCCAGCGGATCGTAGCCCTGCCGCTCAACGCCGAGGCGCTGGCAACGATCGAGTCGATCATCCGCGAGCCACCGCCGCTCAGCCGACCAAAGGTAGCGCCGGGCGCCCCCGATCTGGTCGAGCTATGCCAGAATATCGCTCAGCGCGTGCTGGAGTCGGTGCAGTCGGCGCAGATTCGCTCCTGGACGCCCGAGGATGCAGCGCTGATCCTGAGCTGGCTCACGCCGTATCCAGCTCCGCCAGCCAACGGGCAGCGCAGGCGCGCCACCGATCGGGATATTTCGCGGATCAAGCAGCTGCTGCGCGCTTTCGGTAATCAAAATGCGGCCCGACAGCAGCTGGAAGAGATCGCGACCTACTGGCAGCAGCGCTATCCGCTGCATGGCGAGGTGCTGCTCAAATTCTTGGAGGGCTGGGAGCGCCGCGAGATCGTTAGCTATTTTGTCGGGCAGGGGCTCTACGAAGATAGCCGCGTGTATCACTGCATCAAAGAGCTGCCCCAGCGGCTCAGCGATCACCTTCAGCGGCATCAGATCGGACTCGGCCCGCATCACTAGCCGCGACATGCTCCGTGCTGTTGCTTAAACGAGCAGGAGCCGCAGCCAGTGCAGCTCCTGCTAAAAGATTGTCGGCCCTGGGTTTGCGCTTAGTTGTAGTCCCAGGTGACCTCGCGAACGCCAAACGCGTAGGAGTCGGCGTAGCCCATGTTCTGCACCAGCTTCTGGGTCAGATCAAAGGTGCGGCCCGAAACGTATGGCCCACGGTCGATCACGCGCGCCGTAACGATCGTGCCGTTCCGGGCTTTGAACTTGAGCCGCGTGCCGCAGGCCATCGTGCGATGCGCCACGCCGACCGTGTCGCGGGTCAGCGTCTGGCCACAGGCGGTCGTGTTGCCCCACAGGCCGGGCCCATACGACGAAGCAACCGCAGTCTTCCAGGCAAAGGTTCCCACGTCGCCGGTGACCTCGTCGCCACCTGTCGTGTCGATGGCCACCACAGCCTCGTCGGCGCGTGCTGCCGGCGTGATTGTGCCACTGACCGAGGCGAGCGCCAGCGTCAGCAGTGCCAGCGAAGCGAGCGAACCACGGCGCAGCAAGCGATTGAAGTGAAACATAGAAGCTCCTTTGGCCCGTCTGTTTGACGGCGAGAAAAGCTGATGGATACGGCACACTTGCCGCTCCACGTATCGAACAGCGCGGTCGTGACCACGAGTGTTCCCGAGAGCATCTTGGCTGTGCACAGCCCGCGCCGAGCGATCTTCTGCGGATCACGTCGAACGGCGACACATCGAGCCGGAGCTAAAGCTGTGCTTTAGCTTTGAATATCCGTATGCAATCACGAATTGGGTAATTTTGCTAGCGGCAAGATGCTTGGGGAGTGCATCGCATACCGATAGCTTTATGGAATGCTTATGCCGCCGATTGTAGCATTTGTATCGCTATTTGTCAAATTGTTTTTAACGAATTGGCGCAAGCGGCGATCGCTTGATCCTGACGTTACGTCACCCTGTACACTACGCTACGTCACACCAGCGATTACGCGTAGAGGAATCACCTTATGACCCGCATTGTCGTGCACGATACGATCGCGCTGTTTCAGCCGCTGTTTACCTCGCGCGATCGACCAAAGGCGCTTTTCAGCCGCGCTGAGCAGATCTTCAGCCCCCAGGGATTTATGAGCCGCTTGAATCACGAGCTGACCGATCGGCGGCGCAACGGCTTCGATGTGATGAGCGCCGCCCAGTACGACGGCTACGAGGCGCTGCTGGGCCAGCAGGGCTGGGGCCTGTTCAATCCGTCGCGCAGCCGCGATGCCTCCGACTGGGAGTTTGCACAGTACCAGCGGGTCGCGATGCTTGAGCAGATCGAGCGCGCGGTAGCAGAGTGTGTGCGCCGCCTGGAATTGACCGAGGAGCAGGCAGTCTGTTTGCCGCAGATTCAGTGCTTTCTGCTCCCCGCCGATCCGGCCAATCGTACGTTTATGGCCTTGAATCACGGGCTGAGCGGCTTCGGCGGCGCTCCCGGCTTTGTGCTGCTGCGAGTCTGGCCCTGCGCCGGCAATCTGGCGCGCGTTCCGGCGGTGCTGGCGCGGCTGGTCGCCAACAATCTGCGGCAGGCGGCGCGACGTGAGGGATTGTTGACGCTCGGCGATTGGCTGGTGCTGGAAGGTTTATCCGCCGCGTTCGTCGAGGCTGCCGGAGTGCCGTTGAGCGCGGCGCCCTGGCTGGTGGCGTTCGCTAAGCCCGACGATTGGGACCAGGCGCTGTCAGATGTCGCGCAGTTCTACCAGCTCGCCAGCTATAACGATCTGGTCGTCAATGTGTACGGCGGCCAGGTGCCGATCGGCGATGAGCGCCCACCGGAGGCTGCACCGCTCGATCCAGAGGATCTGGAATATGCCAGCGCGATCATCAAAGCTGCGCTCGACGTGTCGAATGCGACGACGATTGCGGCGTACATGTATGGCGATGCGATCGTAGCGATGCAGGGACATCCCGCCGTGGGCCTGCCGCCCTACGCCGGCTTCGAGGTTGGTTACCGGCTGGTGCAGGAATATCTGCGGCAGAGTGGACAAAGCCTGAGCGAAGCTATGGTTATGTCGAGTCAAAAGCTTCTGGGTCGAGTCGTCGAGTGAAGGCGAGGATCGCTTTTTCGCATCGCAAACGCCGAGTGCACATGGACTCGGCTTTCGCTGTGATACTGAGCTACGAGCAGTGTGTCACATTTCGAGGTTTGGCGGTGTTCTTGTAGGGAAATCTATAAGCATTGTCCAGGAGAAGGTTCATGCAATCACTGCTCGTGCTCAGCCTTGACAACATCCATCAGTCGGTGAAGCGGCGGCAATGGGCGCTGTGGTTCACCCGCATGACCCGGCTGCTGCTGGCGCTCGGTTTCCTGCCGTCAGGGCTGACCAAGCTGGTCGGCAATCGCTTTACGTCGCTCAGTCCGGCAACTCCGATCGGCTACTTCTTTGAAGCGCTGTATCAGACCGGCGACTACTGGCGCTTTCTGGGAGCGGCCCAGCTGCTCGCCGCCATGCTCCTGCTCATTCCGGCGACAACCACTCTCGGCGCGCTGATCTACTTCCCGATCATTCTCAATATCTTTATCATCACCGTGTCGCTCCACTTCACCGGAACGCCGGTCATCACCGGCCTGATGCTGCTTGCCAGCGTCTATCTTCTCTGCTGGGATTATGACAAGTTGAAACACCTGGTGCTGTCACCGCCAGGTCGATCGGAATAGCCGCCAGCTCAGACTTGCCGATCAATGCCTTTGTTTTGTAAGCTGTGCGCGACACATTTTGGCTCTTTGGAGGTGTGATTTGAGCCTGACAGCGATGCAGCCTACGGCGACGGTTGATCTTTTTCCTGGTCTGAGTGACGAGCTGCTCACGCTGCTGCGGCAGCTAGCGCCGGATGCATGGCAGCGACCGACGGCGTGTCCCGGCTGGTCGGTCAAGGATCTGGTGGCGCATCTCCTCGGCGGCAATATCGGCCGGCTATCGTTTGGCCGCGATCATCTGCTGCGCAAGGAGGCGGCGCGCGCTCCGTCGAGCAACGCCGAGCTGATCGAGTGGATCAACCAGCAGAACACGGCCTGGGTGCAGGCAGCTGAGCGCATCAGCCCGCCGGTTTTGATCGACTTTCTGGCGCTGACCGATCGGCAGGTCGCCGAGTTTTTCGCCACGCTGGACATGCAGGCGCCAGCGCCGATCGGCGTGGGCTGGGCCGGCGAGACCCAATCTGCCAACTGGTTCGACGTCGGGCGCGAGTACACCGAGAAATGGTTTCATCAGCAGCAGATCCGCGAGGCCGTCGGCGCGCCGGGACTTATGGAGCGGCGCTGGTTCCTGCCCGTGATCGAGATTTGCCTGCGCGCGCTGCCCTACACCTATCAAGGGGTCGCGGCCGAGGCAGGAACCACGGTTGTCGTGCGTATTACCGGCGAGGCAGGCGGCGTCTGGTCGCTGGTGCGGGGCGATCGAGATTGGACGTTATACGAAGGAGAAGCCACAACCGCAGTCGCAGCGGTGCAGCTCAGCGACGATACCGCCTGGCGCTTATTTTCCAAGGGGCTGGATCAGGCTGAGCTGCTGAAGCGCATGCAGATCGAGGGTGATACCGCGCTGGGCGCAACGATTGCGGATCTGGTGGCGATTATGGCGTAGCACGAAGAACCAAGAACCAAGAACCAAGAACCAAGAACAGATCGAGCACCAGTTTCATGCCCGTCTGTTCTTGGTTCTTGTGGAGAGGCCCTCACCCCCGTATGGATTCAGGCCCTCATCCCCCAGCCCCTTTCCCCGAACCTCGGCGGGCTTCCGCCTCGGTTGCGACAGGAGAAGGAGAGGTACTTGCTTTTGTTCTTTGTTCGTTTGTTCTTCCGTTCGGTTCTAGGTTCTGGGTTCTAGGTTCTACTCGTCTTTGTTTCTTAGCTACGGCCTCTGGCCACGGTGTTGGCGATGATCGCTGCCATCGCGCCCGCGCCGACGCCGTTGTCGATGTTGACGACCGCCAGCCCCGGCGCGCAGGTTTGCAGCATCGAGAGCAGCGCGGCCTCACCTTTGCCGCCCAGGCCGTAGCCCACTGAGGTCGGCAGCCCGATCACCGGCACGTCGACCAGTCCTGCGACCACCGAGGGCAGCGCGCCGTCCATGCCCGCCGCCACGATGATCGCATCCACAGGCACGCTCAGCAGCCGTCGCAGCGGCTCGATCAGCCGGTGCAGGCCGGCAACGCCGACATCGCAGACCATGTGGATCTCGCAGCCCATCTCGCGGCAGACCACGGCTGCCTCTTCGGCACGCGGCACGTCGGCGGTGCCGGCCGTGATGATTCCGATCTGTCCGCCTGTTCGCGGCGTTTCCTGTCCTGGCCGCCGCAGCACCACCAGCCGCGCCGCATCGTAGCGCTCCCAGGTCACCTCATCGCCGAATGCCTGCTCCAGCGCCGCCAGCGTATCCGGCGGAATGCGGCTGATGATCGCCCGGCCCGAGCGCTCAAGAAAATGCCGCGCGATCGCGACGACCTGCGCCGGCGCTTTCGGCTCGGCCAGGATCACCTCGGGCACGCCCTTGCGCCGCTCCCGTTTCGTGTCGAGATGCGCGTAGCCAGCGATCGGCTCGCGCTCGTCGTCGCCCAGCAGCGCCTGCCGCAGATCGTGGAACGGATCGCGGCCCGGCATCGCGTCGGAATCGTCGTCGGCGGGCCAACCATGATGTATCGACATATGCTTCTATCCAATCAGCTCGATCGTTTGAGGCCGTCGCCGCAGGGGCTCGTTCATGCTGCCACTGCGAAAGCCTTGCAGATCCAGCGTGACATAGAGGTAGCCCAGCGCGCGCAGCTGCTCCACGATCGTTTCGCGCAGCTCGACCGCCCGCGCGAGATCGTCAAGCTGAAGCTCAAGCCGGGCAATATCGCCGTGATGCCGCACCCGAAAGCCGGAGAAGCCCAGACCACGCAGCCGGCGCTCGGCCTCGTCGATCTGCCGCAGCTGGGCCGCGTCGATCGATTGGCCGTAGGGCACCCGCGACGACAGGCAGGCAAACGACGGTTTGTTCCAGGTGTCCAGCCCCAGCGCGCGCGACAGCTCGCGGATCTCGGCCTTGGTTAACCCGGCCTCGACCAGCGGACTGCGCACGTTCCACTCCAGCGCGGCCTGATGTCCCGGCCGGTGATCGCCCATGTCGTCGGCCATCGCGCCGTAGACCACGCATTCTAGCCCGCGCTCCTCGGCGATCGGGAACAGCTCGGTGAAGAGCGTTTTCTTGCAGTGGTAGCAGCGATCGGCGTGATTGGCAGCGTAGGCGGCGTCGGCCAGCTCGTCCGTGCGCACCACAACATGCTCGACGCCGATCTCGCGCGCCAGTCGTGTCGCCTCGGCCAGCTCCTCGCGTGGATAGGTTTCCGAGTCGGCGGTGGCGGCGACACAGCGCGGTCCCAGCACATCGGCGGCCACTCGCAGCAGCAGCGTGCTGTCTACGCCGCCCGAAAACGCGACCAGCACTGAGTTCATCTCGCGCAGCGTTTGCTGAAGCTGCGCATATTTCCGCTGTAGATCAGTATTCATAATCGGCTTGCAGATCCTTCCGCTCCTGTTTCTTCCTTGTTTCCCGCAGCGACAGCCTGTGCTGTCTATGAGCATGATAACGTAGATCGTGGTCGACACGGCGGCAGCTCATGATCGAGACGGTACGATCACCAATTCATGTGCCGCGCTTTATGTCGCGGTACGTTGGTTGCTGAGCGGTTCGGACCCAACAGGCACCGCAGAGGAGAAAAGGTATGGCAATCCCGCATCGGCCACTCGGCAAAACCGGCGTTCAGGTTCCGATCCTTGGCTACGGCACCGCTCCGCTGGGCAAGATCAAGGTGATGGACGCGCCGCTGCTCAATAAATCGGCCAGGCTGCTCAATCACGCGATCGATCAGGGCATCACCTATCTCGACACCAGCCCCGACTACGGCAGCCAGCCCAAGCTTGGCGAGGTGATGAAAAGCCGCCGCGATGAGGTGTTTCTGGCGACCAAGCTCAACAAGCGGCGCCGCACGGACGTGCTGGCCGAGCTTCAGCAGAATCTCAAGGAGCTGCAAACCGATCATGTCGATCTGCTGCAAATCCATGCGATCAACGTGATGGCCGATCTTGAGGCGGCGCTGGCTCCCGACGGCGCGATCAGCGCGCTTGAAGAGGCGCAGCGCCAGGGCATGACGCGCTTTGTAGGCATTACCGGTCATGCGCGGCCGTGGGTGCTGGCTCATGCGCTTGAGCGCTACGACTTCGACACCGTCCTGGTAGCTCTCGGCGCGATCGATCGGCTGGTGACCGGGCCTGAGACGGCGCTGCTGCCGGTCGCCGAGCGCACGCAGACGGGCGTGATCGCGATGAAGGTCTACGGTCACGGCGAGCTGAAACAGCGTGAGCTGGCGCTGCGCTACTCGCTAAGTCTGCCCGGCGTCAGCCTGGCGATCATCGGCATGGACAGCGAGGAGCAGATCGACGAAAATGTGCGCCTGGCCCAGCAGATCACGCCTTTGAGCGAGGGCGAGCTTGATACGCTGGTCGGCGAGGCCAGACAGCTCGTGGAGAAAGACAAGCCCTCGGATAGTAGCCCGATCTTCTGGGTCTATGATATTAAAGCCCAGGTCTGGAAAGAGGACAGCGAGCCGGCGATGGTCGCCTACTAGGCACGGCAGATCAGCTATGAGCCGCGCATGACTATATTCGATTATCCACCCGCGCCCTGGCAGATGCGCGGCGGCGCGTGGATCGGTCTGTTCGCGGCGGATCGTCCCGTTGCGCTGCCGCCCGATCTCGCGCCGCTGCTGGGTGAGCGCTCGGTGCTCGTAGCGCTGATCCGCTACCTTGAGGGCACGCTGCGCTACGACGAGTGTATCGTCGGCAGCCTGGTGCGCTGCGGCACGCTGCCTGGCGTGTATGTGCAGCATATCTGGGTCGATAGTCCGCCGTCGCTGCGTGGAGGCCGGGCGATCTGGGGCTTGCCCAAGCAGCTGGCACGCTTCACCTGGCACGGCTCAGAGGTCGCCATCGCCGACGACGCCGGTCCGATCGTTACGCTACGTGTCGATACCAGCGTGGCGCTGCTACCACGCCTGCCGCTGCCGATCCCGCTCTTCGGCTGTCGCGATCGGCGGCGAGTCTTTGCGCTGGCCCGCGCCTCAGCCCGACCTGGTCGCGCCGGGATGCAGCTCTCTCACTGGTCGGATCGTTTTGGCTATCGCATCGGCCCTGCGCCCACACTGGCGCTCGGTCTGAAGCCGTTTCGGCTCAGCATTCCAGCGCCGCGCTGCCTGGCCGACCTGGGGCTTTCGGCGCGCGACTGCTCCGACTCGGCGCTGCCTTCGGCTACAAATGTGTAGGATCTGCGCAGCATCGCGCAACGATTCATGCGCAGAAGCGCACTCTTTGCGCGTGAGTTGGGGAGGTCCTCGCGGGCGAACAAAGAAACAAAGGAACAAGGGAACAAAGGGATTCAAGATGCTTGTTTTGTTCTTTCGGTTCTTGGTTCTTGGTTCTTGGCTCTTGGCTCTTCCGTTTGACCCGATTTGCTACAATAGTTAGAAAGTCACATCTCCTGCGACCGCGCTCCTCGCCAAGCGTGTAAACAGCATTCCGGTCTCATAGCATACCTAACCAAGCGATCACCGGCACCGTGTCTCCGCCTGTGACCTTGGAGTCTTGACTATACCAGTTTCGAGAAGGGACCCCGCTATGAATAACGCCGCGATCGTTAGCATTGTTCAGCACCAGCTAGCGGCTGGCATCTGTCCCAGCGCCAATCAGACGGAAGCGCTGCTGGCGATGATCGACACGCTTCAGGCCGAGCTACGAGCAGCAGGCGAGAGCAAGCAGAGCTACCGGGCGCTGCATGAGTCGGAGGCACGCTACCGCACGATCGTCGAGCTGATGTCGGACTACGCCTATGTGTTCCAGGTTGCGCCGGATGGTCACTTGAGCATCGAATGGATGACTAAAGCGTTTGCGAGAGTCAGCGGCTACACGGTGGCAGAGATCGATGCGCTTGGCTGGCGCAGCTTAATCCATCCCGACGATCTCCCGATCACACAGCAATCGGTGGAGACACTCATCGCAGGCAATAAGACCGAGACGGAGTTTCGTATTATCACCAAAACCGGCGAGGAGCGCTGGCTCTACAACTGCGCGCGGCCTGAGTGGGATGATCAGCAGGGCCGGGTTGTGCGCATCATTGGCGCCGCCTCGGACATCACCGAGCGCAAACGCGCCGACGATCGCCTGCATTTTCTCGCTCGCACCAGCGCGCTGCTCAACGCCTCGCTGAACTACAACGCGACACTCGATCAGGTGGCACATTTCACTGTGCCGTTTCTGGCCGACGCCTGCTTCATCGATCTGCTCGCCGACGAGTACGCGCCGCGCCGGCTGATCATCGCCCACGCCGACCCGCAGAAGGAGCAGCGGCTGTGCGACATGTACGATCAGTATCCGGTCGACCAGCAATGGCCGGAGCCGATCAAACAGGTTGTTCAAACGCGCCGGTCGGCCCTGCTCGCCAATATCTCTGAGGCGCTGCTGGAAAGCGTTTCGGTGGATGATTCGCAGCTCAACGTGCTCAAACAGCTCAACTTCCAATCGGCGATGATCGTGCCGGTGCTGGTCCACGAGCGCATGTTTGGCACAATGATTTTCGTCTCCGAGCGCATCCACCAGCGCTACACACAGAACGATCTAGCCTTTGCCGAGGAGCTGGCCGCGATGGCCGCGATGGCCCTCGACAATGCCCGGCTCTACAGTAAGGCACAGGCTGCCGTGGAAGCACGCGACGAATTTCTATCGATCGCGGCGCACGAGCTGAAAACGCCGACCGGCGCGCTGCTCGCCGCCACACAGCTGATCTGCAAATGGCTGCCTCAGGAGCAGGAGCCCAGCGAGCGGATGCGACGCGAGCTGGACGTGATCTCTGTTGCCTCGAAGCGGCTCAACAAGCTGATCGACTCGCTGACGGAGTTTGCTCAGCTCCAAACCGGACGATTCACGCTTGAGCACCAGCCGGTTGTGCTTTGCACGCTGGCACGGCAGGTCTTGAGCCAGATCCAGCCCAGCTCTCGACATTATGTCGCCCTGTTCTGCGCCGACGAAACGCTCACCATCGAAGGCGACCCACTGCGACTTGAGCGTGTGCTGTACAACCTGACGCAGAACGCTATCAAATATAGCCCGCGCGGTGGCCCGATCACGGTGCGCATCGAGCGCCAGGGCGACCAGGCGGTGATTCAGGTCAAAGATCAGGGCATCGGCATTCCCGAGGCGGCGCAGAGCCATGTTTTCCAGCGCTTCTACCGAGCCGGCAACGCGATCCAGCAGCATATCGGCGGCACAGGCATTGGGCTGTATCTGGTCAAGGAGATTGTCACGCGCCACGGCGGCACGGTCGCCGTCAGCAGCATGGAAGGCTACGGCAGCACGTTTACGATCACGCTGCCGCTGACGCAGCCACAGAGCCAAGAGTAGTGCTACACGGCTGCGTCGACTAGCGCCCAGTGCTGCGGAAACGTCGTATTGGGAAAGATCGCCTGAGCCTCGGCAAGCAGCGAGAGCCACTGCTGACGATCATAACGATCCGAGATATGGAACAGAATCAGCTGCTCAACCTGCGCCTGTCGTGCCAGCTCAGCAGCCTGGACGGCGGTCATGTGATAGTTGCGCTGGGCCAGCGCCGCGTCCGCCTGGCAGTACTGGCTTTCACAGATCAGCGTTTGGTAGCCGTGGAGCGCGGGAACGAGTCGCTCCATCGCCGCCCGATCCAGGATGAAGTCGGTCAGATAGGCCAGCGAATCACCGGGCTTCTCGACCAGCAGCGTATCGCGCAGCGCCGCCAGCTCGTAGATCGCGCCTTCGATCTCAAGCAGCGGCGCCTCATCCGCGCGACGAACTTTGACGCGCTCAAGCCAGGGGCCGGGCCGAAGTCCCAATCTTTCCAGCTTTGCCCGATCCACATTGAAGCGCGGCTTTTCGCGGATCAGATAGGCCAGCGACGGCCCCGCGTGCTCCATATGCAGCGCCTCGACGGTAAATGTCGCCTCGTCGAGCAGCACGCCGCGAAAAGATTCGCCTCCCGCCGGGTGCATCTGCTCAAAAGCCTCGCTCACGGCGTATCTGAAGCGCTCGATCCGATCCGGGTAGATGTCGTGGACGAACCACTGGCCCGGCTGGTCGGCGTTGAGGTTCCAGAGAAAGCCACGAAAGCGGTGATGCATGATCCGGCTTGTCCCGGGCGGACCCCACACCGCGTTGCGCCGGCTGGTGCGATTGAACACACTCCGAAAGAACGTGTCGAAGCCGCCGATGTGATCCATGTGCAGATGCGAAAACAGCAGGTGATCGATCGCCAGTACGTCGGCGTAGGGCACCTCCGCCACGCAGCCCTCGCCGCAGTCGAAGAGCAACCGCTGGATCGCCTGGCCGCTCGTCACCCACACAAACAGCGCGTTGTCGTGTCCTGCTTTGCCCAACACCTGATACACAATGCTCATAGTCACCCACTAGCAGCGATCACAGCGCAACCGATCGATCACACGCTGATTCTTCCTCAAATACCTTGCCACCACTTGTCTAGTTCACCATACACAAACGCGCTCCCTGAGGAGCGCGTCGTGAGAGTTGGGCAGCGTGTTGCCTGCTTAGAGCGCCTTACGCCAGAAGACCAGCACGCTGCTACGGAGCAGCGCGGCGATGATAAAGAGCGTCTGGTAGTTGTTCACCATCAGCGGCCCCAGCGACCAGTGAACGTTGGCCAGCAGATCCGCCAGACCGCCCGCCAGCGCGGAGGCTATAAAATAGCCCAGGCCGGTCGTCGCCGCGAAGAGCGCCAGATACGCGCCGCGCGCCTCGTTCGGCACCTGCTCCATCAGCCGGTTCGACTGGGCCAGCAGCAGACCAGGCCACCAGATGCCCGAGATGACCGCATTGACGTACAAAATCCACATCGTCGACGGCGTGGCAAAAACCCAGTTCAGCGGCAGCCCGATAACACCCAGGGTACAGATCAAGAGCACCTTACGATGGCCGACGCGATCCGCGATGCGACCCCACAGCGGCAGCGAGAGCAGGCTGATCGCCGAGGTAATCACGTCGAACAGTGCCAGCGTCGTGAACGGAACGCGCAGCACCTGGAGCGCGTGCGCGCCAAAAAACGAGGCAGCCGTGCCAAGCGCCATGTTCCAGACGATCATCGCGATCATGAAGCGGCGAAATGCCGGTAGGCGCCACGGAATACGAAAGATGTCAGCGATCGGCAGACGCACCCGCGCGCGCATCGGCGGCTCCGGCTGGCGCGCCAGCAGCGTGGTGCCAAACGCAGCGCAGAGCACGGCGACACCAAAAAGCAGCGCGTAGCCGTCTCTCGCCCGTCCCAGCGTGCGCATATGGTCGAGCCACATACCGGCTCCGGCATTGACCACCATCGCGCAGGCCGCCATCGCCGTATTGCGAATCCCGAAGTAGCGCCCGCGCAGCCGGGGCGGCACCAGATCCGTCATCCAGTGAATCCAGGCGTTGGAGCAGAGCGTCAGCAGCGAGTGTGAGCACAGCAGCGTAATCACCAGCGCGACCAACCGCTGATTCGTCGTGAGCGGCAAGTATGGCAGCAGCAGCAACGGCACCCAGAAGGCGCGTCCCAGCGAGCCGCCGACCGTGATCTTTTTGCGCGTTCCCGAGCGTTCGATCAGCCACGCGCCCAGCAGCTGAAGCGGCTGAATCAGGAACGGAATCGCCGCCGCGATCCCCAGCGTGATATTCCCAGCGCCTAATAGCAGCGCAAACCCCGTCAAAAAAGCGCCGGCGGTCACAGTAATATGAACCTGCGCAAAAACGCCCTCGATCAACGAGAGCTTCAGCCCGGCCCGCACCTCACTCGGAGCAAGGGCGCTATCGTCGGCAGATATATCGTACGGCACACCGGAGATCAGTGTGCGTGCGCGTGCAAGGTAGTTCATAGCGAACGCGGCGCGCCATCCATGTCGAACAACACGGAGGACGCGCCGTTGCTCCTTTCAGCAAATTGTCTATGGTCGTGAATAGTACCCCTCTACACCCGGAATGGCGATGATAGATAGCTGAGATGTGTACTGTAGCAGCTTTACCATGCGGGACATCCACCGCCAACACCAACGAACCACCCCAAACATTATGTAAATCATGAAGGGGTATGAGGCCTCATACCTCCCCTTATACTTTCCGATCTTTGCGCCAACCTCAAAGAGCTATTGCAAGAACAAATGTTTTGTAGTAAAAACAATCAGGCGATAATAGTAGTAGAATCCAGCATAAAAAGTTATGACAACTTGCATAGGGTATGAGGCCTCATACCCTTTTTCATAAAAAAACTGCTCTTATAGTTCCAACAGTTGATTCTGTCATCTCCGAGAAGTCTTTCCCTTACGCTTTGGATCTCCATGGCAATCAAGCGATCATTTGAAAAGGGTATGAGGGCTCATACCCACAGGCCAGCGAAGAGAAAAGGGTATGAGGCCTCATACCCCTGAAGATCCAGAAAAAGGCGGATCATCCACACTCGTAAATCAAAAGCTGTAGTACAATGTGTACTCCCAGCAACTAGCCAGGAGAATCTATGCAAGTCATCGCAATCGCGAACGAAAAAGGCGGCGTAGGTAAAACCACAACCACAGTCAATCTCGCCGCCGCGCTGGGTCTGACAGGTCATCGCGTGCTGGTGATCGATCTGGATAGTCAGGGCCATGCCAGCGAATGGCTTGGTGTGACCAAGGCGCGCGTTCCTGCCGATCGCTCGTCATACGCTGTGCTGTCGAATCAAGCAGAGATACCAGAGACGCTGCTGCGGACTGGCGAGCAAAATGTTGTGCTGTGTGCGGCTCATGCACTGCTGGCCAAAGCCGCGCTTGAGCTTGGCTCGAATGTCGAAGGGCTATTCGTGCTGAAAGATGCGCTGCGCATCGATCTGCCAGTCGATTATGTGCTGATCGATTGCCCACCGGCCAAAGGCGCTGTGGTCTTCAACGCGCTGATCGCCGCCGATCTGGTAGTCGCGCCGGTGCTGTCACAGGCGTTGAGCCTTGAAGGATTGGGCGAGCTTAACGAAACCGTCAGCCGTGTTCAAAGCCGCTACTCGCCGCATCTCCGGGCTCCGCTGATCATGATCAACGACTACGAGGGTCGCTCGGCTGCCGATCGCCAGATTCAGGAATACCTGCGCGCACAATTCGGCACACAGGTTTTTCGCACCATGATCGGACGCGACGCACCGCTGCGTGAGTGCTTCGCCGCGAAAGAAAGCATCTTTCGCTACCGCAAAACCGCGCGCTCTGCCGGCCAGTTTCGTGAACTTGTCGATGAACTGAAAGGTCGCCTCGGTGAGTAAGAA
This sequence comes from Herpetosiphonaceae bacterium, assembly GCA_036402055.1. GTDB lineage: Bacteria > Chloroflexota > Chloroflexia > Chloroflexales > Kallotenuaceae > LB3-1. The sequence goes on from DASWTQ010000643.1 coordinate 18,723, forward strand.
GAAATCGATCAACCTGGACCAGTTTTTCACCCCCTCCACAGACGATGCCGATCTGGCTTTTTTGCTGGGAGCAACGCCCGAAGAAACAGTGCAGCATGCATCCGAGCACGGCCTGCCCCTGACGCATCTGCCCACCGAAGCGATCGCGCCCGACCGCCAGCAGCTGCGCCATCTCCTCGATCCATCTGAGCTGACGCGGCTGGCCGAGTCCGGCGATCGAGCGGCGGCAGCGGTTGTTGCAAGTCTGCGTGAGCTGGGCCAGTCGATCAAAGAGCATGGACAGATCCAGCCCGTGATTGTCTATGCCGACAGCGATCCCGGCAATCCTAAGATCACCCATCGGCTGTTGAACGGGCAGCGACGTTGGAGCGCTGCTGTGCTGGTTGGCTTGCCGACGCTGTGGGTTGTCGAGGTGTCTAAGCCTAAAGATGTCGAGCGCCTGCTGCATCAGTTCGAAGAAAACGAGCGGCGCGAAGGGTTTTCGGATATGGAGCGGGCCTGGGCGATCATGGCCTTGCGAACTGCGCTACACTCCGAGACCGGCGCCGACATTCCCTGGAATCTGGTTGAGGGCCGGCTTCAGCTCTCCACACAGCGCCGCCAGGATCTGCTCCGGCTGCTCCGGTTTCCACAAGAAGCGCAGGCGATCATCATGCGCTACGGCTGGTCTGAGTGGACGCTGCGGCCGCTGCACATGGCGCTGAACTCAGGCGAGCTGAGTCCCGAAGAGACAACCGATATGCTGCGCGTGCTGGCGGATTCGCCGGATGTGACGATCAGCGTGGTCAATGCTCTGCTCGAAGCCTACCGCCAGCGTGTAGACGAGCAATCTGTCGCGGCGGAAGGCCAGCAAACTCTGCTTTCGGCGCGCTCTACTCGACATAATACAGAAAAAGATGGTCTGCAACGGCTCAGTCGGCTCAAGCGCGGCGTCGAGCAGCTGAGAACGCAGCTGCCACGTTCGGCGGATCAGAAGACGCGCCAGGTGTGGCGGACTGAAGTAGAAGCGTTACGTGATAGCCTGAATGATCTATTAGAACAGCTCTAGATGCGATCGTAGTTTACATAATGGAATCGAGCATGGCTAAAAATAATCAACGCTATCAACATGACAGCGTTGATTGTTGCTTCGGGAAGATCACCTTCTTCCTGAGACGATCGATGCCTGGCCCGCTACTCCACAATCCCTGAGTTGAACTGCTGCATGATCGCCGGGTGCTGGTCGTAGGGTGCCGCGTGCAGCGCCGTGACGAGATTGCGCAGATTCGGCGGCATAATGATCAGATAGCGTGTAGGGCCGTGCGCCTCGTAATAGGTGTGCTCCACGCCCGCCGGTATGAATACGGTTGTCCCGGCCGGCGCTTCCACCTCGCGATCAATCAGCCGGAAGGTGAGCGTTCCTTCAAGAATGTGCCAGGCTTCGTCGTCGGCGTAGTGAACGTGAAGATACTCAGGGCCACTGCCGCTCCACTCGTGGATGTCGAAGGAGCGGCCGGTAGCACTGATCTGGCGCTGGCTATCTGGCGTGGTGGTCCCGCCCAGGATGATCGTGGATGCAGTCATGGCTAAAACTCGTGTGCTTGCTTAGTCTGCACAAAGCAGATTACCACTCCGTCTCCTCGGCGATGATATAGCGCCGGTCGCGCGACTGCCCCACCGCGCGCAAGAAATGATTCTCGACCAGATACTTAAGATCCGCCTGCACCGTGCGCCGCGCCCGATCGCTCGACCCGCGAATTGCCTGCTCTAGCGTGATCTCGCGGTGCTTGCGAGCCAGCTCCAGCAACGCCCGGCGTGGCGGCGTGAGCGTCGCGACGTTGGGCGCTTCGGGGCCACGCATCGTCACAATGAACGCCGCGCCGGTGTCGCGCATGCCGAGCGGCGGCAGATCGTTGAGCTTGAGCAGATTGATCACCGTGGGCAGGCCCATACCAAATGCCTCGATATAGCCCGACTGGTACAGCAGCTGCGCGATGGTGGGATTACGAGCGCGGCTACCGCTATAGAAAATATTGTCTTCGGTGATTCCCGGCGGCAAGCCACCCGGCGAGCGCCACTCGATGCGATCGGTAAACATCGAGATCTGTGTGCGCGCGCCCAGCAGGTTATAGTCGCGATGCGTGACGGCATTGGCGGTAAGCTCGCGCAGCGCCTTGCGCGGATAGTCGGGCCGCTCCTCGCGCTGCGGTCCCGAGTCCGTGCTGATGCTGCGCCGCGTATTGCTCCACAAATATTTTTCAACCTCGTCGATCTGCTGAGTGAGCGTGCCGCCGTAGCGCCTGAAATGCAGCGTCTCGGTCACCAGATCCGGCCGTGTTCCGGCAAAATGGGCCAGCGCAATATCGGTATGTTCAAGAAAGCTCTGCGGACGCCGGCCAAAGATCAGTAGACCGGCCAGCGTGGGAATCAGCCGATCGTCGCTCTCAACCACACAGCGCATTTCACGCAAAAAGTCCAGCGGATCATGCGTGCCGCCATCGTAGCGGTCGTTCTCGGTTGCCCTGGTAATATGATGGGCAACCGCATCAAGATCGAGATCCGCAAGCTCAGCGCGCTCGACAGGCAACGTATCTATACGCTCATCACCGATGCGGGCAACCAGTTCATTCACAGAAACACCTCCAGCCGGATTCTATCATATCTTCGCAACCGCACAGTTTGCATACGCGCAGTTCTGCGCAAAACTTTTTGCACAGAACTGCGCGAAACGGTAGTAAGCCTGCTCCATGAGCATCTTTAGCTGCCAAAGTGTGCGATTTTCTAGCCTGGATAGACATAATATAGCCGAATACTAGTCGATCGACACGGTTGTGCGCAAGATCCTTTGCGCAGAACTGCACTCAACTACACTTCTGCCTCTTAAACCTGCACGCAACCTGCGCGCAAAAGTATAGGCATCTGCACTCTCTTTTTCTACACTTACTGTGAGATAGCAGTATCGTCTGCCGGATCTGCATGCCGGACGCACACCCTGTAGATTGCTCTGGACTACCAGCACATATTCATCGCAGAGAGGATCGAGCACCATGGCGAACCCCGGACCCAATGGCTTTCCCGCGCTCTTTCGCGCAGGCGACATTGGGGTTTCTTCTGAATGGCGCGACATAACGTATGATTGGGCACCCATTCTGACCGCAGATGGCGTGTTCATCTACAGCTATCTCCGGGATATGTTCGACAACCAGCGGATGCTCAGGCCGTTTATTCTCGATCCTGACGGACCGACCAAGCAGCGGATTCAGCGTATCCTGGGGCGGCGCACCGGCTGGGCGATCCAAGGGCCGGAATATCTGCTGGCCACAGTCGGTCTGGTGCATGTCGAGGTGCAGTACGGCTCCAGCGGCGATCTGGATCGGCCCTACCACACGGCGGCTACCTACTACGTCGTCGGGCGGCTCGATCATCCGGTGCTCGACTGGACCATGCTTGAGCGCGTGCTCAACGCGCTGATGGTCGCGCTTGAGGCGCCGAGCACCGATCCGAGCGTCGCGTCACGGCAAAAAGATGCACAGGCAGCCCTGCGCTCGCTGGGACAGGCGGGAATGCTCCAGAATATCGATCCTGAAGATCTGTTCGATCCCGATGGCGCGTGGCCCTCGTTGCTGCCGAATCTGATCCAGGACGCGCGCTGGATCGAACTGTTCGTGCGGCTACATGGCGTCGAGGCGCTTCAGCCGTATCGACAGCAGGCACGAGCCTGGATTGAGTGGGCGCAGCGGCGGGCAGCGCGACTGATGCAGGAGAATCGCGCAATTGGCGATCAGCTGCTGGCAGCGCAGCGTCGCGGCCCACGTGGTGGTGGACATAATGGATCACCGCAAAATCCGGGCGGTCATGCAGCGCCAGAAGAAACAAGCACAGGGACAATCTCAGCGCAGCGGATGACGCCGGCGAATACGGCCTTTGTGTCGTTCAATCAACCGCTCGATCATGATGTCCCTACAGCTGTGGAAGTGAATCAAAGACCCTCGGCTGTCTCTGAGGGTCTTGCAATGAATCAAGGACGCTCTGAGCTGTCCCTGACGAGTCTCCAGGGTCTTCGAGTCAGTGAAAGACCTTCGGAGACCGAAGCGCGATCCTCGCATCATGCTGGCGCTGCCCAGCAATCGGAGCGAGTCCCTGACGAGTCTCTCGGCCGGAATCAGATCAGTTTGCCATGTTGGGGGCAGGAATCAGCGAATCCTGAGCCACGAGAGACAGCCGCATCAACCGAGACACTCAAGCAGCTGGAGACAGGTGTCTCCACTCGCGGCGCTGATCAGAAATCTGCTCCTGAACAGGAAGATACTCCGCTGGTCGCGCCGCATCTGCGTGACGACGAGCTTTCCACGACGCGCCAGGACGGCCATTTCTGGCAGGCTGTCCAGCAGATCCTGCATGGCGATCTTCAGCGCTACGCCTACACTGAGGGCGAGAAGAAAGCCGCCTACCGGCTATTCAAGCGCACAGAGACTCCGGTCGGCGTGGTGCTTGCGGCGCTGCGGGCTGTTATGTCTCTGCCGCAGGGACAACGTCCCCAGCGCTTTGGCGATGCGCTTAAGCTGCCGGTGTTTCATCGCTGTGTGCAGCAGGCACTGTCCCTGGTGCGATCCAGAACGGCCGAGGACTCCGCGACCTGGCCGCAGTTCCTCCAATCGTATCGCTCGATCGGTCATGCCAGCGGCCTGCGCGATGTGAGTGTCCCTGAATATCATGTCCTCAAGTCGCTGTTCGAGCACCAGCCGAGCGAGTGCTGGGAGGTGCTGCAACGCGCTGAGCAGGCCGCACAGCCGCCGCAGCTCTCGGTGGCCTATCTCAGACGGGCGATCAGCAACAATCAGCAGGCAGCGGCGCTCAGAGCGATCCAGCCACCTGAGATCGACCAGCCATGCCGTCGTGTCCCTGCCCAAGAGCGCGCCCGACGAGTCCCTGCGCCGCCACCCGACGAGTCCCTGGCGCTCGATCCGCGCCGCGAGCTGTTGGAGCGTGAGAGCGTCAACCCGGCGATTTTGACCAGGGCGATCACCGTCGAACAGATTCTTGCCTGGATCGCGGAGGCGGATGCGCGGCAGGCCGAGATCAAAGATCGGGCTGCCTGGCTGGCCTGGGGTATTCGCTCGGGCCGCATGCCCCACGATCATCCGAAGCTCCCGCCAGGCCATCTACTTAACCAGCGCAGCGCCGCCAGCGCGCAATCGCCGCTATCGATGACAACCACTGCGCACGAGAGCATCGGCCAGCCAGCCAGCGCACAGCCTGATATTTGGCAGCGCGCGCTGAATCAGCTACAGCAGCAGCTACCCTACGGCGAGTTCGAGACCTGGATCAAAGCGACGTCGCTGATCCAGGTTGCCGAGCAGCAGGCGATCGTAGGGACACCAAACATCTTTGCCAGGGACAAGCTCGCAGAGACATACGCGCCGCTGATCGCCGAGACGCTGCACACTCTGCTTGGATTCCCGGTGCAGGTCGCCGTCGTGCTCGACTCGCGGCTGGCGTATTTGTAAAGGCCCTCACCACGCCCAGAGGGCACCCGCCTTCGGCCGTCCCCTTGGCCAAACCTCGGTCGCCTCGGCCTCGGTTGCGACAGGAGAGGGGAAATGAGGTGCTTACTTTTGTTCTCTGTTTCGGGTGCCAAGCCAGGCGTCTTTGTTCTTCCCTGGTTCTTGGTTCTTGGTTCTTCTTCCGGTAAGGTCTCCGGTAAGGTTGCTCTGCTATGCTAGATTCATCGCAGCAAGGCACAGCCCCCAGTGCCGAACTGATAACAGTAGCAAGCTGTTGTGAGTGTCTTCAAGTCCAGCTAACGTACAATTGATGAGTCTCCACACGGCCTTGTTCGGGTTGTTCTTGAAGCACGCACACGCTCTGCTCATACACCGGTCGCGCTCCAATGTGCCGCACATTCACCCCTCAGCGTCACGTTCCTCGACGCGCGATGCATCCAGCGCCGATGTCCAGCCTCGGACATATGGCGGATGCCCAGAATGTGCAGCGAAAGTCGCTGAGGAGACCGCCACACTCCAGGTTGTGGCTGTGTCCCCAGTGACTTTTGCATGTCCCGCGCCTGGCTTTCGCTTGTGGTAATCCGAGCTTCGGTCGGCACGCCCAGCTATGTTTCGATCCCATACCATGGCTGCTGTTGATGGTCCGCGCCGTGTTGTAATCTGGCTAGCTTGGCAAAATAGCTAAAAACTGGTATCAATAGAATCGCCGCAAGGCAGCTAAACATTGCTTATTATGGAGGTAGCATGAACCGCGACGAACAAGAAGATACGACGATCTACAAAGTGGTTGTCAACCATGAGGAGCAGTACTCGATCTGGCCGGCCGATCGCGAGAACGCGCTGGGCTGGAACGACGCCGGCAAGAGCGGCAGCAAGCAGGAGTGCCTGGACCACATCAAAGAGGTCTGGACCGATATGCGCCCGCTCAGCCTGCGCAAGAAGATGGAAGAACAGAACAACGGCTAAACCGATCGCCGCTGTTGCAGCTCCCGCAGGATCACGTTAGCTGACCTGCGGGAGTTTATGATTCTTGCTGTAGAAATGGTTAAGCGTATGATTTATTTCCAGGGATTGAAAACAGTGACACCAGTTGCCCGAAAATCATCTTCATTGCGGGTTACAAGGGTACACTGATGATGGAGGGCTAAGGCTGCAATTAATGAATCAAGAGCTTGGAGCGGTTTTCCTGATTGCTCTAACTGACCAATCAGTTCACCCCATCTAAGCATGACAGGAATATCAAGTTCAAGGATGCGACCACTAAACCGTATAAGCAAGTCATCATTCAGCCATGTTCCAAGTGCATCTTTCCACTTCGATTCAGGAAGTTTTTCAATCCCCTTCCGTAGTTCCCCAATTGTAATGACGCTTAAGTACACGCTATTCGGATCAAGCCCATCGATCCACTCAATAACATTAAGGTTCGGCTGTTTGGCAACAAGCTCAGAAATCACGTTGGTATCAAGAAGATATCTCATAACGAGATATCCTCCCGATTGGGACTTGTGTCACGGCTGAGATCAAGATCGACCCCAACAAGCGGTGACTCGAGAAAAAAGTCAGAAAGTTTCTGCTGATTGAGTAGGAGTTTGCGATAATCGGCATACGAGAGCACAATTGCCGTTTCAACGCCACGTTTCGTGATGACCTGTGGTCCATGACTCAGCGCTTCGTCAACCACTTCGCTCAACTTGTTTTTTGCCTCTTGAAGTTGCCATACTCGCGCCATAATATACTCCTAGCTAGTCTGTCTAGATTGTAAACTTAGGCGAAGTAGCTGTCAAGACTCTTGATAGAATGAGAAGTCGCTGATCGCCTTTACACCCAATCCTCTCGCATTTCTCGCAGCAACAACAAACGGAGCAGGTCGCCCCGCTCCGCTGCACATCGATAGATGCGAGTTTTAGCCCTGCGCGTCGCGCCACTCGACCAGCCGCTGGACCGGATCGAAGTTCCAGGGCGCGCCCATGCCCAGGATAAAGTGCGTTGCGCCCGCGTCGACGAAGGCGTCGATCTCGTCGATCTCGCCGGGGTTGATCAGCACGGTGCGCTCGATCTCCGCCGGATCGCGGCCAAGCTCCTGGCACCAGTTGTTCAGCACCTCGTTCTTATGCTTGAACTTCTCGGGCGGCCCGAAGCTGTTCCACATACTGGCGTGCTGCGCGACCAGCTTCAGCGTCACTTTCTCGCCACCGCCACCGATCAGAATCGGGATCGGGTTGCGCACGGGCGGCGGGTTGAGCTTCTGCCAGCGCTCTTTGATCACGGGCAGACTTTGCCGCAGGTCGCGCAGCCGATCGGGAGCGGTGCCGAACTCATAGCCGTACTCGTCGTAGTCGCGCTGAAACCAGCCCGCGCCGATGCCGAGGATCAGGCGTCCGCCGCTGATATGATCGATCGTGCGCGCCATGTCGGCCAGTAGTTGGGGATTGCGGTAGCTGTTACACGTCACCAGACAGCCGATCTCGGCGCGACTGGTCAGCTGCGCCATCGCGGTCAGCAGCGTCCAGCCCTCGAAGTGCATGCCGTCGGGCTCGCCGTACAGCGGGTAGAAATGATCCCAGTTCCAGATCGTATCGACGCCAAGCTCCTCGGCGCGGCGCACACCGTCGGCAAAATCAGCATAGCTGACGTGCTGCGGCTGTAGCTGAACTCCGACGCGGAATTGTGCCATACTACGCTCCTTGCGAATAATTCCCCTTGTATGGTACCCCAACTTCAGGATCGCATCGGAGGCTCAGCGCCAATCCGCGATCCACTCCTGCACATGGGGCATGTCGCTGTCGAGCGCCGCCTGAGTAACAGCCCGCAGATCGAGCGGCACGCGGCGCAGCTCAATGCTCAGGCGGCCGTCCTGATAGCTCAGCAGGCCGTACTCACCCCAGGGCGGATTACGAATCTCGCCGGCGGCTGTGCGCTCAAACGCCAGGCCGACGCTGCCGGGATTGATCAGCAGCCGGTCGTGGTAGCGGCGCAGCATCTGCACGTGCGTGTGTCCACTGGCGATCACGAGCGCGCTTTCATCCGCCAGAATCGCGCCCAGCTGCTCGTCGGTGGTCGTGGATTCGATGCGCTCGATGTTGGAGCGCGGCGAGCCGTGGACGCACAGCAGCGTTGTGTCTGCGCCGAGCGGGATCTCGATCGTGGGCTGGAAGCTGCGGAGAAACGCCTGATCGTCGGCGCTGAGCTGCGCAACACACCATTGATCGATCGTTTCGATCATGTCAGGTCTGTCTGATCCGGCGGGCGGATCGAGCAGCCACTCGTCGGTATTGCCCATCACCACCGGACAGGTCAGCGCCCGCAGTCGCTCGACCGTCTCGTGGGGCTGCGGTCCGGTGGCGGCGACATCGCCCAGGCACACGATCTGATCGACGGCCTGAGCTTGCAGATCTGCCAGCACCGTTTCCAGGGCGACATAATTACCGTGAATATCCGAGATCAGCCCGATCCGCATGTTTGTCCTCCTTGTATCTCGTCAAGTTTTGCCGCAGCGGTCACTCCCGCTTTCAAAGCGCAAGTGACCGCTCCAGCACAGGTCTAGCTTCGTGGCCGTGAGATGTGCAAGACTTCGCCGATGCGCGTGAAGCCGCAGCGAGCGTAGATGCGCGCCTCGGCCTCAGCAGCGGCCATCAAGAACGCCAGCGTAACACCGGCGTCGAAGGCTTCCTCTGTCAGGCGCACCGTGAGCGCGGCCGCAACACCCTGCCGGCGGAACTTGGCTCGCACGCCGATGCCGGCAACCTCGGTGATGCCCTGGTAGGGGACAGTGCACATGCCGCCGCCGACCGGCTCTCCGGTCTCGGCTACACGTGCCAGCACCGCGATCTGGCCATCGGCGATGTTTGCGCGCAGCCGGTCGACGGCCTCTGGATCGGGCGGCGGCGAATCGTAAGCTTCGTTCTGGGCGGCGATCAAGCCCAGCAATTCGTCATCCGAAGTCGGCAGGATCAGCTCGAAGCCGGGTGGCAGTGGTCGGCGCTGCTGCTGGCCGGGAGCACACATCATCAGCGGTGGCCGGGTTTCCACCGCGAATCCGGCGGCCAGCAGCGCGGGTTCGACCTCGGGCGCGAGCTGAGCGATATATTCGAGACGCGGACGGCGATCGCGGCGCTCGTACGCGTCGATCAGCGCGGCCACATCGTCGGCGGTCGGCGCGGCTCCGTCGTCGGGCAGCGCGTAGTTGATATACGGATTATCGCTGTGGAGCGAGAATGTCGCGAGAAACGGCCCGATCTGCTCGACTTCGCGGCCGTGGCTGGCTGCCACGCGCAGATACGACTGAATCCGAGATTCCATCTTGAGGATGCCTTTCGCTGGCGGCGTGGCTTGATCCGCGCCGCGTAGGTTATTTAAGCACAAATAATCGGCCTGCGCAGCGATCTGCGCGAGCGGTCGTGGAAGGAGTGGGGCAAAACCTTTGGGATCAGGCTGTCCGTGAGCGGAGCCGATCCGCAGGTGCTGTGGAGGGAATCAGCAGAATACGGAGCGCGGCGCAGATTCGGAGGTTGCCGAAGCGTGCGGCGTTGCCACACAGGGAAGAGAAGATCGGATGGCAGACAAAGGCAACCTCGCTTTCGCCGGCGCTGAGAAGCGGATCAGCGCGACGTGACGAGTATAAATCATCGCCGGGCGTGGCGCAACCCGAGATCATGATGCATTGGCAGCACGAAATACGCCTCTGCTGTGAGCGGCAGGGCATGTAAGCAATGTTGACGCCTGTATGAGCGTAATCGGTTGTTCTAACGCGCTGAGCAGGGCTTGAGGAGAGATCCACTGCACGCAACGTGTGGAGCGACGCTTGGCGAACGACGAGTTGCGGAGAAGCTTAGAGGCTGACTACCACAATCGGTGTTGTTGTCGGCTGATCGCTGCCGCCGGCCGGCTCGATGCTGATGCCGAACGCCTGGTACTGGCTCAGCGGGCGCTGGGCCACAACCTCGGCGGTGCCACGGCCATCAGGGCTGGTCTGGAGCAGGCCGACGCTCTCGGGCTGATTGCCGTCGATCAGCCAGAGCTGGTAGGTTTGATTCTGCGGCAGGGCAGCCAGCGCCGTGCTTTTGATCACGGCCTGCTGTTGTTCGGGATCGAACAGCAGGTAACCGTGAGTCACGCTCGGATTGTCGGCGGCGGCCAGCGGAATAATCCGCGTGTCGGGCTTGTAGAGCACCGCCACCAGGGTCTGCTGCTCCGTGAGCTGAGCGCGCAGGCCGTTGATCTCCGTTTGCAGCGCCGAAAGTCGCCAGCCGAGCAGCGCCGCCACCAGCAGCAGCGCGCCGGAAAGCTGAAGCCCCAGCCGTGGCGAGCGCAGCCACTGCGGCAGCGCCAGCCGCTCCCACCACGAGCGCTGGGTCGTGCCCTGGAGGCGCTGGAGATGCGAGATGCGCTGCATTACCTTGCCGCGCAGCGCGGGCGGCGGATCGTGCTGATCGGGCGTCCAGGCAAACAGCAGCACCAGTTGCTTGGCCTCCTCAAGCTGTGCCCGGCAGCGTGGACAATCGTCGAGATGCTCGTCCACTGCGGCTTGCTCGCCTGGCTCAAGCGCGCCAAGCGCATACAGGTCGATCAGCTCGTCAACATGCTGGTCGGTCATACGTCTTCACCTTCTGTCACATAGCGCTCCAATGCTGATCGAAGCCGATCCATGCCCCGTCGAATACGGGCTTTCACGGTGCCTAGCGGATCGCCCAGCACGGCAGCTATCTCTAAGTGGCTTAATCCTCCAAAATACGCCAGTTCGATCGCCTGTTGCTGCGAGGACGGCAGCGAGCGAAGGGCCCGGCGAACTTGCTCTGCCTGCATATTGCGCAGCGCGGACTCGGGAACATCCTGCGGAGCGGGCGGATCGGGAGCCGTCCATTCTACGCTCTGAGCGACGGCTTGTTGCGGCCGTCGCTGCCGCTTGCGCACACGGTCGATCGAGACATGATGCGTCATGCTCAGCAGCCACGTGCCGAATCGTCCACGCTGCGCGTCGAAGGTCGGCGCATGACGCCACACACGCTCGAACACATCCTGCGTGACCTCTTCGGCATCGGCGCTATCGCTCAGGATGCGCAGCGCCAGCGAAAAGACCGGACGCGCGTAGCGGGTGTATAGCGCGTCGAGTGCGGCGACATCACCGCCGGCCAATCGCTCGATCAGTTCCTCGTCGGTTTCCTCCACGTTGAACGTGTCTCCCCACTGTGTACGACGGCGTTCCCCTAGCGGCCCATCGCCAAGAGCTGCATCAATCTCCTGACTCTGGACCACATATTTCTGTCGTTGAAACATGATACACCCACAGAGAACGAGTCGCGTCCCGATCGTTGCAACGATTAGCTTGGGGGCGCTGTGACGACGATCGTACCCGACCATCGGCTCATAACGCTTGCAAAACTCATCGTCTGTGCCCGGCTCGTCGAAGGTAAACTCAAACGTTGGCCCCTGCCTGGAAAAGTCGGAATTGCTCAGCTGAGCGAGCCAGGCTTTCCTGCCGTCACGCTATGATCGATCGCGTCCTGATTGGTCCATAGAAGTGTTGTACCAGGTTTTATCTCCGTTTGTGACGCTTTGAACATAAACCAATTGCTCTATATTCGTCAGCTATGGCCGATCTGGATGCAGGGAGAGCGAAGGAACAAAGGAACAAAAGAACAAAGGAACAAAGGAGAACCCAGAACCCAGAACCTAGAACCTAGAACCGGGGACGAGAACAAAGAACAAAGAACAGGCGTTAAACGATTTACATTTCTATTCTATGAATTGCTCCGTAGGGGCGTGATTTATCACGCCCTGAAATAAATATTACAAAATACATATTGATGATCTCGTCAAGTCTTGTTGTACAACATTCCCCCTCGCCTGTGACGAAGGAAACGGGAGAGGGGGGCAGGGGGTGAGGGCCTGTCAAAAATTCCTTGTTCTTTCGGTTGCCTGGAGGGCAACAGCGCCTATGCTACAATAGCGCCGTATGTTTTGCTGAGGGGTACGCATCGTGGATGAGACCGTTGACGATCGCACACTCTATTTTGCCTGTCAGCAGGAAGGCACCGATGCTCAAGCTGAGGCGTTTCAGCACCTGTGGTCCTACCTGTACCGTATTGCCTACGCGATGCTGCGCGCGCAGCGAGATCCTACGCCGATCGCCTCCGATTGTACCCAGAAAGCGCTGATCAAAATCCATCGCAGCCTGGAGCAGTGCCGTAATCCCGACGTCTTTCGCGACTGGGCGGCGCAGGTGACGCGGCGGGTCGTGCTCGACGAGCTGCGCAAGCCCGAGTACCGGCGTATGCTGGCGATCGACATCGACGACGAGCACGCGCCCTGGATGGCCTCGCAGGAGCAGCTGACCGGTACGACCGACATGCGCGCGCTGCTCCACGATCTGATTCGGCACGGGCCGCTCAGCGAGCGCTCGCAGCGGGTGGTGATCGGGCGCTACTTCGACGAGCAGACCGACGAGGTGCTGGCGCGAGCCGAGACCGAGCGCAGCGGCCAGGAGATTCGCCCGAGCCATATTCAGGTCACGCGCGCCAAAAACCTGGCGACGCTGCGTCGTGATCCGGCGCTGATGGAGCGTCTGCGTGAGCTTTTGGAGCCCTGAGGAAAGGGAGCGCTGGTTGCTTGCGTCTTAGCAGTATATTCTGTAGTAATTCCAGGCGTGGCCTCGATCTGCTAAGACAGAAGGGCTGCGCCTCAGTGGGAACGATCTCCAGCCTGACAGCACTCTAGAGAGGAGACGGGGATGAGCTTCGATCAGTGGACACAGAAGCAAGCCCAGCGCCTAGCGCAAACTATAACAACCCAGCACACCGAAGCCGAGCACAGCGCCTGTCTCGATGCTCTGGAAGCGTATATCGACGCCCAGCTGGCCCGGCGCGACTACACGCGCCTGTTTCCGGCCGTGGCTCAGCATCTGGATAGCTGTGTGGCCTGTGCCGCATCCTACGCGCTGGTCTACGAGGCGCGCACAGCCGAGGCGGCGGCGTTGAATCAGATTCGCGTGCCCGAGCCGGATCTTGGCTTTTTGCAGCCCAGCGGTGTTGCCCTGCTTCGGCGGCGGCTGGCCGAGGCCGTCGAGCGTGTCACGCCGCAGCATATGCGCATTCGGCTCTCGCAGGCGCTGCTCGATCTGCTGTCGCCGCAAACGCCCGCGCTGGCGCTCCGCAGCATCGCCACCGACGTGCCGCTGCTGACCATGACGCTGGATCAGCCGGGCGACGAGCAGATCCAGATTCAGCTCAGCATCTACGAGCAGCCCGACGAATCCGAGCTATGCACGCTACGCGCCCAGGTGACGCTTGCCGATCGCGAGTGGCCGGAGCTGGACGGAATCTCGGTGGCGATCACGACCGGCGATACGCAGCGCGCGGCCACGACCGATCCCTGGGGCGAAGCTGTATTTGCGGATGTTCCCAGGGCCGCGCTGGATGGCCTTCAGATCGAGGTCGATGCGGAGCGCCCGCCGCAGACCAGCACGTAGGGCGCCCAAAAGATCGGATTGGCGAAAGGCTGAGCCATTGGCTCGGCCTTCAAGCTTTCCGGCAGCGTCTCGCCTTTGCGCGCCAGCCACTCGGCGATCTCGGCTGTGTGCAGCTGGCGCAGATAGCGCTGGGCCGCGCGCAGCGCCGTCGCCGGATCGCTGGGCTGCTGAGTCAGCAGTGTGGTGTAGAAATGCTCCATCAGCAGCCGCGCCGAAATATCTTCGACCATCCACAGTGTGACCAGCACCGCCCGCGCGCCGGAGCGCAAAAACGTTCGCACCAGGCCCATCGGTTCGTCGCCGCGCAGCACCCGGCTTAGCCCGCTGCGACACGCGCTGAGCGTTACCAGCTCGGCTTGCAGCTGGTAGTGAGCCAGCACATCGGCGGCGCTGAGCTTCTCGCCCGGCCCGATCTCCAGCCATGAGCGCAGCGGATCGTCGTGGTCGAACTCGCCGTGGCAGGCGAAGTGCAGCCAGCGGTAGCGGCCCACCACCGATCGCAGCTCACCCTGAATGCCGGTGTGGCCGTGCCAGGCCGCGCCGCCGCCACAGATCGCGGCCACAGTCTCGGCTTCCGGCTCGACATGCCGCAGCCTGCGATCGCTGCCGCCATCGTAGCCCACGGCCAGACACAAATCCGCCGGCTGGGCGCTCGATCGTCCGGCGCGCAGCAGCACCGTGGCGCTGGGCGCGTAGCTCAGATTCGGCCCGTGCTCCAGCAGCGGCTCGGCGGCTTCGTCGAGCAGCGCGGCGAACGGCAGCTGGTGCAGTGGCCCGTGGGGAATGATCACGGTTTGCTGCGATCCGGCGACCAGATCGGCGACCGGCGCGATCAGGGCGCGATACACCCGGCGCAGCAGGTTGGGCGCCAGGAAGCGCTGTCCATCGGCCAGATACGGCGATGAGGCTTGAAAAACATTGGGATTGAGCGCGCAGTCGTGGGCGCGTGTCTCGCCGGCGGTGACGGCCAGCAGCAGCAGCCGGGCCGGCGTTTCAAGACAGGCGCGCACCTGTGGATCGCACGCCTTGAGCAGTGCGTTCTCGGGATTGTTCAGACCAGTCGCGACATACGCCAGCAGCACGGTTCCCGCCGGCAGCAGCGCCTGCGCCTCGTGCGCCGTGATCGGCTCGGCGTCGGTGGGCTTCAGGCTAGGATTATGCCGCGCCAGCATATCGGCGAAGGCCCGCGCTCGCGCGCGCTCCGCGTAGTCGAAGGCACAGGCGAAATTGCCCTGTTCCAGGCAAAGCAGGATCGCCGCCTCGTAGACCTGCTGCCAGCGGCCCATGATGCTGATCTGAAGTGATTCGTCGGAGGTTGTCGCGCGCGCCGCCTCGATCGCCTCGACCGCCAGCGCGTAGTGGTGCAGCGCGACCGCCGGATTCTGCCGGCGCTGCTCGGCATGACCGATGCGATACTGCACCTGCGCGATAATCTCACGCCGGCCCAGCTCCTGCACAATCTCAAGCGCCGCGTGATAGTGCGGTAGCGCGGCCGTGTCGTCGCCCTGAGCCTGGCGAATCAAACCTAAGCCGAGATGCGCATCCACCGCGAAGGTCCGTGTACACATCTGCTCCAGCGCCCGCTGGAAGTGAGCATACGCCCGATCGAACTGGCCTTGCAGCAGCTCGACCTCGGCGATGTTGTTGGTGACCTGCGCCAGAAAATCGACCGGCCCGTCGCGCTCGAAGATCGCGGCAGCCTGGCGAAACGCAGTCAGCGATCGCTCCCAGTGGCCGAGATCGCGCGCCACGAGCCCCAGATTGGTCCAGGCCATCGCCTGCCAGTGGACGTTCTCGACCTGGTGAAACAGCTCCAGGCTGGTGTTAAGCTGCCGCTCGGCGACGGCGTACTCTTGCAGGTAGTAGCTCAGAATGCCGAGATTCATCAGCGCCAGCCCTTCGCGGGCAGAGTTGCCGAGCCGCTGCCACAGGCTATGGCTGGCCTGAAAGCTATCGCGCGCCCGCTGGTAATCGCCTTGCAGCCGCGCAAAAGTGCCCTCGGAGTTGAGCACGCGCGCCCGCAGCCCATCCTCCAGCATCGACTCGCTCAGCAGGCTTCTGAACTCGGATCGTGCGGCTGCGTACTGCTCCACCAGCCCAAAGCTGAGCCCGCGATAGTAGCGCAGCAGATGCTCGTGATGCGCGTTTTTCACGGCGTCGAGCGGTAGCTCAGCCAGCGCATCCGCCAGTCCAGTCGGCTCTTGCTGGATCAGCAGCTCGCAGTATTGCTCGACATAATGCATGGTGAGCGCTTCGAGCGCGACACGGTCTTGCGGATCGGCACGCATGAGGCACCGCGCGTAATGTGTGGCCGCGCGGCCGGTTAGCACGCGCTGGCGCTCCGGGGCCTGCTGCAAAAGCTGAAGCATGTCGGCCTGTACGGCTGGATCAAGTCGAAACTGCGGCCCGGCCACGGCGATGATTCCGGCGGCGATCAGCTCCGGCGGGATCGCCGCGATCGGCTCGTCGAGCAGCGCCGCCAGCGCGGGCAGATCGAACGTTTCGAGCAGCGCCGCCGCTTCGAGAACCTCGTCGTGGCTGGCAGTCAGGCAGGCCATCTGGTCGCGGATGAAACATTGATCCATAACTTTGCTTTAACTGAGTAGATACGTCGCGTGCAGCGCTATGAGCAAGAAGTTGACGGATAGGTGACCAGCACGAGGCGTACAGGCGATCGTCAGGCTGGGGGGCGAACTGGCTGCAAGGTTTATGCCGCGCCCGCAAATCGTCGCATGCGGCATTCCCCCTGCCAGTTGTAAATGAAAAATAAAACATCTATATTCTACTCATAAGTAAAGGAAAGGTAAACCGCGAATCGATCGTCTTTAACATACCTACCCAGTCACCCTCGTTATCCACGACCCTGTCGATGAAAGGACACATCTGGATGCGACGCCTTGTACAATGCATGCTTTTTCTGCCATTGCTGCTGGCGGGATTCCCGGCAACTGTGGCTAAAACAGCCGAGCCTAAAGCGACGCCGATCACCTTCAATGTGACGGTCTCGCTTGAGTGGCAGCCCGGCACCAACGATCTGGTCCAAAAGGATCTGCTGACCTCGCAGTGTGGATCGACCGCCAGCGCGGGCGGTAACTATCTGAATGAGCTGGTGGCCGGTCTGAATCAAGCCTCGGATTATCTGGCGTTGTACACCAATAACCAGATGCGGCTGGGCACGGTGTCGATCTATACCGGCGGCGCCAACTGGAGCAGCGCCAATATCCGCGTGCTGGCCGACAGCAGCTACCGGCCCAAGTCGTTCGTCGGCGGCATCGTCAGCGCGCCGATGACCTACGCCAGCCCGCACACAGGGCGCAGCCAGACGTTTTACCCGGGCGCGATCCATCTTGGGCGGCTGTGGGATGGCGCGGGCGCGCGCTGCGGCGGCTGGTCGATGAGCGACGGCTATCGCACGATCGGCCACGAGTGGGCCCACTACGCGCTCTACCTCTACGACGAGTATTACCGCCAGACCGATCTCGCGCCGACCTACTGCACGACGACGGGGCGGCATCTGCCCGGCATTCCCGCCAGCGATCCGGCGATTCCCACGACCGACTCGCTGATGGCCTATCACTATCGCGCCGGGCAAGTCTGGCATGGCGGCGCTCACGGCGGAACCTGCGACAACACGCCGCAGATGTGGGTGCACGGCGAGTCCGACTGGGATACTGTTAAGCGCTTTTATCCCGGCGTGCTCTCGTCGGAGACGGCGACTGAGGTCGAGTCGGTGCCGCTGTCGGTCTCGATGCCCGGCATCTCCGCGTTGCCGCTGAACTCGTCGGCGAATGTCAGAGTGCGCAACCTGATCGCGCCGAAGCTGACGGGCTCAGGTTATATGGTCCGGGTAAATACCGACAAATCGCCGCAGCGCATCATCGGCCAGGGCTCGCTGGCTACGGATGAGGTCGCGCCGCTGCCGTTTCTGGGCGTGGAAGATCCGGCCAAAGATCGGGCGGTGGTCGTGATGTACGATGCGACCGGCGCGCATTTTGTCGCGGACTCGGACGCCACGCCGCTGACGATCGGGCAGACCTCGCTCAACGAGCTGCCGCTTCAGCGCACGAACTGGAAGCCGTGCATGAGCATCACGCCGACGCTCACCAGCAGCGGCAGCGGCACGTCGCTGGTCACGCAGCTCGCCGTCAAGCTGCGCGACTGCGCCGGCGTGACCAGCAGCGTGCGTCTGGCGTACTGTCCCTCGGGCGGCGTCTGCCAGCCGCTGGTCACGCCGACTCTGAGCGGCGGCTCGTTTGTGCATACCTTCAATTTTCCGGGCGGCGTGGGCCTGACCGAGTATGGCTATATCTATGCGCGGACGGCGGATAGCGGCGAGGAGCCGGAAGAAACGATCGCCTGGTATCAGCTGGCGGGCGGTGTTGG
>DASWTQ010000644.1:0-5473 GCA_036402055.1 Herpetosiphonaceae bacterium
AATCTCACGGCCGTTGCGATCCTGGAAGAGCACAACCGGCAGCGCCAGGCCAATCTTTCCAGCCAGCTCGCGCATCTGGAAGAGCAGCAGCGAACCATGGTCGAGCGGCTCAACTACGCCGAGGCCGGCATGCTTCAGGCGGCGCGGCTGGCAGCGGTAGGACAGCTGGCCGCGTCGATCGCGCACGAGATCAACAATCCGCTCTACGCCGCCCGCAACAGCCTGTTTTTGCTGGAAGAAGATCTTCCGGCCGAGGCGCGCTCGTCGCCGTATCTGACGATGGCCAGCGAGCAGCTGACCCGCATCGCGCGGATCATCGAGCGGATGCGCGATTTCTACCGGCCCACACCTGGCGAGATGGCCAAAAACGATCTCAACCAGCTGCTCGAAGAAACCATGGCGCTGGCCGGCTTTAATCTGCGGCACGGCGCGATCAACATGATCTTCGCGCCCGCCCACGATCTGCCGCCCGTGGTCTGCAACGCCGACCAGCTGCGACAAGTCTTCCTGAATCTGATCCTCAACGCCATCGACGCCATGCCCGACAGCGGCACCTTGACCGTCCGCACCGAGGCCGGGCCGACGGTCGCGCTGATCGAGATTCAGGATACCGGCATCGGCATTCCCGAGGAGGCGCGCGAGCATCTGTTCGAGCCCTTCTGGACGAATAAGCCCAACGGCACCGGGCTGGGCCTCTCGATCAGCGCGCATATCGTCACGCAGCACGGCGGACGCATCGAGGTTGTGAGCAGCGTTGGCGAGGGCAGCACGTTTCGGATTGCCCTGCCGTACGAAGCTACTGTTTAGCCAAAGGAGTACAGATATGAGCCAGGAACCGGCCCGTGTGCTGGTCGTAGACGACGAAGAGCCGATTCGCCTCACCATGAGCGATCTGCTGCGCCGTCGTGGCTATGAGGTCATTACCGCCGAGAATGGCGAGGCCGCGCTGGCGCTGATCCACCAGCGGCCTTTCGATCTGCTGCTGCTGGATCTAAAAATGCCGGGCTTGAGCGGCATCGATGTGGCGCAGCGTGCCCGTGAGCTACAGCCCGAGGTCGCGATCATTATGTTGACCGGCCACGGATCGCTCGACAGCGCGCTGGAAGGCATGCATATCGGCGTCTTCGACTACATGCTCAAAACCGTGAGCCCGCGCGATGTCCTCGATCGGGTGGCGGCGGCGCTGGCCCAGCAGCAGGAGAATCGCCGCAAACAGCAGCTGCTGACGATGCTGCAATCGGTCGTGAGCGAACTGGGCGGCGGCCAGAGCGCCGAGCAGCAGCGAGCCGAGTCCGGCGAGCGCTGGCTTTCGGTGGGCGATCTCCAGATCTCGACCTGGAATC
Source organism: Herpetosiphonaceae bacterium (assembly GCA_036402055.1). Lineage (GTDB taxonomy): Bacteria > Chloroflexota > Chloroflexia > Chloroflexales > Kallotenuaceae > LB3-1. The sequence continues at coordinate 1,344 of DASWTQ010000644.1, forward strand.
AAACTGTGCGGCGCGGCGATCAAACCTTGAATCTCACGCCCACCGAGTTTCGCATTCTGGTCTGCCTGGCACAGCAGGCCGGTCAGGTGATGAGCTACCAGCAGATCGTGCAGTGCGCGCAGGGCTACGAGGCCAGCGCGATCGAGGCTGTGGAGCTGATCAAGCCACACATGTATCATCTGCGCCAGAAGCTGGAGCCTGATCCGTCGAATCCGCGCTATATTTTGACGGTACGCGGCACGGGCTATCTGCTCTCGGCCACGCCCAACGAGCCGGAGCGCTAAGCGTACATATCAAGCAGCTGGCTATCGATCATCGTCTTGCGCAGGAATGGAATGCATGAATCAAGCCCAACGCACTTTTCTGATCGACACCGATACCGCCTCCGATGATGCCGTCGCATTGATGATGGCGCTGCGCTCGCCCGATGTGCAGGTCGCGGCGATCACAACAGTTGCCGGCAATGTCCACGTTGAGCAGGCTACTCGCAACGCGCTGACGGTCGTCGAGCGCGCCGGTGCTCACGTGCCGGTCTATCGCGGCCTTGCCAAGCCGCTGCTGCGGCCGGCCAACGATGCCACGTTTTTTCACGGCGCCGACGGCATGGGCGATCTCAATCTGCCCGCGCCCAGACAACAGCCCGAGCCCGAGCACGCCGTCGATGCGCTGATCCGTGTTATCGGCGAGCACGCGGGCGCGATCACGCTGGTCACGCTGGGACCGCTGACCAACGTCGCGGCGGCGCTCATCAAAGCGCCCGCGATCGCGCAGCAGGTCCAGCAGTGCTATGTAATGGGCGGCGCAGCCAATACGATCGGCAACATTACGCCGGCAGCCGAGTACAACATCTGGTGCGATCCCGAGGCCGCGCAGATTGTGTTTCAGTCAGGCATGCCGATCCTGATGATCGGCCATGAGCACTCGCTGGGTGAGGCCGTGCTCAGCCTGGAGGAGCTGGCCGAGATCCGAGCGCTGGGACCGCTGGCCGAGCTGGCGGTGGATTGTAACGCGGCGGCGCTGCGCGCCAGCACAGAGTGGCTGCAAGAGGCCGGCCTCACACAGCCCGACCCGGTAGCTATGTCGGTCGCGCTCGATCCCACGATCTGCACCGTTCGCGAGCACTGCTATGTCGCCGTCGAGACCAAGAGCGAGCTAACGCGCGGCATGACGGTCGTCGATCGCTGGGGCGTGCTCAACCAGCCGCCCAACCTCGACATCTGCTACGCGATCGATACGCAGCGCTGGAAAACATTGCTGCGCCAGCTTTTGAGCGAAGTTGCCCAGAGCTAGCGCAGAGCGGCTGATTCGATTCTGACAACATGATTATGTCAAATCCTGACCGAGCCGACGATCGGTTCACGGCGTGCTGGCATGATCGTGGTGGCGCGCAGGCGCCTGGATTATGCGTGCTCTAGCTAGAAACACGCTCACGCAGCCAGGGGCTCAGCCAGCCACTCCACCAGCGCCGCCGCAACCCAGGTTGGTGCCGGCTGTCGATACAGCTCTGTCGCGTCGCTATACTTCAAGTCCACGATATGCCCTTGCAGCGGGCCGGCCACGTATCGAAACACCGAGCCGGCATCCCGCGCATCGCTTTTGGCACGCAGGCAATGCTGCACATAGCCGAGATAATCGCCGCGTCCCAAAAGATCGATGCCCTCCTCGATCGTCCGGCGCGCAAAGGCCAGTCCTTCGGCATCGGGATAATACGATCGCTCAGGCGGATCGCCGTAGCCAATCCCATGGTGCAGCGAGTCGGCGGTCGAGACGATCACCGCGTTCTCTGCCAGCCGCGACAGCTCGTCGATGCCCGGCAAACGATCGGGTTTGCCGCCCGTGAGATACGGGTAGCGCTCGATCAGCTCAGGCCCTTTGATGCCGCGCCGTTTGGTCTCGGCGGCCCAGAAATGCCGAAAACAAAGCAGCGCATGATCACCACGCCACTCGTCGCGCCCGTCGATCCCCGGCCCTTGAATGCCCCAGAAAGGCCAGCTAGCCGGATCAGCGCCGGCCGCAACCTGAATCCGCGCATTCTCCATCTCTTGCGTAAATGCGTGCAGCACGCTGACGACGATCACGCGATCCGCGCCGCTGTCGAGGCAGGCGTTAATGGCGGCGGCTGTGTGCAAACCCGAGTCGAGCGGGTTGGTGTGGGGAAAAACGACCACACCACCGGCTCGCAGTGTCGGCGCGAAGTCCCACTGGCGGGCTGCGTCGAGAACTTCGAGCGTGCCGCGCTCGCCAAGCTGCGCAAGCTCACCTTGATACAGGGCGTGAATCTCCCGGCGCAATCGCTCTAGATCAAGCTTCATCATCTTCTCCCCGCTAAGCCACCGCCCGGAGCAGGCGCTCGGACAGCACGATTATAGCTGAACTCCACCAGCGCGACGATCGTTCCTACCCGCCGGCACCAGCGGCAACCTGGCGGCAGAAATCTCTTGAACAGCACTGCGCTGGCTGCGATCTGTGGAAGACCACGCGAGTCGCTGTAGAATGAAGAATAAAGCTATCGCCTGGAGTATCACATGCAGCTCAATTACCAACGCTACGGCCAGGGCGCGCCGCTGATCATCTTGCACGGGCTGTTCGGCTCGCTGACCAACTGGAATACCCTGAGCAAACGTTTCGGCGAACATTACACAGTCTTCGCCGTCGATCAGCGTAACCACGGCGCATCGCCCCACAGCGACGAGTCCAGCTACACGCTTATGGCCGAGGATCTGCGGGATTTTATGCAGCAGCAGAGTATCGCCTCGGCTCATCTGCTCGGCCACTCGATGGGCGGCAAGACCGCTATGCAGTTCGCGCTGAGCTACCCCGAGCTGGTGGAAAAGCTGATCGTCGTGGACATCGCGCCCAAAGCCTACCCGCCCCACCACGACACGATCTTTGACGCGCTGTGCGCCCTGAATCTGAGCGAGTACACCAGCCGCGCCGAGTTGGATCGAGAGCTGGCCCGTAAGATCGACTATGCGCCGACTCGACAGTTCTTGCTTACCAACGTTACCCGCGACGATGCCGGCCGCTTCACCTGGAAGATTAATCTCGACGGCATCTACCAGACCTACGCCGCGATCATCGGCGGCATCGAGTCCGACAACCACTTTGACAAGCCCACGCTCTTTGTGCGCGGCGAGACATCAGATTATATTCAGGACGAAGATCGGTCCCAGATCGAAGCGCTGTTTCCGCAGGCCCAGCTCGTCACCGTTAAAGGCGCCGGTCACTGGGTCCACGCCGAAGCACCCGACGCCTTTTTCAGTACGATCCTGGCCTTTCTACAGGCACCTGGATCGTAAGGCAATGCATACGTCGCTACTTGGCAGTCACCACGATACGGTGTACTCTACCTTTATGCCGTACTCTCAATACGAGTAGCGCTGCTCGGAAAAATCGAACTGGCTTAAGACGTACTATTGATAGGAGTTTGACGCATTATTAGTCGGTTTCACACGTAGTTATGCTCCCATATCCTTGGACCCGTATATTTACAAGGGTTTGTATCAGCATGCTACGGGTTAAGTTTGGCCGGCGATTACGTCAACTCCGACGATACCGCGATCTTACGCAGGAGCAATTCGCGGAAGCAGCAGATATTTCTGTGGATTTTGTCAGCAACATCGAACGAGGGATTAGCGCTCCTTCATTTGAAACGCTCGAACGGATAGCTGAGGCGCTGGGTGTAGCGGTCGCCGATCTGTTCATCTTCGACGATCTCACACCCCGTGCTGGAACCAGCCGGTCGCACGTGCGGCCACAAGATGCCGCGCAGCGCGAGGTCGGCGATGAGCGGTAAAGGCAGCTAGCCGCGACCGGCAGCCCGTTCCTGATGAACGCGCCATTGAGCAGAGATCCAACATGGGCAACCGCATCCTCTATCTGGTTCGGCATGGACAAACCAATCGGATCACGCACGCGCTCGATTCCCTTGGGAACGGCTTAACTGAGCTGGGTCGCGAGCAGGCCGCGCTAACGGCTCAACGATTGAGCACGCTGCCGATCGATATTATCCACCACAGCCCGCTGCGCCGAGCGGCGGAGACGGCCAGCATTATTGCCGCCGCGTGTCCCGCAGTTCCTGTGCGACCAGCCCGGCTCTTGCAAGAATGTATTCCGTATCTGCCGGCCGC
>DASWTQ010000645.1:0-2507 GCA_036402055.1 Herpetosiphonaceae bacterium
GAGCAGCGTATATTCGGGCGCGCTTCACGTTTGATGTGATCTGGCCGCTGGTGTACACTGCTTTTCTGAGCACGGCGCTCAGCTGGGTGTATAGCAGAGCGTTTGCTCCTGGCAGTCGGTGGCGCTACGCCAATCTCAGCCCGATTCTGGGCGCGCTGTTCGACTACGGCGAAAATCTTTCGACCTCGCTGGTTATGGCGCGTTATCCGGCGCGTACGCCGGTGGTGGATCTGCTTGCGCCGGTGCTCACGCTGGTAAAATGGTTCTTCGTCAACGGCAGTTTTCTTCTGCTGGCCGTGGGCGTTTTGGTTGGCCTCTGGCGCTGGCTGGTCCGGCGTCCGCAGAAGACATAAATCTTCCACGAACTCTATCCCCTTCCTAAGGAGCGTAGGATGCAAACAATAGTGCTCGATGGTGAGCAGTTGACGATTGAGGCGCTGGTTCAGGCTGCGCGCGATAAACAGTCGCGCATCGAGATCGCAGAGGCCGCCTATGGTCGGATGCGCCGATCACGTGAGGCGGTCGAGCGATTTGTGGCCGAAGGCGCGGTGATCTACGGGATTACGACCGGCTTCGGCAAGTTTCAGGATCGCGTAATTCCCGCAGATATGGTCGAGCTGCTACAGCGTAACATCGTGATGAGCCACGCGGTCGGTACCGGGCCGCTGCTCGATCCCGATGTCGTGCGCGCGATGATGTTGGTTCGGGCCAACACGCTGGTCAAAGGCGTCTCCGGCATTCGCCCGCTGGTGGTCGATCAACTGCTTGAGCTGATACGCCGTGATGTGATTCCGGTGGTGCCTAGCCAGGGCTCGATGGGCTCATCCGGCGATCTCGCGCCGCTGGCGCATATCGCGCTGGTGCTGATCGGCATGGGCGAGGCGCACATCGACGGCGTGCGCATGACGGGAGCGGAGGCACTGGCGCGGGTCGGGCTGGAGCCGCTCACACTCCAGGCCAAAGAAGGTCTGGCGCTCACCAATGGTACGGCGTTGATGGCCGGCCTGGGCGCGCTGATCACCCACGATGCCGAGATGCTCTGCCGCACTGCCGATATTGCGGCGGCGCTCTCGTTCGAGGCGATGGCCGGTGTGCCGATAGCGCTCGATCCTCGCATCCACGCTGCTCGGCCGCATCCCCGGCAGATCGAGTGCGCGACGTTTCTGCGGCGGGTGCTCGACGGCAGCACGCTGCTCTGGGGCGCGCAGGGCGGCCAGCAGCGGTCTGAGCAGAACACCGCTACTCTGCCGCCTGATCTGCGGCCGGCGGGTTGGAAGGTTCAAGATGCCTACTCGCTGCGCTGCACGCCCCAGGTCCACGGCGCGGTTCGCGATAGTGCGTTTTATGCGCGCTGGGCGATCGAGATCGAGCTAAACAGTGCTACCGATAATCCATTGATATTTATCGACGATGAGGGCAATGTCGAGGCGCTCTCGGGCGGCAACTTCCATGGCGAGCCATTGGCGCTGGCGCTGGATTATCTCACACTGGGCATGACCGAGCTGGGCAATATTTCCGAGCGACGGCTGGCGCGGCTGCTTGATCCGGCGCGGCATGGCGGCCTGCTGCCGCCGTTTCTGATCGAGCACGGCGGCCTCAACTCGGGGCTGATGCTGGTGCAGTACACCGCCGCAGCGCTGGCCTCGGAGAACAAAGTTCTGGCGCATCCCGCCAGCGCCGATACGATCCCGACCTCGGCAGGACAGGAAGATCACAACAGCATGGGCGCAACTGCCGCGCGTCAGGCTCACGCCGTGCTGCAAAACCTCCAGACGATCGTGGCGTGCGAGGCGCTGGCGGCGTGTCAGGCGATCGACCTGCGGCGGCAGCTCTACCCTGAGCATCAGCGCGATGACCTGAAGCTGGGCCGTGGCACCGCCGCCGCCTACGATCTGATCCGGCAGCACGTGCCCTTTCTAGAATGTGATGTCGTGCTCTACCCGTATATGGAGGCGGTGCGACAGCTGGTCGCGCGCGGCGAACTGTGCAACGCAGTCGAGGCGGCGCTGGAAGAGGAACGAAGAACCTAGAACCTAGAACCTAACGGAGAACAAAGAACAAAGAGCAGAGAACAAAGGAGAAGAACCGAGAGCCGAGAACCAAACGAAAAAACACAGGATCAATGGGACAAACAAAGAAGAAACGCACACAAATCAGAATGTGCTCTTCCCCCTCTCCTGTCACAACGGGAGAGGGGGCGCGGGGGTGAGGGCCATCTCTTCCCTCACCTGCTCCTACTCATCGATCCCTTCGGCTAGCTCTTCCAGTAGCTCTTTAACCTGCCGCTCGCTGATCGTGGTTGCGCCAAGATCGTCGGCGTGGACGGGGATGCCTTCCTGCTCCAGGAAAGCGATGATATGCTCGCGATGAGCTTGTTGCATGTGCGCTGGAATGACTTCACCCAGACGGACTTTGACGACCATATGCTCTGCTCCGTGCTGTTGATTACCCGCTCATCTTACCCGAAGCCCGAGCAGATCGCCAGATTGAGCGACGCTGTTGGCGCG
>DASWTQ010000646.1:0-2977 GCA_036402055.1 Herpetosiphonaceae bacterium
GCTCACGGCGAATACCATCGCCGGGCCGGTGGTGAATATCCAGTCGACGCGCTTTGCCACGACGACGCTGATCAGCAATCTGATCGGCGGGAACGAGACGCCGACCGGCGCTCCGCAGCTGCTGATCGAATCGTCTGGGCCAGGCGGACAGGTGACTATCGAAGGGAATCGGTTTGTCGCCAGCGGTGGCGGTGCGGGCTTCGTGCTGAATACCGACACGCCGATCCGTGGCATGATCCGCTGCAACAGCTTTCAGAACGGCACGATCGGCCTCCAGATCGGGACGCAGAGCCATGATCTCGACGGCTTTCGCCTGCTGATCGATAACAATGCGTTCGTCGGCCAGGTGCGCTACGGCGCGACCGCTCCGCTGGCGTTCAATGTGACCAACAACTGGTGGGAGGCCGCCTCGGGTCCGATCGCGCCCGGCCGTAATCCGCACGGCGGCGGTGTGCCGGTGGGTATCAATCTGCTCTTCCAGCCCTGGCTCATGTCGCCGCCCGGCTGCGCTCCGAGCTAACGCTTCGCACTCCGCCACTGCAAAAACCACAGCGCCGCCACCACGACGATTCGCGATGACGGCGCTGTCCGCTGTTTGATCACCACGCCTGACCGGCAACCTGCCCGGTCGCGACGTCGAGGCGATTCTAATGGGCGGAACAGCTCCGCCGACTCATAGACGGATCAGTCGTTGAAAAGCTGGACCCAGCGCCCATCGAAGCCGCCGTTGGCCGCGCTGTACCACGCGCCGACGAGCCACGCTCCTGCCTCGCGGGTGTCGTCGTCGACGATCGGGCCGGAGTGTACGAAGAAGTCGTGCTGCCACCAGAACGCGTTATGCGAGTTGTAGTAGCCGCTGGCCGCTCCCCGGCTACGACCGTAGCTGTCGAGACCCTGGCCGGAGTAGGCCTTGAAATCGTCAGATCCCGAAGGACAATCCTCGTCCAGTTCGGCGGAGTACGCGCCGTAGAACCAGGTTTTATCGGGAATGCCCTCGCGTCCATCGGTCAGATCCGACTTGCCGTTGTCGCGCGATTTGGTATAGAACCGCTGCACACCCGTGCTGACCTCGGCCTGCCCCGCTTCGTTCACGATCGGGCTTTCCAGCAGTACATCCTCGGAGTCGGTCGATAGCCAGTGCGTGTACCAGGCGTTGTTTTGCCAGTGAGTCGGGAAAAGATCGGCCAGATCCTGAAGCTCATACGTCACGCGCTTCACCTGATACCACGGTACTCGGGTGCCGTTATCGGCGCGGCTGGCCAGGCTGCCGGCGTTGCTGTTGCTCAGCGTCTGCGCGCCCCAGCTGCTGACGGCCGCCGACGATCCGCCGGGCACAAACGCGTAGTGCACGTTCTTCTTTTCGTCGCGTCCGCTCACGCCGACCTCAGCGCCGGCCGTGGAGCCCTGGCCCACGATCCAGCTGTACGTATTCTTGACAAAGCGCAGCTCGTGCCCGTTGGTATCGCACGAAAGGCCGGCGTCGGTCTCGTCGGCCTGCCAGAGCAGCACATGCTTGCCGGTCGCCGTCTGCATGAAGTTCAGGCCGCTGTCGGTGGAGCGGCGCATGATGTGATCGTGGTGATGCGTGACAGTGACATGGCTGACCAGCTCACCGCTGCTGCCGGGTGTGCCGCTCACACCACGGATCACAATTTCCACCCGCTCCCAGTCGTGGATCTGGCTGCCTTCCTTATCGGCCGCGTTGTAGACGTGATAGAGCAAGACCAGATTTTTGGTGCCGCCCTCCATATATTCGATCAGGCTGCTGTAGAGCGTCGGACGAACGCTCCAGTGGCTGTAGCTGCTTGATCCGGCGACGTACTGGTTGATGTTGAGCCAGTTCACACGATTGGTGGCAAAGTTGCCATCCTGATCGAAGTTGAAGTTGGCGAGCCAGTCGCGGCCCTCTTTGCCGTTGTTTTCGTCGGCGCGCTTGAGAATCACTGGCGCATAGTAGTACAGATAGGATTGACGCTGCGCGGTGGTCAGACTCCACGCCTGCGCCTGCGCTGGAGTCGCGGTCAGATCCAGGCCCAGCGCGGCCAGCGCGATGATCACGAGTAATCGCAATAGGTGAGTCTTGCTGCTCCCGGCGAGCGTAATTCGATTCCGTAAGTTCATGAACCGTTCTCTCCCTGTGGGTGATTCATAGCTTCCACACCGGCGGCGACGAAAGTGTGTGGTGGATGCAGAAACTTCTTGTAAATATAGGTCTGAGGGGCCGGGGGATTATACCAGAATTTAACAATTTCACGAGATCCGGCAAAATCGTCGCGGGTAGCAAAAACTCCGCAGCGTCCACGTTGCAACGAACGTGACTACGGAGTTTCGGTCGGCTGTTGCTTTTGGGCTCAGGTGGGCAGACACGAGACGCGTTAGACGGAGATTGCCTCGATCTGGCCCAGGCGCACAGGTGTCGCGGCGCGTAAGGTGTTCTGAATCTCGGCGACCTGGTCGGTGTCGTGCATCAGCGAGCGAATCGCCTCTTCGCTCGCCTGCGCGGCGACCGTCGCGTGGTAGCTGACATTGCTCGCGCCCGCGCCCTCCGCCGCGAAGTCGCCCTCCACGGTCACCTCGACGCGCTCGACGACGATCCCGCGCTTGGCGGCCTCACGATAGATGTCGTTGCAGTAGCAGGTGGCCAGCGCAAGAAAGAGCAGCTCGCCGCCGTTGACGCTGGAGCCGAAGCCCGTGGCCTTGGGCGCGATGGTGATCTCGTGCTGGTGATCGTTGGTCTGAAGCTCGACCTGGTGGCTGTCAAGGCTATTCTGTACGCGCGCACGCATTCGCATTGCGGTCTCCTCTGGTATGCCGGTTGCTTGAAGCATAGCATGGAGATCAATGATCCTTTGAGGAAGGCTACTGTTGATCATGCAGATGCGCTGGGTGGGTTGCTCAGCAAACCTCACCCTCAATGGCTTTACCAGCCCTTATAGCGTGAGTCATGTATGTTATTATCCTGAGTACTATCTCCCAT
>DASWTQ010000647.1:0-2923 GCA_036402055.1 Herpetosiphonaceae bacterium
CTCAGCCGACTGGCGCGCCAGCACGGGAGCTACACGCGCGGGCATACCGTGCTGCCGTCGCTGCCATCGGCGCGGGAGCAGGAGTCCGACCAGGCGTTTGTGCTAACGGCGCTGGGCAAGCTCTGGCTCAACGGCGCGACGATCGACTGGTCCGGCCTGTACGCTGAAGAGTCGCGACGCCGGGTGCCGCTGCCGACCTATCCCTTCGAGCGCCAGCGCTACTGGATCGAGCCGGGAACGGCGCAAACTCCACCAATTGGCGAAACGCTGCTCAGCGCTGAGCCGCAACCGATCGCGATCGCTGAGGAGCGGCCGGCCCTTGAGATTTCCACGATCCGGCCGGGTGTTGCGACGACGTTTGTCGCGCCGCGCAACGAGATCGAGCGGCGCGTAGCCAGGATCTGGCAGGAGATGCTGGGCGCTGAGCAGATCGGCGTGTACGACAGCTTCTTCGAGCTGGGCGGGCACTCGCTGCTGGGCCTGCAAGTGATCTCGCAGGTTCGCGATGCCTTCCAGATCGATCTGCCGCTTGAGAGCTTCTTCCAGGACCCGACGATCGCGAGTCTGGCCGAGGCGATCGCCGCGCAGCAGCCCGCGCCGGAGGAGCTGGACGAGATCGCGCGTATCCTGGCCGAGATCGAAGGGCTGGCGCCTGAGGAGCTGGCCGAGGAGCTGCTGAGCGGCTCCCTGGACGATCTGCCGCCCGCGACGATCGCGCCGCAGCCGACCAACGGCGAGACCGCACCCGTGATCATCCCAGCCGCACCCAGCGCCACGATTCAGCAGATCCAACCACCGCGTACGCCGCTCACCGAGCGACCGATCAATCCCAGACCTGCGCTGCCGTCCGCCGCCGAGCAGCCGATGCAGTTCAGCCTGTGCTATTTTTCCAGCGACGAGGCGGTGCTCACCGACGACAAGTACCGGCTGCTGCTCGAAGGCGCGAAGCTGGCCGATCAGTATGGCCTGACCGCTGTCTGGACACCCGAGCGCCATTTTCACCACTTCGGCGGACTGTATCCCAACCCGGCCACGCTCGGCGCGGCGCTGGCGATCGCGACCAAGCGCGTGCAGATCCGCGCCGGCAGCGTCGTGCTGCCGCTACACCATCCGATCCGCATTGCCGAGGAATGGTCGCTAGTCGATAATCTTTCCAACGGCCGCGTAGGTGTAGCCTTTGCCTCGGGCTGGCACGCCGACGATTTTGTTTTCTTCCCCGAGCACTTCGCGGATCGCAAACAGATCTTATTCGACGGCGTGCGCACGATTCAGCAGCTCTGGCGCGGCGAGCCGATGCTGGTACGCGGCGGCGGCGGCAACGAGATTCCGGTGCGGCTTTTTCCGCGTCCGGTCCAGCCCGCGCTGCCGATCTGGATCACGGCCGCGAATAGTCCCGAGACGTTTGTGCGGGCCGGCGAGATCGGCGCCAACGTGCTGACGGCGGTTGTCGAGATGACCTTCGAGCAGCTTGAGGAGCGGATCGCGCTCTACCGCGCCACGCTGGCCGAGCACGGCTATGATCCGCAGCAGGGCCATGTGACCGTCATGCTGCACACCTTCATCGGCGAGGACGACGAACGTGTCAAAGAGATCGTGCGCGAGCCTTTCTCGCATTATCTGCGCACCCACGGCTCGCTGATCCGCAACCTGGCCCGGAGCCTGGATCTGAAGATCAACCTCGACAATATCTCCGCCGCCGACGAGCAGACGCTGGTCGCGTTCGCCTTCGAGCGCTACTTCAGCCAGTACTCGCTCTTCGGCACGCCCGAAAAATGCATCCCGATCATCGACCGGCTTCAGGCGATCGGCGCGAACGAGATCGCCTGCCTGATCGACTTTGGCGTCGACGCCGACGCCGTGCTGGACAGCCTGCGCCACCTCAACGATCTGCGCGGCTACTACGCGATTCGGGCCAAGACGGGCGCGCTAGCCGCAGCCAGCTAATCCACGTGCCACGCACGTAAAGGTAATCTCATGAGTGATCTAGCGAAACGGATCGCGGCGCTCTCGCCGGAGCAGCGCGCCGCCTTCGAGCAGCGCCTCAAGAAGCAGGGCTTGAGCGCGCCCACGGTGCAGGTGATCGGCAGACGCCCCGCGATGGAAACGATTCCGCTCTCGTTCGGGCAGCAGCGGCTGTGGTTTCTGCACCAGCTCGATCCGTCCAGCCCGGCCTACAACGCGCCCTCGGCGGTGCGGCTGAGCGGCCCGCTGGATGTCGACGCGCTTCAGCACAGCCTGAACGAGGTCGTACGCCGCCACGAGGTGCTGCGCTCCACCTTCACCACAATCGACAATCAGCCGGTGCAGGTCATCGCGCCGCAGCTGGATCTGCCGCTGCCGATCCTCGATCTGCGGATGCTACACCCAGAGGGTACCCGCGATCAGCGCGAGGCCGAGGCGCTGCAACTGGCGCTGGAAGAGTTTCAGCGGCCGTTCGATCTCCAGAGCGGGCCGCTGCTGCGCACGCGGCTGCTTCAGCTTGACGATCAGGAATACCAGCTGCTGTTCACGATGCATCACATCGTCACCGATGGCTGGTCGACTGAGCTGCTGATCGCCGAGATGACCGCGCTCTACGCGGCGCTGACCAGCGGCCAGCCGCCCGAGGCCGCGCGCCTGCCCGAGCCGCCGGTGCAGTATCCCGACTTCGCGCTCTGGCAGCGCGACTATCTGCGCGGCGCGGTGCTGGAGTCGCAGCTGGCCTACTGGCGCCAGCAGCTGGCCGACGTGCCCCGGCTGCTGAATCTGCCCACGGATCGGCCGCGACCGGCGGTGCAGTCCTACCACGGAACGATGACCAGCTTCGCGCTTGACGAGTCGCTGCACCGGGCGCTCACGGCGCTGGCTCAGCGCGAGAACGTCACGCTGTTTATGCTGATGCTGGCAGCCTTCGACGTGCTGCTTGGTCGCTGGAGCGGCCAGG
>DASWTQ010000648.1:0-8910 GCA_036402055.1 Herpetosiphonaceae bacterium
ATGAGGCGGTGGATGTTATTATAGCACGCGAAGGTATTAGGGAATAGATCTTGTTTAAGCCGGACGAATAATGCTTTCCTAAAAGAGGTTTATGCCCTATCTTCGAATCCGCCGCCCGATCGCCGCGCCGAAGACGTAGAGCGCTTCCAGCCGCAGCAGATAGGCCGCACCCACATACACCACCAGCCCGATCGAGCCCAGCGCCAGGATCAGCCCCAGCAGCGCAAGCTTGCCCTGCGCCAGATCGCCCGCCAGCACATAAAGCCCGTAGCAGATCGCGCCCGCCGCAGCGCTGGCAACCGCGCCCTTCCACAGTGCCTCGCCGAGCCGCTGACTGCGCAGCGCGTCCAGCCGTCGATGCGCGAACCAGAGCATCAGCAGCGCATGAACCCACCACTGCACGACGTTGCCCAGGATCAGGCCGTACACGCCCCAGACGCGCACCGTCAGAAACGCAACCAGCAGATAGGCCGCGATCGCGCCGCCGTTGACCAGATTGGGCAGCAGCGTGTTGCGCCGCGCGTAGAACGCGAAGATCAGCGGCTGATCCACACCGGCGGCGATCAGACTCGGCAGATAAAAGATCAGCGCGGTGCCGATCGCGGCGGCGGCGGTCGGCGTGGTCTCGCCACCCTCGAAGAGCAGCGAGGTGATCGGATAGGCCAGCGCGCCCATCAGCGCTGTCACCGGCAGCAGCAGCAGCAGCAGCGACTTGACCGAGAGCGCCAGCGTGCGCCGGTACTCAGTCAGATCTGAAGGATCGGCTCCTTGCCGCGAAAGCGTGGGCAGCGCTGCCAGCGAGATCGCCGTAGCCACAATACCGAGCGCCAGCTGGATCAGCGTGGTCGCAAAGCGCATCTGAGCGGCCGCGCTCTCGCTCACGCCCGAGGCCAGCGATCGGTCGATCACGATGCCGATCAGACTGAAGCTCAGGCCGATCAGCACCGGAATGTAGAGCTTGCCGATGCGTCTAACCTCGGGATGGCGCAGGTTCAAGCCCAGCCTGATCGGCACGCCGCGCAGCCCTGGAGCCTGGAGCAGCACCTGGCCCAGCGCGCCGATGCCCATGCCGATCGCCAGGCTGCGCACGCCGTAGACTGAGCTGAAGAGCAGCCCGCCCACAATAATGCCGACGTTGAAGGTCGCGGTGCTGAAGGCTGGCAGCAGAAAGCGCCGCCGCGCCTGGAGCAGCCCCGTGATCAATCCGGCCAGCGCCATGCAGATCGTCGCGGGCAGCATCCACGGGATCAGGCTGATCGTCTGGTCGCGCAGAGTGGTCGAGTCGGTGTTGAGCGTCAGCAGGGTGCCAATCCACGGCGCGACGAGCCAGACCAGCCCGGCGGCGATCGCCATGAGCAGCGTCGCCAGTGTAAAGATCGTGCCCGCGACTCGACCCAGCTCCTGCTCGTCGCGCTCGGCTAGCTCGGAGAAGACCGGCACCAGCGCCGCGCTGACCAGCCCGCCGACGATCAGATCGTAGAGCGTGGTTGGCACTGCCGATGCGATTGCGTAGGCGCTGCTGTCGACGCTGACGCCGAAAAGATGCGCGATGATCGTTTCGCGGGCCTGGCCCAGAATGCGGCTGGCGATGTTGCCCAGCGCGATCAGCGCGGCGGCGATCGCGATGCCGCGCCCAACCTGAGCGGCGGCTTGCTGCGCGGCTGTCGGCTCGACTGGTGTGGAAGCTTTACTCATCGAAGATCGTGCCGGCTACCGGCTCGTCGGGCGCAACCGGTGGGAAGACGCGAAACAGCCGGTCGATCGTCAGCCAATCGCGGTCTGCGAGCAGCGGCTCCCAATCGGCGCGCTGCGACTCGTGGCAGCGTAGCGCCTCACGTTTGATCGCCTCGTACGCGCCGACATCGATCACGGCGGTTGCGGGCCTGGGTGGCGGCGCGTCGCCCATGGGATGCTCGATCACGCGATCGTCGGGAATGGTGTTGTAGTACAGGCGCGGCTGAAACTCCGTCTGCTCGGCCCGATAGCGCGTAAAGGCTGTCTCAGCGGCATGCGAGATCGCGATATGGTCGGAATGGCCGGTCACACCGTCCGGCCCGAAGGTGATCACGATCGTCGGCTGCCAATCGCGCATCACGGACAGAACCTGATCGACCAGCACCTCGGGCGGCAGATCGCGCAGGCCGCCGTCGCTGTGCCGCCACACGTGCAGCTGGCTGACGCCCAGCACGCCGCAGGAGCAGCGCAGCTCGGCCTCGCGGAAGTCGCCCAATGTCTGGCCGGGCGCGAGATGCGCCGCCTGGCTCTTGCCGGCATCGCCGCGCGTGGCGGAGATAACCGCTGTTTCCCAGCCGCGATCGACGGCCATGCGCATCGTCCCAACCGGCCCGAACGCCTCGTCGTCGGGATGTGCCCACACGGCGAGTAGACGTTTATTCGACATAACGCTCCACAATTCGCTCAATTAGCTCGGTCGTCGAATGTCCCGCCAGGTAATTGATCAGCTCGACCTGCCCGCCGTAGCCCTGCACGATCCGCGCTTCGGGCAGTATTTTGGCGGGCTGCCCGGAAGTTTGATCGCCGGCGCTCAGCGAATAATCGCCGCCTTTGACATACACATCGGGCTTGAGCGCGGCAACCAGGTTTTCAGCCGTGCGATCCGCAAAGATCGTCACATAATCGACGGGGCGCAGGCCCAGCAGCAGCGCGGCACGCTCGGCTTCCGGCACGAGCGGTCGCTTCGGACCTTTGAGCTGCCGCGTCGAGCTGTCGCTGTTCAGGCCGACGATCAGCAGATCGCCGAGTGTGCGCGCGGCCGCAAGATATTGCAGGTGGCCGACGTGCAGCAGATCGAAGATGCCGTTGGTAAAAACAACCCTGAGTCCGCGCGCGCGCCACTGTTCGCGCAGCTGTGCCAGATCCTCAAGCGCGATCACCTCGCGAAGGTCGGGTTGTAGCCCGTTAATCGGTTTCATGCGCTATTCCTTGAGCAAGCTCGTCGGGCGTCACCACTGCGTTGCCGATGCGGCGCACGACCAGGCCGGCGGCGTAGTTGGCCATCTGCGCGGCGGTGAGCGGATCGACGTCGGCGGCGAGGGCCAGCGTCATCACGGCGATAAACGTGTCGCCCGCTCCTGTTGTATCGGCGGCCTCGACGCGATGGGCGCGAATGTGCTGGTAGGGCTGGCGGCGGCCCTGGATCGAAAGGCCATCGCGGCCACGCGTGACGATTATTAGCTCGGGCTTGAGCAGCTCCAGCAGCTCGTCCAGCGCGCGGCGATACTCGTCGTCTGTGGTGATCTCGCGTCCGAGGTAGGCGGCGGCCTCGTCGTTGTTGCAGCGGATCAGGTTCGCGCCGCTGTATTTCGCCAGCTCGCCCTGCGCGTCCACGGTCAGCAGCACATGATGCTCGGCACACAGCGCGACGATCTGCTGGACCAGCGGCGGCGTCAGCAGGCCGCTCAGGTAATCCGAGCAGAGTACCGCATCGATCCGGGGCATGTGCTCGCTCAGCCGCTCGATCAGCGCCGTGCCGATCGACGTGCCGATCGGGTTGCGATCGATGCGGTCGATGCGGGCCAGCTGCTGGGAAAAGCGCAGCGAGCTTTCGGAGATGATTCGCGTCTTGACAGTCGTGGGGCGATCGGCGTCGGTCAGGATGCAGCCGGGATCGACTCCAGCGCCGCGCAGCAGCTCGATCAGCTGCCGGCCCTCCGCGTCGTCGCCGACTACCGCAGCCTGGATTGCGGCGGCACCCAGCGCGGCGATATTGTTGGCCGGATTGGCCGCGCCGCCCGGGATGTAGGATCGCCGATCGAACTCAAGCACCGGGATCGGCGCTTCCCGCGAGAGCCGCGTGGCATGGCCGAAGACGTACTCGTCGAGAAACACATCGCCGATCACCAGGATGCGCTGCTGAGCCAGCGCCGCGAGGATTTTTGAGCGTTGGGTCAAAGGAGCACCTGCATCAAAGCTTGGGCAGCGTCAGGCCCTGCTGGTTCTGGTATTTGCCGGCCTTGTCGCGGTAGCTGACCATGCACGGCTCGTCGCTCTGGAAGAAAAGCACCTGCGCGATGCCCTCGTTGGCGTAGATCTTGGCCGGCAGCGGCGTGGTATTGCTGATCTCTAACGTAACAAATCCTTCCCATTCAGGCTCGAAAGGCGTTACATTGACAATAATACCGCACCTTGCATACGTACTTTTTCCAACGCAGACCGTTAATACATCGCGTGGAATACGAAAATACTCGACTGTTTTAGCTAATGCGAACGAATTAGGAGGAATAATACACTCGTCGCCCGTAAAATCCTTGAAGGCTTTTGGATCGAAGTTCTTGGGATCGACAACCGTCAGCTCGCCTGTCGCGCTGGTGAAAATTTTGAACTCGTCGGCGACACGAATATCGTAGCCATACGACGATAAGCCGTACGAGATCGCACCCTGGCGAACCTGATTCTCCTCGAATGGCTCGATCATGCCATGCTCAAGCGCCATCTGCTTGATCCAGCGGTCAGACTTAATCGCCATTGCACGCTCCTTCTCTGGGAAAGTTCGAGTATCAATCCCTGCGGTTTCGGCTTGATTCAGCGCTGCGATGATACTCGAACTTTGGCGTTGCAACAACTGCGGCAGCTTACAGCCCGCTTACGATGGCGACGAGACCAGCGAGCCCGGCGCGGGCGTGCGCTGCGTGCTTTCGCGGCGAAGCGCCCAGGCGCGCCAGATCGTGTGCGCCATTACGCTCCACAGCACCACCAGGCCATAGAACTTGTAGGAGAGCGCCAGGAAGGGTAGCCCCGGATTTTGCGTGCCGTCGAAGAAGCTCCACTGGTTGCCGTAGGCGATCAGCCCGAACGAGAGCGCCAGCAGCGCGGCCTTGCCCAGCGGCAGCGGATGATCCGCGCTGTACCAGGCCAGCATCGCAAAGGCCAGAATCGTGATCGTCGAGTAGTGCATCCAGGCTGCCGGCACCGCCAGCACCATGACCACCGAGAAGATGCCGAACTGGAGCGCATAGCTGCTCGACTTACGATCGAAGGGCGCGAACGACAGCAGCAGCGAGATGCCCGCCACCAGCGCGAAGCCGCCGTAGGTCAGCAGACTGATGCTGAGCCCGCGCACCGGCTCCGTGCGCAGCGGATCGTAGCTGAGCCGGTTCAAAAAGCCGTTGATCGTCTGATTCTCGACCCAGCTCGTACCGCCGCCGATGTTAGGCAGCACCTGCGTGACATACATCACGTGGTTGTCCCAGCCCATCACGGCGATCGCGATGCCGTTCAGAATCGCCAGCCAGCCGGCTACCCAGCCGATCGCCTTCCACTCGCGGCGCACGAGCAAAAAGCCGACCAGCATAAACGGATAGAGCTTGAAGAGCGTTCCCAGCGCAATGCCCAGCCCAACCAGCCAGGAGCGCTCGCTTTGCAGGCCAAGCAGCGTAAGCGTCAGCAGCAGCAGCAGCACAATATCGATCTGCCCGTAGGCGATCGTATCGAAGGGCGGCTGCATCAGGCCCAGGATCACGCCGACCGCCGTTAGCGCCAGCAGCCAGCCGAAGCGTGGCCGCAGCAGCCGCGTCAGCAGCCAGCCGGTCACGCCGTAGAGCGCGAGATTCATGATTCGGTGGGTGGTCAGCGCCAGGTTGTACTGCGCATCGGTGGCGTCGGCGATGGGCAGGAAGAGCATGCCGTAGAAGGGCGGAACCTTGAACACATGGCCGAAATGATTGGCCAGCACGTCGCTGATATTGTAGAGCGGACGGCCCAGGTGGAAGTCGTAGGCGGCTCGCCACAGGATGAAGAAGTCCGGCCCTGAGCGGCGGAACGAGAACCAGGCGGAGTAGGCAGCCTCGGTCAGACCGCTGATCGCCAGGACCACCAGCGCGGCCTGCCAGCGCGTGCCTGTCGCCAGCTTCGGGAGCAGCGCCAGCACCAGCAGCAGCGCCAGCACGCTCAGACCGATGTAGCGCGTGCCTGGCCGTGGCCCTTCAACATCCAGCAGAACATTCGATGTGTGGTGATACAGCAGCACGATCCAGTAGCACACGCCGAGCAGCGTAATCAGCAGCGGTAGATCCACGCGGCGCGGCAGTTCCCACCAGCGCGCACCCGGCCGCGTGAGCGCGGTCCAGAGCAGCAGTGCCGCGTTCGCCGCGAGCATCATCAGCAGGATACGCACGGTGTACGGCGCGACCTCAAGCGGGCGGAGTCCGGCTCCCAGCGCCAGCGCAACACCCAGCGCTCCCGCAATCACAGCCGATAGCAGCGGCGATTGGCTGAGACGCAGCAGCAGCAGGCCAAACACAACCACCAGCGCGGGCAAGACCAGCAGCTGCATCAGCGGCGGCAGCGTCCAGCCTAGCTCATTCCAGGCGGCAAAGGCGATGCCCACACCCAGCGGCCGCGAGTCGACCTGAGATCTGGAGATCTGGCTGAGCAATCCGAGTCGTGGATCGCCGTCGCTCACGGCCGCGCCCGGCACCAACAGCGAGATCGTACGCTGGCCCTGGATCGACGTGGTGAGCAGCGGCTGCTCGTTGATCGTCAGCGTTAGATCCATCGATCCTTCGGCGTTGGGCTCAAGCAGCGCCAGTGCGAGAATCGCGTTGGCCGGCTGTCCGACCTGAGGAAACACAACTCGGCTCTGGCCGGTTCCCCAGCGATACACCAGCGTGCCGAGCTGCTCTGAATCGAAGAAATCGCGAAACACAAAGGTATCGTGCGGCTCGACGCTTTGCGTGATGGGCGGTGTCAGGCGGTAGGCGGCGAGCAAGCCGCCCAGTGTGGCGAGGATGGCAAGGCCCAGGCCGAGGATCGTCGTTAAGAAACGCTTATTCAAGCGGTCACGCATGGCACACAGATCGACCCATCAGCGCGATCGGTCGATGACGAACAGGTAGCGATTGAACACAACGATGCCGCCACATACTGCGGCGGCACTGCGAGCTGGCTGCGGTCTAGGACTCGACCAGCGCGTCTTCCATGACTTCGGGCTGCTCGGCCTCGGCTGTGGCGGCGAGCCTGCCGCTGATAAACGGCTCGAAGTAGCGCTCGATGATCACGCGCTGCTCGATCGTGGATTTGGCGTGCTGCACATCGCGGCGCAGCGTTGCGGCTCCCGGCATCCCGACGTAGAATTGGCCGATCAGCTGCTTGAGCTTGCCCATCGCTTGATGCTCGGGCATGGTTTCCAGCAGCATATCGAGGTAGCGGATCAGCAGCCATTGTTTATCGGCGGGCTGTGGCTCGAAGATTGGCTCTCCGGCGCGCAGCTGCTTGATCTGGCGGAAGATCCAGGGATTCGCCATCGCTCCCCGCCCGATCATAATGCCGTCTACGCCGGTCTCGGCCAGCCGCTGGAGCGCTTCCTGGGCGCTCTTCACGTCGCCGGAGCCGATCACAGGAATGCTGACAGCCTGCTTGGCCAGCGCGATACGCGTCCAGTCCGCCGAGCCGGCGTAGCCCTGGACCTTGGTGCGCGGATGCAGCGCGATCGCACTCACACCGGCCTCCTCGGCAATTTTGGCGGTGTCGACGTAGTTCAGCGAGTCGTCATCCCAGCCGGCGCGGAACTTGAGCGTGATCGGGATCGACACGGCCTCGCGAACGGCGCGCAGCATCCGCCCGAGCTTGGGCAGATCTTTGAGCAGCGCCGAGCCGTGGCCGCCGCCGGTAACTTTGGGCGAGGGACAGCCACAGTTAATATCGATAATATCCGCGCCGAGCGACTCGACTTGCCGCGCAGCATGCGCGACCAGCTCCGGCTCGTTGCCCGAGAGCTGCATCGCGATCGGACGCTCCTCCGGCAGATAATCGAGCAGGCGGTGGCGCTGCATGGCTTTGGGCGTGACGCTGGCAGCGTTAGTCATCTCCGTCGTCACCATGCCGAGACCGCCCAGCGACAGCAGCAGCCGTCGAAACACGGAGTCGGTGACGCCTGCCATCGGCGCGAGCACAATGTTGGGCCGCACCGTAATCTGGCCGATCTGGTAGCTATCTGGAAGATGTTGAAACTGCTGACTCATAACCTACGAATAAGAATAGCGCGGAGCCTGCTCCACGCTACAATAACGAATGCTCTCGTCGAATTATACCATGCGCTCCCGATTGGTGAAGCTGACGGTACGCTGGCGGCTGAGCGAAGGATACAGCTATGTTTTTAGAGATCGAGACCGAGCGGCTGCGGCTGCGTCTTCCGCGCACGGCCGACGCGGAGTCGATCGTGGCGGTCAACAATCATCGCGCGGTCTTCGAGAGGATATGCAGGCAGCGCTCCGATACTCTGCCCGTCGACTCGATCACCCCTTGCTGCATGACAATCTGGATCGACGCCCAACTCTCGCCGGCTCTTGCTAGCTGGAGTAAAGCAGAATCATAGAAGTTGAGAGAGATACTGCCGCCTTGATAACTTCTTCAGTCATTTGAAGAAGATGGTAATCCTCGTATGTGGATTAACACCCGGTAATATTTCTAAGGTGTTATGAATTGTCAGGTGTGACCATTAGTGATTGAAAGTATCGCCTCAATAAGTGGTTACGTTCAATATATTTAGAATATTCATCAGCCGACATCGCTATAATTAGCTGAAACTTATTTTGGCTCAATCCTAACTTTAGTATTTTGATAACATCCGAGTTATTCTTATTGTTACCGCTGAGAATATACAAATCATTGATGAATACTACACCTCCCGATTGTTGAAGCTCACCTTTGATCATCTGCAATCGCTCTTCAAGCTGGCTGCCATTTTTAATGCCTGTCATGAGAGCGTTAGTATCCAGCTTAATGACACGCTTAACTTTGATTGATTCCGGCACATTACCTGCGACAATCCGCTGCACCAATCCTTCAACAATCGCAGTTTTACCTGCACATACTTCGCCAATGAGGGCTGTATTATTCCTCGAAAGGCGTGACAAAATATAAATCAGTTGCTCAAGCTCTTTCTGGTGACCA
>DASWTQ010000649.1:0-3016 GCA_036402055.1 Herpetosiphonaceae bacterium
TGATGCTCGCAGGATCGAACAGCGATGCTGCGTAGGTAAGATTGCCCGCCAAACCGCCGCCGACCTCGCTCATCGTCAACGACAGATCAAACTTGGCGGTGGTCCAGCCGTCGTTCTCCGGCACATAGGCGGTCAGCGGGAGCTGTGCGTGGATCGCCGACGTCGTCGCCTGCTCCTCGGGCAACAGGTTGAAGACCGCCTGCACCACAGGGTGCCGGCTGGGGTCGTGCTTGACCCCCAGTGCGGTGACGAGCTGCTCGAAGGGCAGCTCCCCATGCACCTGCGCCTGAACGACGGTCTCGCCCACGGAGCGCAGATAACTCAGCAGCGTCTGCGCGCCGTCGACCTGCGTGCGCAGCACGAGGAGGTTGATGAAGAAGCCGATCACGCCGGCGAACTCGGGGCGACCGCGGTTGGCTGTCGGCGTGCCCACGAGGAGGTCGGGCTGGCGGGTGTAGGTGTGGAGCAGCAGGCTGAAGGCGCCCAGCAGCACGCTGAAGAGGCTGACGCGGGCGGTCTTGGCCAGCGCCGTCAGCTGCTCGACGATCGCCGCGTCGATGGCAAAGTCGACCTCGCGACCACGGTAGTCGAACTGCGCGGGCCGTGGGAAGTCCAGCGGCAGGTTGAGCGGCTCATAGCCCGCCAGCGCGGTGGTCCAAAACTCGGTCAGCGTCGCGAGCCGCTCGCCGCTCAACCGCTGCCGCTGCCACACCGCGAAGTCCGCGTAGGAAGCCTCCGCGTGCGCCAGCTGCGTCGCGGGCACGCCGCTCGCCAGCGCCGCCAGCTCGCGCCGGAAGATGTTCCACGACCAGCGATCAAAGGCGGTGTGATGCACGACAAGGCTCAGATACAGGGTGTCGGGCTGGTCGGCGCGATCCACGAGCGCGACACGGATCGGCAGCTCGGCGTCGAGGTGGAACACATACTCGGACTCGGCGACCAGCAGCCGGTCCAGCTCCACGCTGCTGCGCACCGTGTGCTGGGCAATATCGAACCGTGCCAGGGTTGCGTCGTCGGTGAGCATGTGCTGCAGCCGCATACCGTCCCGCTCGCCCAGCAGCAGTGTGTGCAGTGCCGCATGACGCACGACCAGCGTGCGCAGGGCGTCGGTGAGCGCGGCATGCGTCCCTGCGGTGCTTGGCACGGCGACCACAAACGGGATGTTGTAGGCCGCCGAGCCGCCCAGAAAGGCGTCGATGAACAGCAGCCGCTCCTGCGCCAGCGAGACCGGTGGGTCGCCCGCCTGCACGGCGGCTAGCCCGATCACCGACTCGTCCCCCTGGGACACCACGCTGGTCTGGATATAGGCGGCCTGATCGGCGATCGTCGTGTGGGTGAAGACGGCGGCGACGTCGAGCACGCGGCCGAACTGCTGGGTGACCGCTTGCACCAGTTTGATCGCGCGCAGGCTATCGCCGCCCAGCGCGAAGAAGTCATCGCGCACGCCCAGGCGCGCGGACGTAACGCCGAGCACCGTGGCCCAGATGTCGCCCAGCGCGATCTCCACCTCGCTCGACGGCGCGACGTAGTCGCTACCGCCCTCGGCGACAAAGTCGGTCTCCGGGAGCCGGCGGGTGTCGAGCTTGCCGCTGGCGGTGACCGGAACCTCGTCGAGCCGCAGGATGCGCACGGGAACTACCGCCAGCGGTAGTTTGGTTTTCATCCATTGCACGATGTCTTGCTCGGCGATCGCCTGGTCGCTGAGGTAGAAGCCGACCAGATACTTCTGCGGTGCGCTGCCGCCATCTCCGCGATGCTCGCGCGCAATCACAAACGAGCGCGACACGCCGGGATAGGACGACAGCACTACCTCG
This sequence comes from Herpetosiphonaceae bacterium, assembly GCA_036402055.1. Lineage (GTDB taxonomy): Bacteria > Chloroflexota > Chloroflexia > Chloroflexales > Kallotenuaceae > LB3-1. Next base: position 1,815 of record DASWTQ010000649.1, read on the forward strand.
ATCTCTCCCAGCTCGACGCGCTGCCCGCGAATCTTGACTTGCAGATCGTTGCGTCCGAGATATTCCAGCTCGCCGTTCGGCAGCCAGCGCACCAGGTCGCCGGTTTTGTAGAGCCGCGCGCCGGTCTGGCCGGCAAACGGGTCCGGCACAAACCGATCGGCAGTCAGGTCAGGGCGGTTCAAATAACCACGCGCAACACCAATGCCGCCGATGAACAGCTCGCCAATGCCGCCGACGGGGACGAGCTGCATGGCCGGGTTGAGCACATAGGCGGTGGTGTTGGCCACCGGAAAGCCGATGCTCTTGTTGACACGCGGCTCGTGCTCGCGGTACGGCCGCTTGTGGCTGGTGATCGAGATCTCGGTCGGGCCGTAGCCGTTGATGATCGTGCCTTTGAACGCCCTGCGAATCTGATTGAAGACCGGCTCGGTGAAGTCTTCGCCGATCGCGTCGACGCGCGTCAGCGAGGTCACCGACGAAAAGTCGTACAGCGACAGCACCGACGGTGTGCCAGACAGGTACGTGACCTGGTTGTCGTTCATGTACTGGTACAGCCGCGGATTGTCGGTGCGCAGCTCGTCGTCCAGCACCACCAGTGTCTGCCCGTTCAGCAGCCCGTCGGTCATTTGCTCGACGAAGTGGTCGAACACGTAGTTCGAAAACGAGAGAAACGCCTCGTGGCCGTCGGCACGGCTGAGCGAGAAAAGCTTGGCCAGCGATATTTGCAGGTTGACGACACCACGATGCTCAAGCAAGACCGCCTTGGGACGGCCGGTGGTGCCGGAGGTGTAGATCGCGTAGGCCAGATCGGTGCTGGTCGTGGGCGTGACCGGGTTGTGCGTCGGCTGGTCGGCGAGCGGGAGCTGCTCGATCGCCAGCACCAGGCGCGGTTGCTGCTCGTCAAGCTGGCGCAGGCGGTCGACGTAGGGTGTGTTGGTGATCACCAGGCGCGCCGCTGTGTCATCCAGCATAAAGGCGATGCGATCATCGGGATAGTTGGGGTCGATCGGCACATAGCCGACGCCGGCTTTCCACACCGCGATGATCGCCAGCATCATGCGCTCGCTCTTGTCGAGCACCAGCCCGATCAGATCGTTGGGTCGCAGGTCGGCGAGTGAGCGCAGATAGTGCGCCAGCTGGTTGGCCTGCGTGTTCAGCTCACGGTAGGTCAGCTTGGTGGTGCGGAAGATCAGTGCGATCTC
>DASWTQ010000650.1:0-4295 GCA_036402055.1 Herpetosiphonaceae bacterium
GAATCACTACGGCCCCACCGAGACCACCGTGGTGGCAAGCTTCGCGCGCGTCGAGCATCAGCCTGAGTCTGCGCCACTCCCACCGATCGGAAGGCCAATCGGCAACACGCAGATCTACATCCTTGATCCGCAGTTCAACCCCGTGCCGATCGGTGTGGCGGGCGAGCTGTACATCGGCGGCGCGGGCGTGGCGCGTGGCTATCTCCACCATCCAGCGCTCACCGCCGAAAAGTTTGTGCCCGATCTTTTCACCGACCAACCAGGATCGCGGCTCTACCGCACCGGCGACCGAGCCCGCTACCTGGCCGATGGATCGATCCAGTTTCTGGGCCGGATCGATCGGCAGGTGAAAGTACGCGGCTTTCGCATCGAGCTGGGCGAGATCGAAAGTGTGCTGGCTCAGCATCCAGCCGTCGGCCAGGCCGCAGTGGTGGCGTATGAAGAAACGCAGCCGGGACGAGCGGCGGATACCTGGCTGGTGGCGTACGTCGTCGGGGAACAAAAGAACAAAGGAACAAAGGAACAAAGTACCGCAGATTTCCCCTCGCCTACCGCAGTGGGAGAGGGGAAGGCGCGCAGCGACAGGGGTGAGGGCCTGCCCCACGACCTCCGCGCCTTTCTCAAAGAGCGGCTGCCGGAATACTTTGTGCCGAGCACAATTATCCTGCTGGATGCGCTGCCGCTGACGCCCAACGGAAAAATCGATCAGGCCGCGCTGCCCAGGCCCGATCGATCGCGGGCCGAGGCCACGCCGGAGCATGTCGGGCCGCGCAACCCGGTTGAGGCCGTCTTGCTTGACATGTGGTCGCAGGTGCTCGGCGCTAAACACCTGGGCATTCACGATCATTTCTTCCGCCTGGGCGGCCACTCGTTGCTGGCGACCCAGATCGTCGCCAGGATTCGCCAGATCTTTCATGTCGATCTGCCGGTGCAGAGCGTGTTTCACGCCCCAACGATTGCACAGATGGCGGCGCTGGTCGTCGAGAACGAGACGAAGCCCGGCCAGGTCGAGAAGATTGCCCGTATCCTGAAGGAGATCCAGCGACTGCCGGCGGATGATCTCAAGAAGATGCTGCAACAAAAGCAAGATACGTAGCCGCGCACGCTGCGTATCGACGCCGCATACCTGGATATATACGGCCGCAAATCTCAGCGTTCTCGTCGCTTACACAACAAGCGACGAGAACGTTTTTTTTGTAACGAGTGAATATCTACCTGGCAAAATAAAATACTGGTATAATGATCGAGCCTTTTCCTGACCAAATCGCCAGCCAAAATGTGATCGACTTCCACACACTCGCCTGCTGTAACGCCGAAGACAAACGCATTCATCCTTGAGATGTGTACCAACCGGAAGGTCTCACTCCCAGAATGCTCCTGAGCATGATACGACAATCACCGCCTTTCAAGGCGTGCGTGCCTGCGACCTTGCGGCTGTTTGTCTGCCAGCTCAGCCAGTAAACGATTGCGAAATATACGATGCTCCCGCTACATTCTTTAAGATGAACCATGCACAGCTATAGCTCACCATCAGCTCGCTCGACAAGCACTTAGGATGGAGATGGAGTGTGGGAACAGCACCCATCGGGCTGCCGCCTGACGTTATGACTCTGGTCGACCTCCTGCGTTATCGCGCTCACCATCAGCCCGATCACCAACTATATACGTTCCTTGGACAATCTGCGGAGACTGAGGCTCAGCTCACCGTCGGCGCATTAGATCAACAGGCGCGCAGAATCGGTGGGCAATTGCAGCAGATCGCGCGGCCGGGCGAACGTGTGCTGCTGCTCTACCCGCCGGGCCTGGACTATATCGCGGCGTTCTTTGGCTGCCTGTACGCCAACATGATCGCGGTGCCGGCGTATCTGCCGCCCAGCAACCGGCCTGCCCCACGGCTCCAGTCGATCATCGAGGATGCGCAGCCGGCGCTCGCGATCACCAACAGCGCCACACTTGCGAATCTTCAGCCTCAGTTCGCCTACACGCCTCAGTTGGGCGCGCTCCACTGGCTCACCACCGACGAGCTGATGCCCAATGCCGAAGACGCCTGGCAGGCGTCCGGCATGACGAGCGATAGCCTGGCCTTCTTGCAATACACCTCCGGCTCGACGGCCACACCCAAGGGCGTGATGCTGAGCCACGGCAATCTGCTGCATAACCTGGGCCAGATCTACCACTACTTCGGGCATTCACCGGAGAGTCGCGGCGTGATCTGGCTGCCGCCCTACCACGACATGGGCCTGATCGGCGGGATTTTGCAACCGCTGTATGGCGGCTTTCCGGTCACACTGATGTCGCCGCTCGCGTTCTTGCAGCGGCCCCTACGCTGGCTGGAAACGATCTCGCGGACGGGCGGCACGACCAGCGGCGGACCCAACTTCGCCTACGATCTGTGTGTGCGCAAAACCACGCCGGAGCAGCGCGCCGCCCTGGATCTGAGCAGCTGGACCGTTGCGTTCACCGGCGCCGAGCCGGTACGCGCCGAAACGCTGGAGCGCTTCGCCGCAACCTTTGCCGAGTGCGGCTTCCGGCGCGAGGCGTTCTATCCCTGCTATGGCCTGGCCGAGGCAACGCTGATCGTCACGGGCGTCGAGGTTGCCGCGCCGCCGACAGTGCGCGCCTTTGATCGCGAGGCCCTGACGCAGCATCGCGTGGTGGCGACGACCGAGGGCGCGGAGCTGGTGGGTTGTGGCGCGCCGCGCGCCGCGTTTAAGCAGCAGATCGCGATCGTCGATCCCGAAAGGAGACGCCGCCGCGCGCCCGGCGAGATCGGCGAGATCTGGGTGTCGGGGCCGAGTGTTGCGGGCGGCTACTGGAATCGGCCTGAGGAGACGGCACATACCTTCGGCGCGTATCTGGCTGAGCCGGACGCAGGCCCGTTCTTGCGGACCGGCGATCTGGGCTTTGTTCTGAACGGCGAGCTGTTTATCACCGGACGCCTGAAAGATCTGATCATCATCCACGGGCGCAACTACTACCCGCACGACCTTGAGGCGACGGCAGAGCAGAGCCACGTGGCGCTCCAGCCGAACGGCAGCGCGGCGTTTGGCGTGGAGATCGGCGGCGAGGAGCGGCTGGTGATCGTGCATGAGGTCCAGCGTCAGCATCGCAGCGTGCCGATCGACGAGGTTGCTGTGGCTGTACGCCGCGCCGTGGCCGAGCAGCACGAGGCACAAGTATTCGCGGTGGTGCTGATCAAGCCGGGCAGCCTGCCGCGCACCTCAAGCGGCAAGATCCAGCGCCATCTGTGCCGCGCCCAGTTTATGGCCGGCAGCCTGCCGGTGCTGAGCCAGAGCACGCTTGAGGCCGCCCCGGAAACGGTCGCGCCGTCCGCGCCGCTCCTGTCGCCGCCCACAGAGCTGCGCACGCTTGAGAGCGCTGAGCGCGAGCGGCTGGTGGAAGCGTATCTCGCGGATCGTGTGGCGCGGCTGCTGGGCGTAGCGCCGAGCATGGTGGATCGCGCACAGCCACCCAGCGCGTTCGGCCTGGATTCGCTGGCGGCGGTGGAGCTACAGCACGCCGTCGAGCTTGATCTTGGCCTGATCGTGCCGATGAGCGCCTTTTTGGAAACGCCAAGTCTGGCCGCGCTGGCGCAAACGCTGGCGACCCAGCTAGCTGCGGACGACACGATCGAACAGCCTGGTGTCGAGGCCGTGGCGGCGGATCGCTATCCGCTCTCGTATGGCCAGCGCGCGCTCTGGTTTTTGCAGCAGATCGCGCCGGAAAGCCCGGCCTACACGATCGCCCGAGCCGTACGCATCGGCGCCGCCACCATCGATGAAGCCGCGCTGCGCCGCGCGTTTCAAGCGCTCGTCGATCGGCATCCGGCGCTGCGCACAACGATTCACCAGGACCACGGCGCGCTCGTGCAACAGGTGCAGCCCGCGATGACTGTCGCGTTTGAGGAAGAGGACGCGGGAGCCTGGAGCGCGGCGGTGTTCCAGGCTCGGCTGGCCGAGGCGTCGCGACGACCGTTTGATCTCGCCGCAGGTCCTTTGCTGCGCGTCCATCTGTTCCGCAGCGCGCCCGGCGGCTCGATCTTGCTGCTCACCGTGCATCACAGCGTGGCCGACGGCTGGTCGCTAACGGTGCTGCTGCGTGAGCTGGAGCTGCTCTACAGCGCCGCAGACGGCAAGCCCTCAGCAGGCAAACCGACGAGCGCAAGCTATGCCGAGTATGTCCACTGGCAGGCAGAGCTGCTGGCCGGATCGAGCGGCGACGCGCTGTGGCAGTACTGGCGACAGCAGCTTGGCAGCACCGCCGGCTCACTGCCGACTCTGGATCTGCCGCTCGAC
>DASWTQ010000651.1:0-16634 GCA_036402055.1 Herpetosiphonaceae bacterium
GCCATCCGGCCCCCAGATCTCGCGAATCAGATCGTCGTCGGTGCGCCACTCGGCGATGCCGCGCAGATACGCCTGCCCGATCGGATGCCGGCTAGAGCGCAGCCCGACCGCATCACGAACTGCCGAGTGGATGCCGGCACAGGCGATCACCAGATCGCACTCGTGGTCGCAGCCGTTGGCAAAGCGCAGACAGGCGGTGCCGTTCTCGTAGCTGACGTCCGTGCAGCGATGGCCCGTCAGCACAGGCACGCCGGCCCACTCCACGGCGGACAGCAAATATTCCTGGAGATGATAACGCATAATCGCGGCACTGTAGTTGTGGGGAATCGAGAGCTTGCGGTAATCGAAAGTCGATAAGCGCTTGCCGCCGGGCAGCTCCACCGCCAGCGTCGAGCAGGGCCGCATCAGCGGCTTAAACAGATCGAGCAGATCCAGCGCTTCGAGGACGCGCAGGCCGTTGCTGTGCAGCACCAGGCCGCCGCCGACTTGCCCGAAATCCAGGGTCTTCTCAAAGACCGTTACGTTGAGGCCAAGCTTATGTGCGGTCAGCGCGGCGGTCAGTCCGGCCGGTCCCGCGCCGACGATTGCCACCCGTGGCTGTTTCATGTCCCTGTGCCCGCCGGATGTTTCCGGCAACCCTCGTGCCGCTGATCGAGACGTATGCTGCGACAACCGATCACGTTGATCCTTCTTCCCAGGCCGGCAGCCGTGAGCGCTGAGCCTCACGACTCATGCGATCCAGACCAGCTTCAACGCACGCCGCCAGCCAGAATCGACTTTACGCGCTATTGTAGCACGGACGCCACCCCTAAGGAGTGGCGTTCGCGATCGAGCGGCAGGTTAGCGGATCGACTCAGACTTTGACCGCCAGATCGCCGGCGGTTGTCATGGCGCTCACGGCCTCGTCAAGCGTCAGCAGGCGCGTCGTCTCGACGGCCTTCAGGTGGCCGGGCAATGTCGCGGCCAGCACAAACGCGGTAGCTTTGGTCGCGTCCGGCACGTCGAAGATCACCACCTTGTCGTACTCGCCGAAGCAGTAGTACATCGTGATCAGCCTGCCGCCCAGACGCTGCACCAGCGACTTAATCATCTCGTTATGCCGCTGGGGATCTTTGATGATCGCCGACCATGCCTCAGGGTTGTAGGCAAACTGCGTCATGTACAAAGACATAGACATCCTCCTCGATTGTCAGGCCGGGCTGAAAACTACTGTTGAGGTGAAGGAGTGAGGCACGGAGCGGGCAAAATGCAGTAGAAGCCGCTCACTCTTGGTCAGTATTGTACAACCGGCGTCAATGAGGCAATAGCTACAAAATCCTGATAAGCTGCGGCCTGATGCGGCGGGTGCCACTCACCGAACTTCAGGGTTCGGAAATAGCAATGTGGAGCCGGGCAATCCCCGACTCCACAGCGGATTCACCAGCGAACGGTCAGACTAATCCCACCACACATGCTGCGCCTGCATCTCCCACCAGGCATAAACAACATCGTTGCCGTTATACCCATTTGTGACCCGGTAGCCCGCCGGATCGTGGAAGATGAAGTTACCGTCGTCGGTGTAACCCTTGAGCAGCAGAATATGCCCACGCCCAAAGGGGTTGCCAGAAACGATCACCAGACGACCTGAGGACTCGTTGAGCTTGGCCCGTAGCCAATCTTCCATACCGCCCCAGGTGCCCGTCTCGCCGTAGCCAATATGACGGCCCAGGTAATCACTCAGTTGGGCCCAGACAGTCCCTTGATACGGATCGGCCAGGTGATGGCCGTACGCACCCTGGAACCAGTTACCGTTGGGATCGTAGTAGGAGCGGCTGAAGGTGGAGCTGCCCCAGGTGTACTGGTTTGTGATCCAGCCGCCGTAGTTCGAGCCGTGGCCGTAGGGCGACGACGACCACACATAGTTGGTCGGCAGAATATAGTAGGCGATCGACATCACCGACGAGGTTGGTCCGCACGCCCACCAGCCGTTAAAGCCGTCTTTGGTATCGTAGTGCTGGTGGATGTAGCCGGCCCAGTTATTGCGATAGCCGTAGCCGTTCGGGCTGGGCGCCGCAGTGCCGATCCTGCTCTCCACCCGGCGCGAGCCCTCAAGCGACTCAACCGATTGCGTCCCGGCGTTGATGCCCATCGTCGCCAGGCCACGTACAGGTGAGCGCAGCACCAGACCTTGATCGCCGACCGCCAGCAGGTTGAACTGGCCGGGAACCTGATCGATTAACCGATACGTCTGATCGCCGGCAAGATCGGCCAGATACACGCCGTTCTCGGTCTCCGAGCGCTTGGCTAGCTCAGCCTTATCAAGTGAGCAGACCCAGCGCGCGAAGCCAACCTGCGTACGATCTTCGCTCCAGATCGCGGCCGCGTAGCCGAACTCGTCGGTCGCGCCGTACTCCTTGAGGATCGTTCCGTCCACGCCCGCCAGCACAATGCTGCTGGTGCCGCCGCAGCCGTACATATGCCCGGCTTTGATAAAGCTCACCGCCAGCGTGCCGTCACTCAGGCTCAGCAGGCGCGGGTCGCGAATCATGTTGCCTTCAAAAGCGCCGACGAACAGATCGTTGAGCTTGCCGCTGCTCAGATCTACGCTCGCGATATTCGTCGTAGCGACGTCTTTCAGCTGCGGGCTATAGGCTATATAGAGCGTCGTCGCGTTGGCCGACCAGCCGAGCACGTTAACGTCGCGGCCGGTGATTGTCGCTACGCTGGTGCCGGGTTTGCTGCCGTCGCTGAGGCGGATCTCACTCTTGACCTCGGGAAACTCTACCGCATAGGCCAGCTGCGCCGCGTCCGGCGACCAGGCTGCCGACGGAACCAGCGCCTGCTCAAGCTGATAGCTCGCGCCTTTGGCCTGATCGAAGACGCTCAGCTCGCGGGCGCGAACACCGTCAAAGTCGTTGAGGATCGCGACCTTCGCGAGATCGTTGGAGGCGCTGACCTTCACAGTATAAGCTTTACCGCTGACCTGAACATCGGTAAGCGCCTGGCGCTGGCCGCTGCGCTCCGTATAAACCGTGTACGTGAGCCGGTCATCGGATGTTGTGTAGACGCCGGTCGAGAAGCTATTACCGATCTGGCCCTGAGAAGCTGCGCTCACAGCAGCCGTCGCCGATGATGCTTTGCTCGGGGGAACTGACCAAACCACGCACAGGCCGAGCATGACCATGAGATAGATACAGGTTCGAACGGGGGACCGTTTTTGAAACAAGATCTGCATGTGTTTCTCCACTCCTGTATTGGCTACCAACAAATCATCGAGCTAGCGGACGGCTCAAACTCCTTTCTTCCGCTCCGATGCCGCCGAGAAGGCACAGCAACAGCACAGAATAGTTAAAGATAATTAACATCCTGCCGTGTAATCGGCTATACTACGCGCCATACGGGACGCGCCGCTGAATCAAGATGAGGGGAAATATTGGGAGGCGGTCCTATTACAGCAGATTACAAGCGCCAAAGGAAGCGGGAAGCCAGACAAGAAATCGGACAAAAACCCGGACAAAAAGCGGTCAACCTCAAATTTTCTTTTCGGTGAGCTTCCTGTAGCCTCGCGACGCGCCACGAGGAGGGCTACCATGCATGATCAGGCTTCATTCGGACGCTGGCTCCAGCGCCACCGTAAAGAACTGGATCTGACCCAGGCCGGCATTGCCGACCAGATCGGCTGCACAGCTGCGACGATCCAAAAGATCGAGGCAGATCTGCGGCGACCTTCGCGCCAGATCGCCGAGCGTCTCGCGGCGCTGCTCGAAATTCCGCCTAACGATCGCGACAGATTTGTCGCCTGGGCACGCCAATCTACACGTCCAGAAGACGCGGCGATCCAGTTCCCGGGCTCTGAGAGCGCCATAGGAGCTGCTGGGCGTCCAGCCATTCCTGGATTACCAGCCCCGCCCACGCCGCTGATCGGTCGCGAGCAGCAGGTTAGCGCGCTGCGGAAGTTGCTTCTGCGTGACACGCTCCGCCTCGTCACGCTCACGGGCGCGCCCGGCATCGGCAAAACTCGGCTAGCGTTACAGGTTGCAACCGAGCTGCATGATGATTTTCTGCACGGAGCCGTCTTTGTGGCGCTGGCTCCGATCCGTGATCCTGGCCTGGTGGCGACGACAATCGCGCGCGCTTTCGGCATCCATGAGGCCGGCGATCGTCCGATCATCGAGCTGCTGGCGAACACGCTTCGTGACAAACACAGCCTGCTGGTCCTGGATAACTTCGAGCATCTGCTCAGCGCAGCACCGCTGCTGGCCGAGATCTTGTCGACGTGTCCACGGCTCAAGCTTCTGATCACGAGCCAGGCGCGACTCCATCTTTCCGGCGAGCATGAGTTTGTCGTACCGCCATTGGCGCTCCCAGATCTTAACCATCTGCCGCCCATCGACGAGCTGGCGCGCTGTGCCGCAGTGCAGGTATTTCTCCAGCGCACCCAGGCGATCAACAGCGATTTTGAGCTGACCGCCGCTAACGCCTCAAGTGTTGCCGCGATCTGTGTGCGGCTGGATGGCCTGCCGCTGGCGATCGAGCTGGCGGCGACACGCACCCGACTTTTCACGCCGCAAACGTTGCTGGAGCGCCTCCATGATCGGCTAGCAGTGCTCACGGGCGGGCCGCAGGATCTGCCGGATCACCAGCAAACGCTGCGCAGCGCAATCGCGAGGAGCCACGAGCTGCTGACTGGTGGGGAGCAAGAGTTGTTTCGGCGGCTGTCGATCTTTGCCGGCGGCTGTACCCTGGCGGCGGTCGAAGCGGTCTGCCAGGAGCCTACCGGAGAATGCGCAGCAACGATCCTGGATCGTCTAGCGTCGCTGATCGACAAAAGCCTGCTGCGCCGGGAAAGTGGCGACGATGAGCCACGCTTTGCGATGCTGGAGACCATTCGCGAGTACGCGCTGGAGCAGCTCCAGCACAGCGGCGAAGACCCGATCCTCCGGCAGCAGCACGCGGTGTATTACCTGGCGCTGGTGGAAGCTGCCGCGCCCAGACTCTTTGAGGAGCAGCAGGGCACGTGGCTGGCACAGCTGGATCGGGAGCACGACAATCTGCGGGTTGCCTTGCGGTGGACGCTGGATCAGGGCCATGTCGCGATCGCGGCGCGGATCGGCAAAGCTCTCTGGTGGTTCTGGCTGATTCACGGTCATCTCAGCGAGGGCCGGCGCTGGCTCGACGCGATCCTTGAGCAAAAACAGTCGCTCCCGGCCGAGATCTGCGCGGATCTGTTCAACGGAGCGGCGGCGCTGGCTAACGAGCAAGGCGACTACGCCGCAGCACAGCGCTTGCTCCAGGCGAGCCTGGCCCTGCATCGCAGAGAAAACAACCAGATGGGTATCGCGTCGACGCTTGGCAACCTGGGCCTGATTGCCCACATGCAGGGCGATCATCGCCAGGCGATCGTGTTCCATGAAGAGAGCCTGATGCTAAGCCAACAGCTGGACGATCAGCGCGGCGTAGCCAGAACCCTGAGCAATCTGGGAACTGTGGCCTACACGCAGGGCGAGTACAACCAGGCGACGGACTATCTGCTCGAAAGCCTGGCGCTGCTGCGCGAGGTCGGCGATATTGATGGAGTTGCCTCATCGCTGACGAATCTGGGCTTAGTCAGCTGTATGCAGGGAAATGCGGCCACCGCAGGAACATACTTCGCGCAAAGTCTGGTCATGTACCAGGAGCTTGGACGCAAACAGGGCATTGGACTATGCCTAGTGGGCATCGCCGGAGTAGCCGGAGCCTGTGGCCGTCCCGATCTGGCAGTGCGGCTGTCGGGAGCGACGACGATGCTGCTGGATGCAATCGGCGTGCAGCTTGATCGGATCGACCGCGCCAACTACGAGCGCATTCTGGCTGCCGCGCAAGAGCAGCTCAGTCCTGTCCAGTTTGCAACGGCCTGGGCCGAGGGACAAATGTTGACTCTGGATCAAGCGATCGCGGAAGCGATGGACATTGCTATGGATTTTGCCTGAGCCAGAGGTCGATTCGGAGCGATCCCGGCCGCTAAGGCCTCCGGCTTCGATCAGTGGATACCAAATACAACGAGCAGGCGCTCTGCCTGCTCGTGTTGCCAGCTATATAGCGGATTTAGCGCTGCGGAATCTCGATGTGATAGGCCGGGTCACTGCTGTTGCCGGGATGCAGGAAGTTCGAGACGCGCGGATCGGCCTCCACGGCAGCCACAAACTGCGCCTTGTTCTCGACCGAGCTAGGCCCGACGTCGATCACACCCAGCACCGCCGGATCGGCGCAGTGCTTGGAGACGCGGCCCGGACCGATGCGCTGGATCGCCGCCGTCATATCCGCCAGAATGCCGTCGCGATCCCGGCCCGCCTCTTTGGAAGCAACATAGGCATCGATCACCTGATCGCCGGCTGCCGCGTAGAGCGCCCGCTGCGAGGCGACGCCCTTGGAGACGATGTTGTTGTACATCGCCCGCGCCTGATCCCGTGGCGTGCGCGAGGTGCTGGTGATCGTGGCATTGCGCTCGCCGGCTGCCGCGAGGCATTCTTTGAGCACTTGCAGCGTGTACGCGCTGACCACCGAGGCATCGGCGTTGGGGCCGAAGCTCACATTGATCCCCGAGGTGTCGCGGCCTGAGCCGGTCTGCTGACCGGTCTGCTGCGGATTCGCTCGCGTCGGCACCTGCGGCGTGGTGGCGACCATATCAGCGCGGCCGCCAAGCTCGGGCAGGCCGGCGTAGTAGCGCGCGCGAGCCCACACATCGGCTGAGTAATCGTTGCCGGTCGAGCCAATGTCGAGCCGCTCCAGCGATTGCACATCGTCGACGCCGAAGTTATAGGCCGCGACCGCGCCGCGCAGCTGCTGGGCCTCGCTCCAGCGCGGGAACTTGGCCTTGACCTGCTCGAAGTAGCGCTTGAGAATCCCGGCCGCCTGCTCGATATGCTCTTTGCTGCGCGCCGATCCGGCCAGCTCGTGGTAGCGCTTATCGACCTGCATCAGGCCAAAGCCGTTGCCATGATCGCCGTAGCCGTTGCGATCCAGCGCCGCGCCGCCTCGCGACTCACGGCTGGCGATCGCCGCCAGCAGCGCCGGCGGTAGGCCGGTCTCAGCGCCGACGTCGACAAAGATCTGGGCGTACTGCTTCAGCGCGTTGAAGTCGCGCTGGGCCATGCGCTCGGAGGCTTCCACGCCGCCCTGTCGGTGGCCGTCCTGCCGGGCAGTCGCCGCCGACGCGCCCGTGGTCTCGATCTGCGACAGAATCGCGTTGGCATTGCGGGTCTGCGCGCCGCTGCGGGAGCCGTTGGTTCTCGCCTGTGGCCGCTGCTGGCGATTCTGCGCCGGCGCCTGCTCGTTGCCGCCGAACCAGCCCGCGACCGTGCTGGTGGCGCTGTCCCACATATCGCCCAGAAACTCGGTGGCCTGATCCAGCAGACTTTCTTCCTGCTGCGGCTGCTGGGCCTGCTGGGGACGAGCCGGACGGAACGTCGCGTGGTCGCCGTGGATGAACGCGGTCGAGCTGCCGTAGCGGATCTGGAGCCAGTCGCCCTGACGCGCCAGCACCTGCACGGTCTGTGAGCGCTGGAGCCGCCCGACGCGGGGCGCAGTCTGGTTCGGTCCCTGGCGCACGTTGAGCACATCGGCGGTCACGGTCGCGGTGCCGATCGGATTGCCGGCGCGGCTCGTCGCCGGTGCCGCCGGGCGCGGATGCGCTGCCGGTCGCTCGGCTACACGTGGACGTGTCGGCGCAGTGCCGCCGGCTGCTGGCGCGGTGGTGCCTTGCCGTGGAGTCGTGGTCTGGCCCTGCGGCGCGCTGGCCAGCGCCCGAATCGCCGCAACATGATGCCGTGAGCGCCGCCCGACCTGTCCATACCAGGTCGAGTCCTGCATCTCGGCGGCGGCGGTTTCAAAATCGTTGCGCTCGAAGGCCGCGATCGCTTTGCGGAACTTGGCGAAGCCGTCCGAGCCCAGGTTGAAGGTCATATCGACGATGATCAGCTGCGCCGTGCGCGGCAGGCTGTCAAAGTTGCTGACGATGCCGCGCGCCGCCGCCGTGAAATGCTCGACATCCTGGCGGAAGAGCGAATCCATCTGCTGATTGTTCAGCGTCTCGGTACCGGCGCGCACTTTGTCGTAGTCCGCGCCCACCTCGGTCAAACGCCGCCGGGCATCGCTGCGATCCAGGTTAAAGCCGATGCCGACCGTAGGATGGCCTTCAGTGTCGGTGTAGACGCGTGGCTGCCTGCCACCCTCGAACGGCGATGTAAAGGCCATCTGCTCTTCGAGCAAACCACCGCCGCCGCCATCGCCTTGTGGCTGCTGCCGGTTGCCGCCCTGATTCGCGGCCTGCCCATTGGTCTGCGCCTGCCCGTTCGTCCGTGCCTGGCCGTTGGTTCGCGCCTGACCGTTGGTGGTCTGACCGCTGCCCGGCTGGCGGGTGGCTGCCTGCGGCCCCGCGCCCTGACGCCGCGACGCGATCTGCTGATCGAGCAGGTTGGGCGAAACATCGACTTTCTTGCCGTCGACCATGATCCAGGTGCGCAGATCGACGTGCTCCGCATATCTGACCGCGCCGCCGCTGCCGGTGCCGCCCATGGTCGCGATCCTGGCTCCCGGATCGATCACGCTGCCTTTCCTGACGCTCAGCGAGCGATTATGCCCGTAGCCCTGGAAGACCGTATATTCTTTGCCGTTGAAAAGATAGGTGACATCGGTCTCGACGATCACGCGGTAGCCGTAGCCGCCGTCGAGACCGGCGTGCGTGACCAGGCCACCGTACCAGGCGTTCACATCCTTGCCGCGATTTTGCACCACATAGTCGATGCCCAGGTTGCGACCGCTGTCGGGCAGCGCGGTGATGTTATCGGGATCGTTGCTCATGATCGCGCTGATGCCGCGCTTGGTGGCGTGGCCGCTGGCTTCCATGTAGCCGCCGGTGACAATAAACTCGCCGGTGCGCTCGGTGTTGAAGGTGCGCTCGCTGGCCGGATCGTTGGGCGAGGCCGTGCGCACCTGGCGCTCGGGGATCGGGCGACCGTTGGCCACCAGACCAACCGCAGTCGAAGCGTGGCCGGTGCGCTGGCGCACGGTCCGCAGCGTGCCGGGGCCGAGCATGCCGTCGTTGGTGGCGCTGGGAAAGAGCACCTGCTGCGCGGCGTAGACCAGCTGCGCGAACTCCGGCCCAACCTGCCGCGACTGGATCACGGCCTCGTATAGCTCACGGTTGCCCGCGACCTGGTTGAGCTGATCGACCAGGCTTTGATCGAAGGTGAAGCGCCCCTGGTTATAGGCTACCGCCCGCTCCTGATCGAAAGCTGCAGCTGTTTGGCGCTGCTGAGGCTGAGCTGCGGCCGGGGCTGCGACCTGGCGCGAGATCGCCAGCATGCGCATAACTTCCTGATTGCCGACGCTGCGCTGGAAGGCCGGAAGCGTGCCCTCGCTCATCGGCTGAGCGGCGGCAGCACCGGGTTGCAGCGCTTCGGTTTGGTGAGTCTCGACTACCGGTTGAGATCTGGTAGGAGCAGCTAATCGCCGGATTGATGACGATGTTTTGTTAGCACGAGGTCGATTACTGTGTTTCACCAGGACTCCCTATCAATGAGTGGATCGAGAAATAAGAATGACAGGCTTCAAAGTCCCGAAAGAGAACAAAGAACAAAGCGGGTGCCCTCTGGGCGAAGAACAAAAGCACATTACCGTAACGCAAAAATGTTGATGTTCTGTGTTCTTTGTCTAGCTGTTCTTGTCCTTCAGAAACGAATTCTTAACTAAAGGAACTTTATCATAGGAGCACTGAGGCTGTACAGGTTATCGGAATGATACTACGGTACTATGTCTGTACTATGTGCTGCCGCTGCCCAGCGCCGACGGCGCGCCGCTCTCGACGATCTCGCCATCGCCAAGCTCGATCAGCGTGAGTCCTGCCCGTTTGGTGAAGGCCAGCCGGCCACCATAGGGCGCGGTGAAGCTGCCGGATGTCGGCGCGACATCGCGATAGTCACGGCCCACGGCGACGATCGCGTAGCTCAGGTTAGCTCGCCGGCGATTAGTCGGATCGAAGGCGACCGCGCGCAGGCTGCCGTTCTCGCCCGGCACCAGCACCTCGACCCAGGCATGGGTGCCGCCCTCGGCCAGCATGTGGCCCGAGACGTAGCGCGCGGATAGTCCGGCAACGCGACAGATCGCCAGCATGATATGCGCGTAATCCTGGCACAGCCCCTTACCGATCCTCAGCGCTTGAGCCGCCGTGGTCTGCACGCCGGTCGCGCCGGAGCCGTAGCTCATGCTGTCGGCCACCCAGACGCTGATGCGCTCAGCCAGATCTTCGGGATTGCGTGAGGATTGCAGCAGCTCACGGGCGATCGTCGTGATGCGATCGTCGGCGGCGGTCAACGGCGTGGGATCACGAAAGCGCGCGGCAGCAGCCGGGCTAACTGCCACAGCCAGCTCAGGCGTGGTTCGCTCGACGGTCATAATCGTTTCGAAGGCAATCTCATGCTCCACGCGATCGACGGCGATAGTCCAGATGCGGTTGCCGAAAACGTCGGTGTGCTCCCTGGAAACAGCGGGATGCGGCGCCGAGGTCAGATCGTGATCCACAACAACCTGATCGCCGTAGCGATCGGGCGGGACCACGATCAGCCGCTGGTGGAGATTCGTAATCGGGCCGGGATAGCAGTAGTGGAAGCGCTGGTAGCAAAAGTAGCGCGTGCGCGTCACATTGCTCCAGTCCACTCCGCGATAGTCGATCAGCGGAACACGCTCCGCCCAGGTACTGTGCTGGATTGGCAAACTGGTTACACTTTCGTTTGTGGATCGGCGGCCAGCGGATCGAGCGTAGACTCGGCACTCACCTCGTCGGCCCAGACCTGGAGCTGAAGGAAGCGCGCGCTGCCGAAAACCGTCGCCCACGCGCCGTCGACCGCATCCCGGCCTGTCGCAACAATAATTCTACCGGTGCGCGGCTGATTGTGCCGGGCATCGAAGGTGCGCCACGCGCCATCGAGCCAGACCTGAAACCAGGCGTGAAAATCCATCGGCGTAGGCGGCGGCTCGACACCGATGTCGGGCAGGTAGCCGCAGACATAGCGCGCTGGAATATTCAGCGCGCGGCAAAACGTGATCGCCAGGTGCGCAAAGTCGCGGCAGACACCGCGCCGGGCCTCGTAAACCTCGACGCTGTCGGTGCGCGCCGTGGAGCCCGCGCCGTACTCGATGTTGGCGTGCATCCAGTCGCAGACCGCCTGCACCTGTGCCCAGCCGCCCTCCACGTGGCCGAACAAACGCCAGGCCTCGTCGAGCAGCCGGTCGGAGGGACAGTAGCGCGTCGGCCACAGATACGAGATCACCTCGCCTGGCAGCTGCTCGATCGGCGTTTTGGGCAGCTCGGGAAAGACCGGATCGGGCGGCGACGGCACGGCGACCAGCGCATCGTAGCGCAGATGAAACGGTCCCGGCGGCGCGACAACGCGCCACACGATCGAGCCGTAGCCGTCGCGGATGCGCTCGATCAATACCGGCGGCTCGATCACCTGCGTCGATTGCAAAACATGTTGCTCGCCGCCGTCCGGCACCTCGATCACAAACAGCATCGGCGTGGGATGCTCGACCTCGTAGCGCACATCGCAGCCGACGCGAACATGCAGCAGGCCGTCTGAGTTATGGTGTTCCAAAATGATCGCTCCGGCATCGGGAGAACCAAGAACCAAGAACCAAGAACCTAGAGTTGGAATTGTTTGTTCCTTGGTTCTTTTGTTCCTTGGTTCTTTCTCCTCGTTATGACAACCTGCATTGTTGCTGCTGCTCGGGCTGCTCGCCGTCATGCCTGGGCGGCGACAGCGGCTTCATCACCAGCAGCAGCTCATCGTCCACGGTCTGCTCATCGGCGAGCCGCACCTGTACCGCGACACCAAGCTCGGTGTCGGCCTGGCCCTTGAACACGCCGCGCGTCGGCGGCACGTCCGCATAGTCACGCCCGATCGCAACCCGAATATGGCGATCGCCAGCGAGCAGATTATTGGTCGGATCAAAGCCGACCCAGCCGAGCTGCGGCAGCAGCGCCTCAACCCAGGCGTGCGTCGCGTCGGGCGCGCTGCTCGACGTATCGTCGCGCCGGTGATACAGGTAGCCGCTGACATAGCGGCAGGGAATGCCCAGCTCGCGGACCAGCGCCAGCATGATGTGGGTGTAGTCCTGGCACACACCCTGACGCTGCTGGAGCGCCACATCGATCGGCGAGTCGACGCGCGTGCTCTGCGGCATATACGTCAGCGCGGCGTGCATACGCTCCGAGATTTCGCGCAGCAAGCTCAGCGGATCGTCGCGGCGGGTGATCTCCAGCTCCTGGGCGAAGGCGCGCAGCAGCGGCGTCGAGCGCACAAACTGGCTGGGGATCAGCATCTCGACATAGTCGCCCTCGCCGACCAGCGCGTCCAGCTCATCCCAGGCGCCAGGATCGAGGCGTGTGGCAGGCGGCGCGGCGGTCGTCGTCACCAGCGCCTGGGCCGTGATTGTCAGCTCACGGTGTGGACGCAGCACATCGAAGTGATGCACAATATTGCCGAGATAGTCGCGGCTGGCGGTGATCCGCGTCACCGGCTCGGTCGTCAGCTCAAACGACAGGCAGTGCTGCACATCGTCGCGACGCGGCTGCATGCGGACTTCCATCACGCTCTCGGTGATCGGCGTGCTGTACCGAAAGCGGGTAACATGGCGAACGGAATACATCATTTAACAACTCGTCGCAGCATCATAAACACCGGCATTTAAGAGGCCAGCATGGCCTGGATCGGCGGCTGAAAATAGGTTTCGTGCAGCAGCTTATGCAATTGTCTGAGCTGACGCTGCTCATCCCCCAAGAAGCGCAGCAGATCGCCGGCCATAATCTCGTCTATCTGCGCGTAGTCCAGGGTCGCGCGCATCTTCCCGGCCAGACGATCGATTGGGCCGTTTCTGCGCGAGTTGGTCATCTCGGCGATCGATTGCAGAGCGCTCTGGATGCGATCGGCGGCGAAGCGCACCGAGTGCGGAAACTTGGCGCTGAGCAGCAGAAAGCCCACGATGCGCTCCGGCTGCAAGTCGGCGGTGTAAACCTGGCAGTAAGCCTCGAAGGCCGTGCGCGATTTGAGCAGGCTGACCTGATCCAGATACGCGCTGCCGAAGCTCTCGGAATCGGCAGTGTCGCGCTCGCCGAAGTAGGCGTTCAAGAGCGTAATCGTGGCCTCGGCGCGCTCCAGGAACCGCCCGACCTCCACAAAATGCCAGCCCTCATCCTGGCGCATCGTGGCCTCGGTGATGCCGTGAAACAGCTGCGCGCCCTCCTTGATCCGGCGAAAAAAAGCGTGCGTCTGGCCGCCCCACACATCGTCAATCGTGGCGCTGCTGACCTCAAGATAAAGCTGGTTGATCTGCTCCCACATCTCGGACGACAGCTGATTGCGGACCTCGCGGGCATTGCTGCGAGCCTGGGCCAGCATCGCGATGATCGACTGCGGCGTGTCGCGATCGAACAGCAGCGTCTGCACGATCTTGGCCGGCTCGCCGACGGCGCTTTCGGGCAGGCTCACGGCCAGGCTGCGCAGCAGGCGATTCCAGCGCAGATCGGCGTGGGCAGGCGCTTGATCCAGCATCAGCACCAGATCCACGTCGATCACCCGCGCGCTGTGCTCGACCCGCTCCAGGTAGCGGCTCATCCAATACAGGCTACTTGCAACTCTACTGAGCATGGTTCCTCGTTTCCCATTTCAGGACGATCGCGCTGCTCGGACGATCACTGATCGACAACCCAGGTATCTTTACTGCCGCCGCCCTGCGACGAGTTGACCACCAGCGAGCCGCGCTCAAGCGCAACCCGCGTCAGGCCACCCGGTACCAGCATTGCCTCACCGCTGAACAAAATGTAGGGCCGCAGATCCACATGCCGCGCCTCGAACTGCCCGTCGATGAAGCATGGCGCGCGTGACAAAGCCAGCGTCGGCTGGGCGATGTAGTTGCGCGGCTCGGCGATGATACGCTGCCTGAACTCTTCGCGCTGCTCGGCGGTGCTGTGCGGCCCGATCAACATGCCGTAGCCGCCGGACTCGCCGACCGCCTTGACGACCAGCTGGTCCAGGTTTTCCAGCACGTAGCGCCGCTGCGATTCGTCGTTCAGCAGGTAGGTCTCGACATTCGGCAGGATCGGCTCTTCGCCGAGATAGTAGCGGATGATCGCCGGAACATAGGCGTAGAGCGCTTTGTCGTCGGCGATGCCCGTGCCGATCGCGTTGGCCAGCGCCACATTGCCGGTGCGGTAGGCGTTGAACAGCCCGGCCACGCCCAGAATCGAGTCGGGGCGAAAGACCAGCGGATCGATGAAATCGTCGTCCACGCGGCGATAGATCACGTCCACGCGGCGCAATCCGGCCGTGGTGCGCATGTAGACCACGTCGTCATGGACCAGCAGATCGCGCCCTTCGACCAGCTCGATGCCCATCTGCCGCGCCAGGTAGGTGTGCTCGAAGTAGGCCGAGTTGTACACGCCCGGCGTGAGCAGCACGATCGTCGGATCGGCGGCCGAGGTGGGAGCGAGCTTGCGCAATGTTGCCAGCAGCGCCTGCCCATAATGATCGATCGGACGCACGCCGGAGTTGCGGAAGAGACGCGGGAAAACGTGGCGCAGGACCTGGCGGTTGGTCAGCATGTACGAGACGCCGCTGGGCACGCGCAGATTATCTTCCAGCACGGCAAAGCGGCCATCCGGCAGCCGCACGAGATCCGTGCCCACGACCGACACATAAATATCGTGCGGTACGCGCAGGCCGCGCATCTCGCGCCGGTAGTGACGGCAAGAGTAGATCAGCGCACGGGGCACGACGCCAGCCGCTAGAATGCGGCCCTCGTGATACACATCCTTGAGAAACAGGTTCAGCGCGGTGATGCGTTGCGCCAGCCCGCGCTCGATCGTGGCCCACTCAGCGCCGGGAATCAGACGCGGCAGCAGATCGTGCGGAATGATGCGCTCGGTGCCTTGCTCACGGCCATAGACCGTAAACGTGATGCCCTGGTTCAAAAACGACAGCTCGGCGGCCTGCGCGCGGCGCTGAAGCTCATCGCCGGGCAAGCTCAAAAGCCGATCATACAGCGCCGCGTAGTGAGGCCGGGCGCGACCATCAGCCGTAAACATTTCATCGTACGCCGTATCAAGCTCATAGCTGCTAAACGGCTCCGGCGATGCAGTTGAGCGTGAAGATTCGAACTCGGGCACGGCCACCTCGCAAACGCATAAAACAAAATCACCCTACACCACGGTGTAGGGCAGCATTGCCGGCTCTCGGGAATTTCTGTCGATCATATTGCAAAATGTGTTCCAATGATACCTGGATGCGGCGAATCCCACAAGCCCGGCTCTGTTTCAGAATCACGATGAGGCCGGCAGAGCAGTTCTGCCGGCCTCATACACGATCACAAAAGGACAACCAGCGGTCGCTAGGCAACCGGCGTTTCTACACGCAGCGCCGCCAGCTTCTGCTCCACCTCCGCGCGATCCTCGGCATCCGGGCTCAGCTGGAGATAGGTCTGAAGATCCTGCGCCGCCTCTTCCAGCCGTCCTAGCTCGGTGAGCGCAACGGCTCTATTCCCGTACAGATCCGGCATCTGCGGCGCAAGAATAATCGCCTGGTTGAGATCTTCAAGCGCCCGTGGCAGATCGCCGAGCTGATAGTGCAAGATCGCGCGGTTCGCCAGCGCCAGCGGCTGATTCGGCTTCAAGGCCAGCGACGCCGTGTAGTCGGCCAGGGCTTGATCGAGCAGCCCCAGATCTTCGCAAATCTCAGCCCGGCCCGTGAGCGGCACAGGCTGTGCGGGATCGAGATCCAGCGCGCGATCATAGGCAGCACGGGCCTCTTGCAATCGGCCCATCAGCCGGCAGCACTGACCGAGATTCGTCCATACCTCGCTGTAGGGCGGACTCAGCTCGATCGCTTTGAGATAATCCTGCTCGGCCTCGGCCAGACGACCGAGCTTGAGGTACATATTGCCGCGCTCGTTGTAGTATTCCGAGTAGTTGGGGTCCATCTGCATGGCCGCTGCAAAATAACGAATGGCTTCTTCGTAAGAGCGGATCGAGCTATAGACCTGCGCGGTGTTATACAACAACACAGAGCGATGAAGTTTTTGCTCATCAGGAGCCAGGTGCGCGTTGAGTTCTGCGTATCCCGATTGGCACAACTCAATCGCTTCGTCTGGGCGTCCTTGGAAATGCCGAACCAGCGCTAGTCCATTGCGATTGAAAACTCGTTGGAACACTTTTTTGGACTCTGGAAAGCTTGTCCTGGCTAGCTCAATCAGTCCCTGTTCTAATAAGGCTTCTGCCCGCGCGAAGTCACGCTGCGGAAGATAGCGCGTGTGGAGCATCGCTTCTATGTAGCAACAATGATAGAGAAACTCAGGATCATCGGTGCGCCGCTTAATAGCTTGAAGAGTTTGGAGTGCCAGGTCAAGCTGGCGTAAGCCTAGATAACACGTATAGATCTTGAGTTGTACACGGCACCACCTGTCTATGTTCTCAGGCCAATGCTGTTCCAATAAACCCAGGGCGAGATTACCATAGGCTATGGCGTCCTCATATAATCCTTGTGTCCCATAGATCACCATAGCTTGTATGGCATATTTGACCGTCTGTTCCGGTTGGCTGGCTAAGTGCCAGTAGTGTACCAGCAGCG
>DASWTQ010000652.1:0-5632 GCA_036402055.1 Herpetosiphonaceae bacterium
GAGCGCCACCTGATCGGCCGGCCGATGCACAACACTGCGCTCCGCCTCTATGATCGCCGCCAGCAGCGCGTGCCGATCGGCGTGCCGGGCGAGATCTACATCGGCGGCGCGAGCGTAACGCGCGGCTACCACGAGCGTCCGGATCTGACTGTCGAGAAGTTTGTCGTGATCGACGGGGAGCGCTGGTATCGCACCGGGGATCTGGCGCGCTACCTGCCGGATGGCACGATCGAATTTTTGGGGCGCATCGACGATCAGGTCAAAGTGCGCGGCTTCCGCATCGAGCTGGGCGAGATCGAGACGCTGCTCGGACAGCACGCGGGTGTTCGAGAGGCCGTCGTGCTGGTTCGCGACGATGCAGCCGACGAGAAGCGCCTGGTTGCCTATGTGGTGCCGCATGAAGAACAAGGAACCAAGAACCAAGAACCAAGAACCAAGAACCAAGAACAAACAAGTACCCCTGATTCCCCCCCGCCTACCGAAGCGAGTGAGAGCCTCGCTAGCGAGCAGGTCGCGCATTGGCAGCAGGTCTTCGACGAAACTCACGATGCCGCTCCCGTGGAAGACGCGACCTTCAATATTGCAGGCTGGCGCAGCAGCTACACCGGGCAGCCGATCCCGGCGGCTGAGATGCGCGTCTGGGTCGATCAAACTGTCGATCGGATTGCCGCGCTGAAGCCGCAGCGGGTGCTGGAGATCGGCTGTGGCACGGGCCTGTTGCTCTTCCCGCTCGCGCCCGGTTGTACCGAGTATGTGGCGACGGACTTCGCCGCCGGGCCGCTGCGCACTGTCGCCGAGCAGCTCCGGCGCCGGCCGCTGCCACAGGTGACGCTGCTCCAGCGTGCCGCCGATCAGATCGACGATTTGCCCGCCGCGCACTTCGACACCGTCATTCTGAACTCGGTGGTGCAGTACTTCCCGAGCCGGCTCTACCTTGAGCAGGTGATCGAGCGGGCGATCGAGCGGACCGCGTCTCACGGCACGATCGTGCTCGGCGATCTACGCAGCTACGCGCTGCTTGAAGCGTTCCATACATCGGTCCAGCTCCATCAGGCGCTGGACAGCCTACCGCTGCGCCAGCTTCGGCAGCAGGTACGCCAGCGCGTGGTGAATGAAGAAGAGCTGGTGATCGATCCCGGCTTCTTCGCGGCCCTGCGGCGACGGTACCCGCGCATCGGGCGAGTTGCGGTGCAGCTCAAACGCGGCACGGCGGCCAACGAGATGACGCGCTTCCGCTATGACGTGCTGCTCCATCTCGACGACGCGCCGGCAGCAACCGATCTCGATCAGCTCGATTGGCAGCACGACGGCTTGACGATCGATCGGATTTGCGCGCGCCTGACAACTGAGCAGCCGGCATATCTGGTCGTTCGCAACGTACCGAATGCGCGCGTGCTGGCTGATGTCGAAGCGGCAGCACGGCTCGCAGCCGCCGACGAGCAGGCCACAGTCGCGACGCTGCGGACAGCGCTCCACGATCTCCGCGACGCGGGAATCGATCCTGAGGATCTCTGGCGGCTCGGCGACGATCTGCCGTACACCGTCGAAATCGCCTGGGCGAGCTTCGGCGATCCGGCGACCTTCGACGTGCTGTTCCGGCAGCACTCAGCGCCTGCTATCAGCCTGATGTCGGAGCAGCCGGCGCCGCGCACAGCGGGCCAGTACACGAATAATCCGCTGGCCGCGAAAGTTGCCCGGACGCTTGTGCCGGAGCTGCGCGCGATGCTCAAAGCGCATCTGCCCGACTACATGCTGCCGAGCGCGTTTGTGGTGCTCGACGCGCTGCCGCTCACGCCCAACGATAAAGTCGATCGCGGCGCGCTGCCTGCACCTGACCCGGCACGCTGGGAGCGGGAGACCGATTATGCCGCGCCGGAGACCGAAATCGAAGGGCTGATTGCAGGAATGTGGAGCGACCTGCTGGACGTGCCGCAGATCGGGCGCAACGATAGCTTCTTCGATCTCGGCGGGCACTCGCTGCTGGCGACGCAGGTGGTTGCGCGGTTGCGCGAGGCGCTGGATGTCGAGGTGCCGCTGCGTCTGCTCTTCGACACGCCCCGTCTCGCCGATCTCGCGCAGCAGGTCGATGCCCTGCGTCAGCATGCAACCAGTAGCGTCATGCCGCCGCTGGTCGCGCAGCCGCGCCCCACGCAGCTGCCGCTTTCGTTTGCCCAGCAGCGCCTGTGGTTCATCGATCAGCTCCAGCCCCACAGCACCGCCTACCATATTCCCTCCGCGCTCCGCTTCCACGGGCCACTGGATCTGGCGGCGCTGGAGCAGAGCGCGAACACGCTGATCGCCCGTCATGAGGTGCTGCGCACGACCTTTGCCGTCGATCACGGCACGCCGCTGCAAGTGATCCATCCGCCGGCGCCGTTACCGCTGCCGCTTACCGATCTCCGGGATCTGCCCGCCGTTGCGCGCGAGGAGCGCGCACGCGCGCTGGTGGAGCAGATCATTCAAGAGCCGTTCGACCTGGCGATGGGGCCGTTGCTGCGCCTACAGCTGCTGCGGCTGGACACCGAAGATCATGTGCTCGTGCTCGTGCTCCATCACAGCATCGGCGATGGCTGGTCGATCGGCGTTTTGGTGAGCGACCTTTCGACGCTCTACACGGCCTATCACGCCGGAGCTGCGCCGGAGCTGCCCGATCTGCCTGTGCAGTATGCCGATTACACGCTCTGGCAGCGCCAGTGGCTTCAGGGATCGACCGTAGAGCGGCTGCTGGACTACTGGCGGCAGCATCTTAGCCCGACAGGCTCCGATCTGCCGGTGCTCGCTCTGCCGACAGATCGTCCGCGTCCGGCGCAGCCATCGGATCGCGGCGGGAGCGTGCCGGTTCGGCTTTCGGCGGAGCTGGCGACCGCGCTCCAGCAGCTCAGCCAGGCCAGCGGCACAACGCTGTTCATGACGCTGCTGGCAGGCTGGGCCGTCGTTCTCGCGCGCTGGAGCGGCCAGGCTGAGATCATGGTCGGCACACCCGTCGCCGGACGAACCGCAACCGCTGTCGAGTCTCTGATCGGCTTCTTCGTCAACACGCTGGCGCTGCGGCTGGATCTCACGGGCGATCCGTCGTTCCGCGATCTGCTGAGCCGTGTGCGTCAGGTGACGATGGGCGCGTACGCGCATCAGGATGTGCCCTTTGAGCAGATTGTCGAAGCCGTTCAGCCGCAGCGCGACCTCCGCCGCACACCGCTGTTTCAGGTGATGTTCACGCTCCAGAACGCGCCGCTCGGGCCGCTGCAATTGCCGGATCTGACTGTAGCGCCGGTGCCGCTGACGCATATCAGCGCCCAGTTCGATCTCAGCGTGTCGGTCAGCGCAGCTGATAACGGCATTTTTGGCGACGTCGTGTATAGGGCCGATCTTTTTGAGCCTTCTACCGTGGCCAACCTCGTGGAGCAGTGGGCGATTCTGCTCCAGGCTGTCGTGTCCGATCCGCAGCAGTCGGTCGCGGCCGTGCGCCTGCTTTCCGACGATGCGGCGGCGCAGCTGATCGCTAAGGGCTGTACGCGTGCCGATTTCGCGATCGATCAAACGATCGCCGAGCGCTTTGCACGCCAGGTGCTGCGCACGCCCGACGCGATCGCGGTGGTTGATGGCGACGAGCGCCTGACGTATCGAGAGCTTGAGCGGCGAGCCAACGAGCTGGCGCATCTGCTGATCGAGCGCGGCGTCGGCGCTCGCTCCCGGCAGGGCGATGTGGCGGTGGGCCTCTGCGTGGAGCGCTCGATCGCGGTGGTCGTCGGCATTCTGGGCATTCTCAAGGCTGGTGGCTGTTACGTGCCGCTCGATCCGGCCTATCCCGAGGAGCGGCTGCGGTTCATGGCCGAGGACGCCGGGCTGCTCCTGATCGTTACACACGCGCCGGCTCGCGCGGACCTGCCGTGGCTGGATGAGCATCCCGAGTCGCTGCTGTGCCTGGATCGCGATGCGCAGGCGCTTAATCGGCAGCCAGCAATCGCGCCGCCGCTGCATGTCACGCCCGACCACGCGGCCTACGTGATCTACACCTCGGGCTCAACCGGGCAGCCGAAAGGCGTGATCGTGCCGCACGCGCAGGTGATGCGCCTGTTCGACGCGACGGCCGGCTGGTTCCACTTCGACGCGCAGGACGTGTGGACGCTCTTCCACTCATACGCGTTCGACTTCTCCGTCTGGGAGCTGTGGGGCGCGCTGCTCTACGGCGGCCGGCTGGTGATCGTTCCCTACTGGATCAGCCGCGATCCGCAGGCGTTTTACGCCCTGGTACGATCGGAGCGGGTCACGGTGCTCAACCAGACGCCCTCGGCCTTCCGCGCGTTTAGCGCAGCCGATGCCGAGATGGCGGCGGAGCTGGATCTGCGCGCGGTGATCTTTGGCGGCGAGGCGCTGGATCTCGCGCTGCTTCAGCCGTGGGTGGCGCGACACGGCGACGCGCAGCCGCAGCTGATCAATATGTACGGCATCACCGAGACCACTGTCCACGTCACCTATCGTCGCCTCAGCCAGGCCGACATCGCGGCTGCGAATGGGAGCTTGATCGGCGTGGCGATCCCGGACCTGGCGCTGTACCTGCTGGATGGCGCGCTTCAGCCGGTGCCGGTCGGCGTGGTCGGCGAGCTATACGTCGGCGGTGCGGGACTGGCACGCGGCTACCTCCATCGGCCCGCGCTGACCGCCGAGCGCTTCATCCCCGATCCGTTCGGCACAACGCCCGGCTCGCGGCTCTACCGCACCGGCGATCTGGCGCGCTGGACGCCAGGCGGCGAGCTTGCGTATGTTGGCCGCAACGATCAGCAGGTCAAGGTGCGCGGCTTCCGCATCGAGGTCGGCGAGATCACCGCCGCGCTGCTGGCACTGCCCGAGGTGCGCGACGCCGTGATTCTGGCGCATACCGATGCCACGGGTGACACGCGCTTGCGCGCCTACGTGGTCGCGCAGCCAGGCCAGTCGCCGACGACGAGCGCGCTGCGCCGGGCGCTCCAGCAGCGCCTGCCCGACTACATGGTTCCCGGCACGATTCTGCTGCTGGATGCGCTGCCGCTCACGCCCAACGGCAAGCTCGATCGCGGCGCGCTGCCGGTGCCGGACGCGGCTGATCAGGAGCGTGACGAAACCTACGCCGCGCCTGAAACTCCGGTCGAAACGTTGATCGCAGCGATGTGGAGCGACCTGCTGGACGTGCCGCAGGTCGGGCGCAGCGATAGCTTCTTCGATCTCGGCGGGCACTCGCTGCTGGCGACACAGGTGGTGGCGCGGCTACGCGAGGCGCTGGATGTCGAGGTGCCGCTGCGTCTGCTCTTCGACACGCCGCGTCTCGCCGATCTCGCGCACCAGGTCGATGCGCTGCGTCAGCATGCAACCAGTAGCGTCATGCCGCCGCTGGTCGCGCAGCCGCGCCCGGCACAGCTGCCGCTCTCGTTTGCCCAGCAGCGCCTGTGGTTCATCGATCAGTTGCAGCCCCACAGCACCGCCTACCAGATCCCTACCGCGCTGCGGTTCCACGGGCCGCTGGATCTGGCGGCGCTGGAGCAGAGCGCGCGCGCGCTGATCGCCCGCCACGAGGTGCTGCGCACGACCTTTGCCGTCGATCACGGCACGCCGCTGCAAGTGATCCATCCGCCGGCGCCGCTGCCGCTGCCGCTTACCG
>DASWTQ010000653.1:0-12161 GCA_036402055.1 Herpetosiphonaceae bacterium
ACCAGTGCGCGACCGGACCGCCGTAGCCGCCGGGTCCACGCATAGTCTCAAGCCAGGCAGCCAGCGCCGAGACAGCGCGATCGATCTGAGTTGGAGCGGTGATTTGAAGCATGGGCGAAGAACCAAGAACAAAGAACCGAGAACAAAACGAACCAAGAACCTAGAGCCGAATGAACAAACGAACAAGGAACAAAGAAACCAAAAAACCAAATAAAAAATAACAGAACAAACAATAAAGGCTCGCTCTTCCCCCTCGCCTGCCGCAGCGGGAGAGGGGGACGGAGGGGGTGAGGGCCAGCTAAACGAACCAAAGAACCAAAGAACAAATGAACAAAAAGCGCGTATCAACACTCCTTTGTTCCCTTCGCCGGGCGCCCTCTGGGCATGGCACCGCTTGTTCCTTTGTTTTCCCGCTACCCTTTCCGCCCCACCACCAGCCCAACCGTCGCCAGCGCCGCCAGCGGCCCGTGCGTGCAGTAGCGCAGCCGCGCCGCGAAATGCAGCCGATCGCCGAGATCGGGACGACGGAGCCGCGCCGCCTGCTGGCTGACCTGGCTCAGCGCGATCGATGCGGCGGTGTGAATGCCGTGTCGTGCCTCGATCCTGAGCCGGGCGTTGCGCAGCGCCCTGAGCAGCACATTGATTCCGGTGAGCTGCATCCCCAGCGGCTCGCCGCCCCAGGTCCGGCGCTCCGGCACCAGGCGTGCCAGCGGCTGCGACGCGATCACAACCAGCGGCGCGCCGGCGGGTAATTGAGCAGTCAGATCGTTCAGCTCCGCGCGCCACGACGCAGCCAGCGGCTCGATCCACAGCGCGCCGTGCTCGATCGACGTAGACTGACGGGCAAAGCGCTGGCGAACCTCGGCGTCAAGCTCGGCCACGTTGCAGCGGATTACGGGTGCGGCGTGCGGAACAAACAGCGTGCGGGCGGCATCCAGCGCATAGCGATAATCCAGCGGTGCCAGCGCCACCATCGGCAGCGTCCCGATCATCGCTGGCCTCGCGCGTAGGCGGGCGCGGTTCGCTTGGCTTCGGACAGTACCTGCTGATAGATCGCTTCGAGCCGCGCGCCGATCTGCGCCCAGTCGTAGAGCAGCTCGACCTTGGTGCGGCCGACCTGGCCCATGTTTCGGCTGCGATGACCATCGCCGAGGATCTGACCGAGCGCCTGAGCTAAAGCCGCCGGATCGTTGGGCTCGACCAGCAGCCCGTCGCGCTCCTGGCTGACGACCGTGCGCACGCCTGGCAGATTCGTAGCGATCACCGGCCGCGCGCTGGCCAGCGACTCGACCAGCACCAGGCCAAACGCCTCGCCCATCGTCACCGAGGGCAGCACCGTCACGTCGGCCAGGCGGTAGTAGCGTGGCAGATCGGTGTCCGAGACGCGGCCCGCGAAGCGTACGCGATCGCCCAGGCCCAGCGCCGCAGCCGTCGCCTGGTAGCTGGCGCGCAGGTCGCCGTCGCCGACGATCACGCCTTTGATATCCTTCGGAAGCTGCGCCAGCGCCCGCAGAAACACATCCACGCCCTTGAAGTAGTGCGCGCGATCCAGCCCTGCCACCAGCAGCGCCACCCGATCCTCGGCGCTGAGCTGGTGCTGCGATCGAAAAGCAGAGTCGATGGGGCCGGGCGTGAAAGCATTTGTGTCCACGCCGTTGGGCAGCTCGCCGATATGGGCCTCGCGACCACGCAGCAGCGGCCGCACATACGAGGCGTTGCCGTAATCGCGGGAGGTGAAGAGCAGCCGCGCCGCCGATCGCAGCGTGAGCCGCCCGGCCGTCAGCCGCAGCGTGCGCTCGATCAGGCCCATCAGGCCATGCAGCAGCACATCCTGGTGATAGGTGATCACCAGCGGCGTGTGGCTGAGCCGTGCCGCCAGCGTCGTGATCTCGCCGCCGAAGAACGGATAGTGTAGATGAATCACGTCGAAGCCGCGCAGCGCCGTGAGCAATCCCGGCAGAATCGGCGCGTTGCCGACGCGCACCAGCGGCCGCAGACGATGGATCGTGATGCCGTCGCGCTGCTCAACGCCGGAAGCGCCGTCGATCGCCGCCGTAAACACGTGAACGTCGTGTCCGCGCCGCGCCAGCTCTCGCGCATTGTGGTAGCACACGTTGCCGGTGCCGCCGCGATACGGCGGAAAGGTCGCCGTGACATGGGCGATACGCAGCTTCATCGCCGGCTCCCACTGCTCGATCGCGCCTGCTGATTCAACATGACTCCTCCTACCCACAGCGGCTAGCGCAGCACGCGCCAGACCTGCATCATGATCGTTACGACAAACACAATCATCAGCGGGATGATCGCGATGTTCAGCGTTTTGCTCAGCCGAACCGCCCAGTCGCGCTTGCTGATCAAGATCATCTCCTTGTTCAGCAGCAGCACCAGCACGGTACAGATCGCAACCAGGGCTAGCGATGCCGCCCCGACCGTCGAGACGGCGGTCGTGGTTGCGGTCGTTACGGTGGTAATCATTCGATATGCTCCTCACATCAGCCCGCGCTGAATGAACTATTCAAACAATTGCAAAGATCAAAAAACATTGGGCCGGATCGCAGCAGCCCGCTCCGCCGGCCAGGGCTACGCCGTCACCAGTCGCCGGGCGATCCAGAAGGCCGGATGAAAAACCAGCTCGGCCATGCGCGCCAGCGTACGATTCGCCAGCTGGCCAAACTCCAGCCGGTAGGTCATGCGCCCGATGATCTCGCGATCGCTGTGGGTGCGCCGAGCCTGAACCGCGCGCCGCGCCAACCGGATCGACCGTCGCTCGGCGAAGAGCCAGCGGTACACGCGCAACTTGACGCCCCAGTAGCGCGGCCCGTTGAGCGCCAAAAATCCGGCGGTCACGACCTCGCTCAGCAGCAGGCCGGGCAGCATCCGTAGATACGTGCCGCGCTCAAGGTTTTTCAGCAGCATCAGGTGCCGGTTGCGATCCAGATGAAACGCTTTGTTCGGCGAATAGCCCGGCTGGTAGGCGTGCTTAACGATCGCGCCGGGCACGTACAGGCAGCGATACCCGGCGCTGCGCGCCCGCCACGACAGATCGGTATCTTCGACGTACATGAAAAACTGCGCGTCGAAGCCGCCCAGCTCGTCGAAGAGCGAGCGACGAATTGCGAAGGCCGCGCCCGAGACCGCATCGACCTCGGCCGGTGTCGTGTAGCCGGATCGTGGCTGCCCCGCGCCCCGGCAGTAGGTCAGGCCCGTGAACTGCACGGTGTTGCCGCAGGTGTTGACGACCATTGGCCGGTCCATGAAGACGATACAGGCCGTCGTCAAACCAATCTCGGCCGACCCAGCCAGCGGCGTGATCAGCGCGTCGATCGCGCCGGGCAGCAGCGCCGTGTCGGGATTCAGGATCACCAGGTACTCGCCCTGAGCCGCCTGCGTGCCGCGATTGTTGCCGCCGGCGTAGCCCTCATTCGTGCTGCGGATCAGCGTGACCTCGGGATAGCGCGCCGCGACCAGGTCGGCGCTGCCGTCCGTCGAGCCGTTATCGACCACGATCAGCTCGTCCTCGGCTGTGAGCTGGCCCAGGATCGAATCCAGGCAGGCCGGCAGGTCCAGGCGGCTGTTGTAGCTGACGACGATCACGCTGGCTCGCATTGCGGATGCTCCGTATCTTATGCTTAGGCCACGCTGCGCAGATCGCTCTGGTGCACAACCACATTCTGATTATATCCGGCCTCGGTCTCCAGCCGATCGAGCATATTTCGGCGCAGCTCAAGCAGCATGCCGCGCGTCGAGTGCAGCACCAGCCCGACAAAGACCAGCAGCATGCCGATCACGCAGAGCATAACCGTCAGCAGCCCATAGCCGATCGCCAGCGTGTGAGTGCGCGCATAAATATCGACGATATGCAGGCCCAGCGCCATGCCCAGCAGCAGCGTGACCACGCCCGACACGCCGAAGAAGAGCAGCGGGCGGATCTGGCCGACCAGCCGCAGAATGCCGTTCAGCACCTGCATGCCGTGGCTGACCGGGTTGCGCTTGGCGGGCTCGGCGTAGATTACTTTGATCGGCACTTCCAGCACGCGCAGCCGGTGCTCGCGCACCAGGAACTGCATCTCGGACTCGATCGAGAAGCCGCCCTGGCTGAACGACAGCTGCTCCAGCGCCCGCCACGAGAACGCGCGAAAGCCGCTCTGCGAGTCGCTGATGCTCACACCCGAGGCCAGATTCGTGACCAGCGTGAGGCCGTGCTGGCCCACCTTGCGATAGGCCGGAATATCGCTCTTGACCGACATAAAGCGCGATCCGACGACTACATCGGCCTCTTCAGCGCGTACAGGCGCCAGCAGCTGCGGGATGTCGTCGGCGCAGTGCTGGCCGTCGCCGTCGAGCATCACCAGCACGGCCGGTCGCAGGCGGCGCACATACGTAAAGCCGGTATTGACCGCAGCGGCCTTACCCTGATTGACCTGGTGCTGCACCACGGTCGCGCCGGCCTTGCGCGCGATCTCCACCGTGCGATCCGACGAGCCGTCGTCGACCACGACCACATGATCGACATAAGATTGGACGGCCAGCACCAGGCTGCCGATGAATCGTTCTTCATTGAACGCTGGGATCAAAGCCACAGTTGGCCCGACGAGCGGTTGGATCTGACGGGCAGTAGGGCGTGACGTTTCTACGAAGCAGGTCATAACGTTCTCCGATGTTGGAATACCCATCGTTATTTATTGAACTCGCGCGGGCACCGGCAGCGCTCCGCTGCGCTGCTGCGCCTGGACACGATCCAGCGTTTCTTGAAACAGTTGAACATCCGGCTGTTTGGTCGTCGCCGCGACAAACGACTGGATCGCGCCGGTCGTGTCGCCGTGGTTGAGCAGCATCGTTCCCAGGGCAAAATCGGGATAGCCGCTGGCAGGATCGATCTGTTGGGCTCGGCTGTACCAGGCCCGCGCCCTGTCGGGATCGGTGCCGCGCAGCATGTCGCCGGCGGCCAGCAGCGGCCAGATGCTGCCCGGAGCCAGGTCGGCCGTGCGAGCGTAAGCTTCCATTGCCGCCTCTTGTGCGCCGAGATCGCGCAGGCCATCGCCGATGCGAAACGCGGTCGCGTAGTCGGACGCCAGGAGCAGTGCATCGCCGTAGAGCGCGATCGCTTCCTGAGGGTTGCCGTTGATCTGCGCCCGCCGCGCGCCTGCCAGCCGGCCCCAGATGTCGTCGTGCTGTGCGATGACCTCGTAGCGGCCTAGCGCCAGCCCGTTATGGCCGGTGCGCAGCAGCAGATCGATGTGACGCAGCGCCAGCGCGCGATCCTCGGGCGTGACTCGCACCAGCACGTCAAGATAAGCGGCTGCCTCGTCCAGGCGCTCGGTCTGCTCAAGCGCGTCGGCGGCGGCTCGCCAGCGGCGCACAGCCGATGAGGACTGCGCGACCTGGCGCATGTTGGGATTGGCTACCCCGGTCTGGATCTGCCGCCGGGTCCAGGTCAGCTGCGCCAGCGGATTCTCGGGGCTGCGCTCGGCTGCCGTCCGGTACAGCGCATCGGCGGCGGCTTGCCGGCCCTGCGCTTCCTCCAGCGTGGCCTGCTCGAACGCGGCGCGGCCTCCCTGCTCCACACCCGCGATCACCTCGGTCAGCGCGATCGCCTCGTCGATGGGCAGCGTGCGTGCGTGGTCGATCGCTCGATCCAGCGCCGCGCCCGACTGCCAGGTTTGCAGCGCAGCCTGTCGATCGCCGGATTGCCACTTTGCCAGCCCGTCGATCCAGGCTGCGTGGCGCGCGAACACCTCAGTTGCCACTTGATCCTGCGTCCCGTCGATTGTCACGCTCGCGCCGTCGCTGTGGATCGCCAGCCTCCGATCGGTCTGCGCGCTGGTCCAGATTGTGGCCTGGTGTGCAGCGGTGCCGGCGGTGATCTTGAGCGGCGGGGCCAGCGTTCCCGGCTGCTTCTCAATCGTTAGCGCGCCGGGAGTGAGCTTCGGCAGCCGGTAGCTCAGCCGGACCACGCGCTCAGCGCCGGGCTGTACGCGCAGGTAGCCGCCAAAGATCGTGCGGCCATGCTGCTGATCCACGCCCAGCGACTCGTCAAGGCCCTGCGCGTCGAGCAGCCGGCTGCCCTGCGGCACGTAGACCCGCAGATAGTTGGCGTAGCAGCCGGGCCGTCGCTCAAGTGCCAGCGTGCGGGGATCGGTGCATTGGCCGTTGACGGCGTAGGCGGTCGGCGCCTCGGCCCAGGCCGAGTAGCGATTGGTGTAGGTCAGCGTCAGCGTGGCTGTCAGCGGCGTGCCGTCGCGATCCAGCGCTACCTGGTAGTCGCTCAGCCGCTCGACGAACGCGTTGACCGCGCCGTAGCCCACGTCGGCATCCACGATCCGCAGCGTGTCGTTAGTCGCCGGCGCGAGGCTGCCATCCCAGCCCTGGGCTTTGAGCACTGCCGCCAGTTCTGGCTGGTTGAGCGCGATCAGCACGTGGCGCTCGGCGATGCCGGTGTGCAGCGCGGTGGCAACCTGCGGCAGTGTCGCCAGATCTGTCGTCAGCAGATGCTGAAACAGCGCCGGCAGCAGCTCGGCTAGCTGGCCTTTGTCGCGGTAGATCGCGCCGTCGTAATAGCGCGACAGGATCGCCGCGACGATCTGATCCGCGTCGATAGTGGAGCCGTCGCCGAGCTTGAGCGGGCCGCTGGCCTTCAAGAGCGGCACCAGCGCGTAGGGATCGACCGCGATCACGCCGTCGACCGGCTGCTGGCCGTTGCTGATCCAAAACTCTTGCAGCGTGCGCGCCGTCGTCGGGAAGTCCGGCGACCAGTTGGCGTCGCGCAGATACCAGCCGCCGAGCCGCAGGTAGCGCGTGTAGGGAAACGGCATCGCGGCTTTGGCCGGCGCGTCGTAGGTCTCGCTCGGCTGGCAGCGCTCCAGCGACGGTTTAGCCTCGGCGACCTGCACCACACAGACCAGGCCGATAAAGCCGCCGGTTGGCCGCAGCTCGAACGGGTTTTGAAGCACGACCAGGTAGCGGCGTGAGCTTTCGAGGCCCAGCAGCCAGGGCAGCTCGGGCGCTGACTGCTGCGCGCTGCTCAGGGCTTGCGCGGCGGTGGGCGCCAGGCGACCAAAGGCTTGCAATTGAGCTTGATACGGCGCGAGACGTGGGCTCTGCCCGACATGCGGCTCGATCGCTTGCCAGGCGCGCTGTGCGGCGTGGAGATCGGCCTGGATCGCGGCCAGCTCGGCGGTGTGCTGGCTCAGCTGGCGTCCGGCTGCGGCCAATCGATCGGGAGTGCTCGTCGCGGCCAGAGCGGGCTCCAGCACACGGCAGGCGGTCGATCCGGCGGCGGTGCCGTGCTTTGCCAGCAGGATCGCGTCCGGCGCGACACGCAGATCTGAGCCCAGCGCGGGCAGCCATCCCATGCGTCGCAGCAGCGGCGCGAGCGGCCGGCTCAGCGCGGCGGCGCGCTCCCAGGCGACGGCGGCGGTCTGGAGATCGGCACAGCCGGCCCGCAGATCCCGGCGCTGAAGATCGGCCTGGACCTGCGCAGTGGCGGCGACGGCGCTCAGCACCCGGCCACGCAGCAGGTAGCCGGTCAGGCCCAGCGCGAGAGCGCCGAGCATGAGTGTGCCGAGGATCAGGCCGATCGTTTTGCCGCCGCGCATGGTACTGCTACCTCGTGGCTCGGGAGCGCCAGTAGATCGCGCTGCCGGCCGCTATCAGCATCAGGCCCAGCAGCAGTAGCCACCACTGCATGCTGGTGTCGGCTCCCGTGTTGCCCAGCGAGCTTCGCGGCCCCTGCGGCGTTGCCGTCGGTGCGGCGGGCTGTCCGTCATCGCCGGCTGAGTCAGAAACGTCCAGCACGGCCTCGGCGCGCTGCTCTTCGATCGCGGAGTTGCCCTGGCGCACGATCACGATGTTGACCAGCCGTCCCTGAGCGTCGGGCCGGAGTCGTACGCGAATCGTGATCACTGCGGTCGCGCCCGGATCGAGCTGCGCGATCTGGACGCGCACCGTCTGGCCCTGCACGGTTACGGTGCCGGTCGACGAGCTGGCATCCAGGATCTCGAAGGTGCCCGGCACGTTGTCCTGCACGATCACATCAGTCGCCGGCACGTCGCCGACGTTCTGGACGCGGATCGTAAAGACGACCGTATCGCCGGGCTGCGGGCGCGGATTGTCGGCCTCTTTGGTGACGCTGAGCGAGGCGCGGCGCGGTGTAGGAGTCGGGCCAGCGGTCTGCCCATAGGCTTCTCCCCAGCCGCCGCCGAAGCTCATCAGCGTGACCAGTAGACCCGTGAGCAGAAGCGACATCGCGAAGCTGCGTTGACGCTGGTATGACATTCAGATGTCTCCCTTGTACGATAGGTGCGTGCAGCGGCTTCGGCTGGCGGGGGAGCCGAATCGCTGGTGGAGCGCTGCGGGGTGAGTGCGGAATGCGTGAGACTGAGCGCCGGAATGGATCGCCGTCGATCGTTTGGATGCGATGCCGAGAAGGCGTAGCGCGCTGCTCCAGCAAGATTGTTGTGCCATAACGGTAAGACGTTCGCTCCCTGGCGCAAAGATCGACGACGCGATTGAAGCGGGGTTTTACAGGCAATCGCTTCTGGTCACCTGTCCGCTGCGTAGCTTACCAAGCACCACAACACGCTGTCGAACAGCATCAGTCCTATATCTTCTGAGTGAGAAGTACTAACTTGCGGGCAAACTGGATGTTGATTGTTCGGGCGCGATAGTGTAACGGGTTTTGATTAAGCGAATGTTACCCCACGTTATTCCTCCCGCAGATGGATGTATCGATAATTTTTGCCGGCCATAAAGCGATCATGTGCGATCATTTTGTGCTATCATCGCGCAGATTTGGAGTAGCACGCGCCGGCTGTCGATCGACTAGACATAATTTATTGGCCTCGTCGAGAGTCAGGATCGAGCCGAGCCAGCGCCGACTCAGAACGACCAGGCTTTCCTAGCCAAAAGTACTGCTGTACATAGGAAGCGCAATCATTGATCCGGTGGGTCAAGTTTGTATACTGCTCCTGGACATTGCGCGAGATGCGCCGGTGTTCTGCCTGCGGAGTATTCCCACACGAAGGATGATCTATGATCTCGAAGAGCGCAGTCGTTGTCGCAACCAAAGAACAGGTATCCTCCGATCTGGAGGGCGAGGCGGTGATCCTCAATCTCAAGAATGGGATGTACTACGGCCTGGACGCGATCGGCTCTCGGATCTGGGAGCTGCTTCAGCAGCCGCAGTCGGTTGCCGCGCTGCGCGATGCGATCATGGCGGAGTACGATGTCGACGCCGAGCGCTGTGAGCGCGATCTGCTGGCGCTGCTGAACAACCTGGCCGAGGTCCAACTCATCGAAGTGAGCGATGTCGCCGCTGCGTAAATGGCTCAAGCTGTCGCCGGGCGAGCGGTGGTTGCTGCTGCGGGCCTGGCTGCTGCTGGGCGCGATCCGCGTGGCGCTCTGGCTGCTGCCGTTTCGCGTGGTTCACCGGCTGCTGGCGCGGCCTCAAGGAGCATCGCCGCGCTTCTCGATCGAGCAGATCGGCTGGGCTGTTGCGATCGCCGGCGTGTATCTGCCTCGGGCAACCTGCTTGCCGCAGGCGCTCGCCGCTCAGGTGCTGCTCCGGCGCAACGGCCACGCTGCGGATCTCAAGATCGGCGTGGCGCGCGACGAACGCGGGCGGCTTGAAGCTCACGCCTGGGTCGAGTCGGCGGGCCGGATCGTGATCGGCGGCTCGGCCAGCACCGTGGCCCGCTACACTCCTTTGCCGGCGTTTCCCCTGGAAAGACAGCATGCAAACTAGGCGCTTCCGCTCCGAATCCGCGCTGCCCACTGCCGGGCAATCATCACGACGGGATGGGCTGCTGTGAGCGCGATCGCCGCGATTGTGCAGTGGGACGGCCAGCCCGTCGAGCCGCTGCTGCTCCACGCCATGAACGATTGCGTCAGGCGGCGCTATCCCGACGGCGCGTGGACCTGGGCCGAGGGCGCGGTCGGGCTGGCGCAGGCGGATCTGGCGACACTGCCCGAGGACGAGCCGGGCGTTCCGGTTGTGGCGGGTGATCTGCGCATCGTGGCTAGCTGTCGCATCGACAACCGCGCCGAGCTGCGCCAAACGTTGCCGCGCCGCTATCTGCCGACGAGCAACACCGACACCGCGCTGATCCTCGCGGCTTACCTGGCCTGGGGCGAGTCCTGCGTCGATCGTTTGATCGGCGACTGGGCCTTTGCGATCTGGGACGAGCGCAGCCGGACGCTGTTCGCGGCGCGGGATCTCGGCGGTGCGCGACAGCTTTTTTTCTACAACGATCGCGACCGGCTGATCCTGGCGACCGATCGCATGCAGATTTTGCAAGATCCGGCCGTGCCGCTGGCGATCGACGACGAGCAGGTGCTGGAATATCTCGCGCCGGCGTTTCAGTGGTACAACGGCTGGGATCAAGGACTATTTCGCGGCTTTCGGGCGCTGGCCGCCGGTGCGTGCCTGACCGCCCGCGACGGCCGAGTGGTGACGCGATCGTTCTGGGATTGGCGCGATCAGCCGGCCGATCGACGCTCCGAGACCGAGGTGCTTGAGCAATATCTGCACACGCTGGACGAGGCCGTGCGCTGCCGGCTGCGCAGCCGCTCCCACGTGGCGATCGAGTTGAGCGGTGGCCTGGACTCGCCGGCGGTTGCCAGCCTGGCGGGCCGAGTTCCGGCCTCCGAGCGGCCCGAGCTGCACTCGTTCTCGCTGGTCTTCGACGAGGCGACCGAGGTCGACGAGCGCGAGCGGATTGTTCCCGTGCTCCATCGCTACCCGCTGCACGCGCACATGCTGCCCGCCGATCGGCTGTACGCGCCGCAGTTCATGGACGAGCAGTGGACGCCCTACACAATCCTGGGGCCGCAGGAATTGCGTATGCCCAGCGCCGTGACGCGGCTCTACGATCTTGTCGATCAGACCGGCTGCCGCGTGCTGCTCACAGGCGATCTCGGCGACGCGCTCAACGGCGGCTCCGAGCTGGTCTACTTCGATCTGCTGCGACGGCGGCGCTTTGGCGAGATGGCGCGGCGCTTCGGCGTCGATCTCGGGCGCTCCTGGCAGGCGGCGCTGCTCAAGCTGGCGCTGTTTGGCGTCGCGCCGCTGGCTCCGTGGCCGCTGCTGGCGACCGGGCTCGGCTTCTGGGAGCGGCGCAAACCGATCGAGCTGCCCGACTATCTGCCGCCGCGCTTGCAGCAGCGGGTGCGCGAGGTCGACCACGCGATGCGCCAGGCTCGTCAGCGGCGCTTCGATGTGCGCTGTCCGGTGGCGCGCGGCACGCTGGCCGAGATCACGCCGCCCATGGTGCCGGTGACGATGCCGGTCGCGCAGCCGCTTGAGCGTCGCCATCCCTACACCGATCGCCGTTTGATCGAACTGGTGCTGTCGATGCCGGCGGAGTTCAAGTGGGAGCACGCCGAGCGCACGTTCTTGCGCGCCAGCCGGCTGCATCACCGTAAGGCGCTGGCGGGAATCCTGCCCGATGCCGTGCGCGTCGGCAATGTCGGCGTTGATTTTTCGCCGGTGATCGAGCGCTGCCTGTCGCCGGGCGCGATCCGCGCCTGGTTTGCGCGCAGCCGGGTCACACATATTTTTGAGCGCGGCTACGCTCAGCCCAAGCCCTTCTGGGCGGCGGTTGAGCAGTCGCGGGGCGCGACCGGCTACCTGATCACGCTGCTGTGTCTTGAGGGCTGGTTCCGCTCGCTCGACGGCGGCGCGATCAAGCAGTTGATTCCGCCGCGCAGTGCCGGTCTGCACCAGGCTTTGGCGCTTTCGATGCCAGGCTGAGCGCGGCGCTCCATCAGATCGAGGCCGAGCCACAGCGATCGCTGGCGACCGGGTTCTGATCCGAACGTTCATCTTTCTATCCAACACCAGCCGGTCATCCGGCGAGAAAGGACCAAACCATGCAACAGACCGAAACCCAATCCGCCCAGACCTCGACCGTGTCTGCTGAGAAGCAGCCCTATCAGCAGCCCGAGCTGCGCTGCTACGGCAGCGTGACCGAGATCACGCTGGGAACCGGCGGCGTGCGTCTCGACGGCCGCGTCAATACCCGCAAGAGCTAATCGATCGGAGCGCTCGCGGCTCGAATCGGACGGCTGCCGCCGGACGATCCTTGTCGCGAGCGTGTGAGGCGGAGGCGCTGGGCGCTTCCGCTTCCGTGATCAATCACCGCCCGAGCGCAGCATGAATACCG